>PFBP01000002.1:14457-26696 GCA_002778535.1 Candidatus Kuenenbacteria bacterium CG10_big_fil_rev_8_21_14_0_10_36_11
TTAGCTGAATATTATTATTGTTATTATTGTTATTCATTATTTTTTTCATACCAAAATAATTATAGCAAAAATTTTTTAAAAGTCAAATGACATTAAAAATATTTTATGGCTGTAAAATATCTTCGGTGCGGCCGTTAATGGAAATTATCACTTCTTTAACATTAGAAAATTGTTTTAATGTTTGCGTGATTTGTGATCTAATCGCGGCCACGCGGCAGGATCCGCCAACTCCTCTTTCCAAGGTTTCATCAAAATCAACTTTGGCTATGTTATTTTCAATAGTGATTTTTTGCAATTTCACATCTGCGGGAATGGTAGTGGAAAAACCCAAATCAATTTCCAAAAGAATCGGGCCTTTTAATAATTCTTCAATAGCCGCTCTGGCCGGAGCAGATGTTTTTTCTATTTCTCTTTCTATGACCGCTGTGTCTGTGCAATTAAAATCAGTGGAAGCGCCAAGTTCTTCATTAAAAAAATTTAATTTAATTTTCATGGTTTCTTTAGCAGTTGGCACTAGAGTCAAAGGCAAACGCAATTCGTCGTCATACTCTTTTAAAGCAGAAGGATTATCTTTAGGATTATCTTTTTGCAAAACTAATTCGGCGCTTGTAGTGGCAGATACGGAAAAATTCAGTTCAGCTTTGAAATTAACAAAATCAGCAGTCATCCAATCTCCAATAGCAGTCGCGATGCCAGTAGTTAAAACCGCACCATTATTATCAATGAGCTTAACGGGAAAACTTGCTTCAAAAAACCAACTGCCTCTGGCTGCGCCCAAAATTACAAGTGGACTTTTAACAACATTATTTGGCCTTGGCTCAATGACTCTGATTAAATTATTCTTGTCCAGCTCATTGCCAATGTCTTCAATAAAATTTTGGCCAAATGGAATTTTGCATTGCCTGGGGTAGCTTTCCATGATCGGATAGCCAGCAGCCGCGCAGTCGGAAAAATTGTTAATTTGTTTTTGAATTTCTGATTTTTTATCCAACCAAAAAAACTTCGCGATCAAAATTATGATGGCCAGACTTAAAACTAAAATCAAAACTTTAATAATTTTTTTGGTTTTATAAAGCATAAAAAATTCTATCACTAATCAATCTGCCCGAACAACACCACATAATTTTCCCCATACACTTTGGCGCATTTAGGGCAAGTGGTGTAGGAGAAATACAATTTTTTCATTGTCTTACCTTTGGCTTGAACATATTCCTCCATTTCTTTTGCCCACTGGCCGGCATTTTTATACGGCCCTTCAAAAACTTTGGTTAAAAAAGTGCCGGAGATTTTGGCCATCGTAGCGCCCGGCACCTCTTTAACCACATCAATATAGATATCCGCGCCCCACAGAGATTTTTCATCAGTGAGCATCAGTTGATATGGCGCTTTGGCTTGCGCTTGTTCAATCAGCTTCATGTTTTTAATAATTTTCGCGCCCATATTCAGGGGAATATGGAGAAAGCTGGTCACCTGGTCTTTGACAAAAATTTTGTCCTGCCAGGTTATTTCTTTATCCTGCCATGGATTTGGATCAAACGGCTCGCAGCAGCCGGTTAATTTGATGGTTTGATTTTCCATAAATTTTTTATTAATTATGTATAGTTAACAGGTATTACCCCATAGTATTAATTATACAATAACCGTTCTATATGCTTTAAGCAAATACTCTGCCAGTATCTCTCCACCCAGCACGCCTTTCTTTTTTAATATGGCATATTTCCCGTTCACTCTTTGCGGATCAACAGTCACGCCAATACCATATTCTAATATCTCTCTATCATTTAAATTATTACCAGTAGTAATTATCTGGCTAGATTTAATCTTTAATCTTTTAGCCAGAAAACGCAGAGCATTGACTTTATTTGTACTTTTATGACCAATGTCATAGCCTTCGTTTGTCCATAAACAATAAAGCTCCTCCTCCTTATCATTTTTCCTCACAATCTTTTCAATCTCAGGCATTTGCTTATTGGTATACACACAAATAATCAGTTGCTTGGGTTCAAAACCAAAAACATTACTTGGGTACCTCATTTTCAATTTTTTCAAATCCTCCCGAATATTGGTAATCTTTTGAAAATATTTCTCATTATAGGTAAAAATTTGCTCTACTTTGCCATTTATTAAAATAAAATTTCCATTTTCCGCGGAGAGCGAAACTCTATCCCATAAAATATCTCCGAGTATATCTTGTAAATAAAGCAAAGTCCGACCACTGGAAAAATTAATCCAAACATACTTTTTAAGTTGTTTAATCATTTTTACCATTTTTGCACTCAATTTATGCGTCTTCATCTCCAATTTTGTGCCAGCCATATTCTCTCGCAAAAAAGTACCAGTTGGTAAAATCACTCCATCTATATCAAAACTAACAGCTTTTATGTTGTGTTTAATATAACTATATTTCAATTCTTTAAGAGGTTTATTTAATATGATGTCCATAAGTAAATATTACACTAAATATTATTATAGCATATAAAAACAAGACATAAAAATTTGATAATATTATCAATACTTGATATAGTATTAAGTATGTGAGAATAATTATACTTGGTCTGATAAAAAATTTATGTTAAAAGTTAAAAAACTCGGCGTCATCTTAAAACCCACCCAAGAATCTTTTGAAAGTCGGGCGGTTTTAAACCCAGCCATCTATCAGGAAGGTAAAACAGTACATATGTTTTACCGCGCTGTTAATCACCTGAACGAATCATGCATTGGTTATGCTCGACTTTTAGGGCCCACAAAAATCGTGATACGCGATAATGTCGCTTTAATTAACCGTGAAAATATTTATGAAGCAAAAGGCATTGAGGATCCACGCATTGTTAAAATTGGCGAGACATTCTATATGACTTATGTTGCTTTTGATGGCAAAAATGCTATCACGGCGCTGGCCGTGAGCCAAAACTTAAAACAATTTGAAAAAAAAGGCATCATCGCCCCGCTTATTACCTATGACAAAGCCGAAGATATTTTTAGGAAATCTGTCCTTAAAGACCAATACGCCTTTTTTGAAACATTTTATAAAGATAAGGTCGGCTACGATGTGTTACTCTGGGAAAAAGACATCTTTTTATTCCCAGAAAAAATTAAAGGCAAGTTTGTTTTAATTCACCGCATTTTGCCAGAAATACAAATTTTGTATTTTAAGAATTTCAATGAATTGAATTTGTCTTTCTGGCGCAACTACTTACGGCATCTGGGTGACTGGGTGCTTTTAGAAAAAAAATATTGGTATGAATCACGCAACATTGGCGGCGGGGCACCGCCAATTAAAACTAAAAAAGGTTGGGTTCTAATTTATCACGCCGTTGAGGAGACAAATAAGAAAAAAGTTTATCATGCTGGAGCTGCTTTGCTTGATTTAAAAAATCCGCAAAAAGTCTTGGGGCATCTCAAGGACCCTCTTTTTTCACCCACGGAAAAATATGAAAAAAGGGGCGAAGTGAGCAATGCGGTTTTCCCCACTGGCACAGCAATCTTTGGCAAAAACTTATACATCTATTATGGTTGTGCTGATAAAAGAATCGCGGTTGCTATGGTTAATCTTAATGATTTAATCAAAGAACTCTTAAAAAACAAGGAATAGTCAGAAATAATCTGCCCAATATTAATTTCTATCAGCCGTCTTCCAAATTATGCCTCCAAATGAGTGCGATATACTTTTAAAAGATTTTTACACCCAAGAACAAGGTGAAGCTCAAAAGAAAAATCTGCGCTTTTTTTCTATTTTGTACATGAGCAGCTATCCCCCGCGTGAGTGCGGAATTGCCACCTATACCCGTGATTTAGTCAAAGCGATAGACAGAAAATTTTCTCCTTACCTTGAATCAAAAATACTGGCCATGAACGAAAATGGCAGCAGTATTTATAACTACTGTTCTAAAGTTAAATATCAAATCAATCAAACAGAAATTGAAGACTATATCAATGTTGCCAGAAAAATAAACAAAGATGATTCAATCAGATTGATCAATATCCAGCATGAGTTTGGCTTATTTGGAGGCGAATGGGGCGACTACCTTTTGGCTTTCCTTGAAGTCGTCAAAAAGCCAGTCGTGGTGACTTTTCATTCCCTTATCCCCAATCCAACACCTAAATTAAAAAAAGTCATCCAAGCGATTGCTAAGCGCTGTGAAAAAATAATTGTCATGGCAGATATGGCAATTGAGTATTATGAGTGCGATTATGGGCTAAAAAAAAGCCAACTGGTGGTGATCCCACATGGCACGCCAGTGATTGAACCTTATAGTAGTGAAGCTTCCAAAAAAAAATTAGGATTTGAAGGAAAGATGCTGCTTTCCACATTTGGACTTTTAAATCAAGGCAAGGGGGTAGAATATGTAATCAAAGCTTTACCAAAAATCATTGAAAAACATCCAGAGGTTCTCTACTTAATTATTGGCGAAACTCACCCGGTGGTCAGAAAATATGAAGGAGAAAAATACCGCAATAAATTAATCAAATTATCTCAAAAATTAAACTTAACCAATTACGTTAAATTTTACAACAAATATTTAACCTTAGAGGAAATTATTAACTATTTAAAATCAACAGATATTTATCTCTGTCCGCCACTCGCCGTTAATCAGATCACTTCTGGCACACTGGCTTACGCCCTGTCCGCTGGTAAAGCGATTGTGTCAACGCCATTTCTGCATGCGAAAGAAGTGCTACAGCAGGGCCGGGGAGAAATAGTAGGCTTCCGCGACCCAACAGGAATCAGTCGAGTGGTGAATGCACTAATTGAAAAACCAGAAACAAGAAAATCAATGGAGAAGCAATCTTACCTTTACGGCCAAAAAACATCCTGGCCAATAGCGGCTATTGCCCATCTAAATGTTTTTAAAAAAATTATTAACTTAAAAAATAAAATTAAATCTTTTCGCTTACCGCCGCTTAAATTAACTCATCTCTATAATTTAAGTGATGAAGTTGGAATTATTCAACATGCCAAGCACTCAATCAATGACCGCTCGAGCGGCTATACCACTGATGACAATGCCAGGGCTTTAATCGCAGTCACTTTATATTATCATAAAAGTCAGAACCCTGAAAGCTTAAAATATGTCAATGTTTATTTGAGCTACCTGTACCATGCTTTAACCAAAGACGGCTGGTTTCATAACTTTATGAACTATGACAGAAGATTTCTGGACAAGAAAGGGAGCGAAGACTGCTATGGTCGTGCACTTTGGGCCGCAGGCTTTGTGATGAACAGCAATTTGCCTGAAAATATTAAAAAAACAGCTAAGTTTATCTTTGATAAGGCAATAAAAAACATTGCCAAACTGAAAAGCCCGCGCGGTCAGGCATTTAGCTTAATCGGCCTATATTACTATTATGAAGCTTATCCAAATCCAGAGATCAGACAAAAAATAATTCTTTTGGCTGAAAGATTAGTTAAATTTTACCAAAAAGAAAAGACCAAAGACTGGTGCTGGTTTGAACAAACCATCACCTATGACAATGGGAGATTGCCTGAAGCTTTATTTTTAGCTTATGAAGTAACCAAAAATAAGCTTTATTTGAAAATTGCCAAAGAAAGCTTGGATTTTCTCTCATCACTCGTGATTTTGAATGATAAATTAGTGCTAATTGGACAGCGTGGCTGGTACAATCACAAGGGCAAACGCGCTTTCTTTGATCAGCAGCCATTAGATGCGGCTTCAATGGTCCAGGTTTTCTTAAGAGCTTATCAGGTAACAGATGAAAAAAAATATCAGCACAAGGCACTCCTGGCATTTAGTTGGTTTTTGGGAATAAATTCAATCAATCAACCAGTTTATGATCAAACGACCAGCGGCTGCTTTGACGGATTACTCCCTGACTGCGTAAATCTTAATCAGGGCGCGGAAAGCACAATTTCATATCTACTATCAAGAATGTGCTTTGAATAAAAATTAAATAAAAAAATATGATAAATAATAATTTACTAAAGACGGCAAAAAGAGAGGCGATCAATGCCTTAAAACATTGCATTAATAAAAAAGGACTTTATGCTTCTGGCACCAAAGATGGCTATTTGGCGACTTGGTCGCGGGATCTAAACATTGCCATGCTGGGCGGAAGCCTAATCAATAAAGATTTTAAAAAAGTATTTAAGAACAGCTTGAAGCTCTTAGCAGACAACCAATCAAAAAGCGGACAAATCCCAAACTGCGTGGGTGATTTCAATATTGACCGTAATTCAATCGTGACTTTCACGACCATTGATTCCAGTTTATGGTTTATTATTGGTGAATATGTTTACAAACAGGCTTACCAAGACTCAAGCTTATTTAAAAAACATCAAAGAGTAATTAATAAAACATGGTTTTGGCTCATCTGCCAGGATACTGGCGAAGACCATCTCCCAGAACAGCATCCGACTAGCGACTGGCAGGATGCTTTTCCCCATAAATATGGCCATTGCATTTCCACTCAGGCGCTTTATTATACAGCTTTAAAAATGGCCGGCAAAAATAAACAAGCTTTAGAAGTTAAAAAGATTGTTAATGGCCAAGGCAGAAAAGATTTAAAAATGTTTGATGATGTGCGCAATTATTATCTGCCATATGTTTGGAAAAATCATGATGGCGATCGGGAAAAAGGACATTGGTTTGATACGCAAGGCAACTTATTGGCGATTATTACAGGTTTGGCTGATAAATATCAAACTGATAAAATTTTAAATTATATTGAAAAAAATAAAATCAATAAGCCTTATCCAGTCAAAGCAATTTATCCAACTATGAAAAAAGAGGGTAAAGAATGGTTTTCTTATTTCAATAAATGCGACGCCAAAACTCCCTATCATTATTTAAATGCTGGCATCTGGCCATATCTTGGGGGTTTGTATGTAGCTGCACTGGTTAAGGCAGACAAACAAAAAGAAGCCACAAAAGAACTTATAAAGTTAGCCTTAGCGAATAAAGCTGGCCAGCAAAGAGAGTGGGAATTTAATGAGTGGCTCCATGGCCTAACTGGTCAACCCAAAGGTGCAGTTTATCAGGCCTGGTCAGCTGGCGCTTATCTTTTCGCAAGCGAGTGTGTGAAAAAAAGAAAAATAGTTTATTTTTAAAAATTAAATAATTAAAAAACCGATCTGTTACTTAATAAATTTTTTAGTTTTTATTTAAGATTTAATTTTTCTTGCAAGATATTTAGGCAATGTCGGGCTAATTTTTTATAGTCAAAATTTTCCAAAGCATGCCGAGCTGCTTTTTCTCCCATCTCGCGCGCCAATTTTTCATCAGTTAAAAGTTTCAGGGTGTAGTCCGCAAGTTCATCAATATCGGCTCGATAGGCAAATATTTTTGGCTTCTCAAATTTAACTTTAAAAGCCTCATCAAAACCCATCTCCTCATTCACCCATTCATCCGTGAGTTCAACCGTGCCCCCAACTTTTGCCAAAAATCCAGTTTCACCATGCACAATAGTATCTTTCGGGCCCATGGCATCAATGGAAATCACTGGCGTACCGCAGGCCATGGCTTCAACTTGAATCATGCCAAAACCTTCAATCCTGCTCGGCGCAGCATAAATATTCGCGGCATTCAATAGAAAAGGTACCATCTCTCGGGAAAAATCATCAGTCACATAGACTATCTTGTCCTTGGGCAAACCCAGTTTATCCATTAAATTCAACTCTTCTTCATGGTGATTATGGGCACATGCGCTGGTGGTTGATTTGCAAACATATTTCCAATTTTTAAACTGCTGATTTACTTTAGCAAGGGCCACAATCATTTCCTGAGCACCTTTTGAGGTAGTGTCGCCGCCCATAGTTAAAATCATTTTTTCATCATCTTTTACGCCAAACATCCGCCGGACTTCCCTCACGCCAGCCTGGTCTTTTGGCAACGGTCTAAACAATTTGGGATCATAGCCCACATGCAGCACTTCAAAATTTTTAACATCAACCATGTCGCGCTTGTATGTTTCTTTAACCCAAAAAGAGGTGACAAAAACCAAAGGCAAAGCATTGATGTCTGAATGATAATTCGCAACCCAGCCATCTGACAGAAGCCAGGGCACTGGCAAGATATTGAATTTCTGTGGCTCTCTGATTAACTGCGGCGTATCCGCCCACCAGCCAATGCCAATCACCACATCTGGTTTAATGGCGCGGTAAAAAAATTCCCGTTCTTTAGCACGCTCTTGATAATGCGCAGGATAGCATTCTATTCCGTTTTCTTTTAAGCCCTGATACAACAACTGCCCTTGAGTGGACATGCTGCCAAGACTTGCTGGGTGTTCATAGAGAATCAGGAGTTTCATAAGGGTATTCAAAATTTTTTATATGTTTCCTTTTTAAGGCAGCTTCGGTATTCAAAAGACATTTTTGAATAACCATAAATTTCATGGATAATATCTTTCTTTTGCCGCCAGATAGGATCAGTTAAATTTAAATAATGGCTGGCATGTCTATCATCATTAAATATTTTTTTGCTTTTATTTACTTTATAACAAAAAAAATATTTTCTCTTGGCCATCAGTTTTTTTTCTCTAATAAGTTCCAAGACCGCCAAATGCACGCCAATATGACGTTCATGGCCATATTCACCGTTTAAATTATGAATAAAAAGATAATCAAATTTTTTGGCTGTTAAATTTTTCAAAATTAATTTTTTAATTAAAGAAACAGATTGCTTAAGCGTCATGATTCCTTCATCTTCCAGGTTGGTTATAATAGCTTTGGCTCTGTATTTTCTCATCACTTTTAAAAATTTTGGATAACGATCAATATCATAACAGCGGCAGAGAGAAAAAATGGTCCAATTGGTTTTTAGGTTTTGCAAAATTGTCCCACCCATCCAAATTGTTTCATCATCAGGATGAGCCACAATAATTAGAGCGCGTCTATTAGGAGCAAGGTTTAAGTTTTGCATATTTAATTTTTGAAATAAATTCTCTTGATTTCAAGTTATAAGAAACGGCTAAAAAATAAACAACATATTGGATAAATAAAAGTGCGGAAAAAAACTTTTTAAAGAAATCATCCTGATCCATCTTTATTACGACTAGCTCAATATTTTTATTTTGTTTTATTTTAGCAGTTAAAACCTTGACTAAATTTTGTATCTTATTTTTAGTGTATTGGTCTTCTTTATTATCTTCAAAAATAACAGCCGCAAGTTTTGCCTTAGGCTCTGCAAACACAGCCACTTCACAATGGGTAAATTCGTGAAAAGAATTTAGATGGACCGGCGCCAAAGCCATTTCATTAAAATGCATCACTGCTAATTTCAAAAGTGTTAAATGCCATTTTGGGGTAGCTAAAAGTATCACTTCCCTATCCTTAAATTTTTGAGCCATCTTTTTGGCTTCACTAATTTTTTTTTGATTAAATTCTTTTTTTAAATACCTGACTGTATCTGATAACTTTGACTGATAATTATGCTTTATTATTTTCAATTCAAAAAATATATCAAGCAAAATAGCAAAAAATTGTGGGGCATGCAAAAGAGAATATTTTTCATTAGGATTTCTTAATCGCCAATAAATCACGGAAATATTTTGAGTTTCAGCAATCTTACCCAGCCTGCCTCCCGAGGTTAAAAAAATAACATTTTTAGTTAACTTTTTTATCTGCTCATAAAATTTAACCGGCTCATTGGAATTACCGCCAAAAGAGCTTATGATGAATAAAATTTTATCATCTTTTAAAATCTCTCTGTTAATTGAATAATCCAGATCATAATCATTCACCACTTCAATAAAGATTGGGATTTTTTGGTCCACAAAAAAACCTTTGATCATATCTGCCACAATTGCTGAACATCCCATCCCGCAAAAAACAATCCGCTTAAAGTGGCCGCGCTTAATTTTTTGCTTTAAGCCGGCTCTTAACCCGCCCAAAGAATGGTCTTTATTCCACAAAAGACTGTTTAAATATTCCTTTTCAATAAACTCCTTGTATTTTTTTAATCTTGGTTGCATATCGTATTCTCATCTCTACTAAACGCTTCTTTGAGGGTTTCTACTTGTCTGCCTGTAGGCAGGGATTCGAACTGGACCAATTTCTTAATCCTGATAAAACTCCTGGACTCGGATTCGGACCGAGAACCAACTGCTTAACAGGCAGTCGCTCTACCGTTGAGCTATCCAGGAATTTTATCAGGACTCTACGCCTGAATTATCCTCAAATAAATTTTTTATTTTAATAATCCAATAATTTCCTCATGCCAATGTGGTCTTTGATGCGCTCTAAAGCTTTGGCTTCAATCTGACGGATACGTTCGCGCGTCACGCCAAATTCCTGGCCCACTTCTTCCAAAGTATGGAACACACCATCTTCCAGCCCAAAACGCATTTCCAGAATTTTCTGCTCGCGCGGAGTTAATTCATGAATAATATCTTTAATATGAGTTTTTAATAATTCCAAAGCCGTGGCTTTATCAGGCGCCAAAGTTTTAAAATCCTGCATAAAATCAACCAATTTTGAATCATCATCGCCATCATCGCCGACCGATGATTCCAAAGAGATTGTCTCCTGGGAGATTTTAATAATATGCCGGATTTTTTCCACTTCTTCGCCCATTTCCGCGGCAATTTCTTCTGGCAATGGCTCTCGGCCAAGATCCTGAATCAAACGGCGCTGAACCTGCTGAAATTTATTGATCGTCTCTACCATATGCACCGGGATTCTAATGGTGCGCGACTGATCAGCCAAAGCGCGCGTAATGGCCTGGCGAATCCACCAGGTGGCATAAGTGGAAAATTTATAGCCTTTGCGATAATCAAATTTTTCCACGGCGCGGAAAATGCCCACATTGCCTTCCTGAATCAAATCCAATAGAGTTAGACCACCCCGGCCAGCGAATTTTTTGGCAATAGAAACAACCAGGCGCAGATTAGACTCAATCAATTTTTTCTTTGCTTCTTTATCTCCCTTTTCTTTGCGCTTGGCCAACTGCATTTCTTCATCAGTGGTTAAAAGCGGCACTTTACCAATTTCCCTCAAATACATCTGGATGGAATCGGCAAAAATATCAGTTAAGTCTGATCTTTTTGAATCGCCCAAAAGCCCAAGCCCGCTTAAAACTTTTTTGCGGTCTTCGGTTTTGGATAAAAGGCCCATTTCGCCTTCAATTACCTGGATGCTGGAGTGTTCCAGAAGCGCGAGAAATTTTTCATATTCCAGCATGTATTCTTCCGCTTCTGGAAAAGCAATTAAAATTTCCGCTTCAGTAAGAAAGCCGCGCGTCCTGCCTTTTTGAAAAAGCATGTCTAATTGTTTTTCATCAGGAAAAATTTGTTTGGCAACTTTCTGCTTTTTTGTTTTATATCTATTTTTCTTAAAAAATTTTCTAGCTTTATTTTTTTTATCAAATTTCACGTGTCTGATTTTTGCCTTTTTCAGCAATTTTGGTTTTTTATTTTTTCCAGCTTTAAAATTCCCTAATTTTTTAGAGGGTTTATTTTTTTTGCTGATTTTTTTAATTTTCTTGATGATTTTTTTGGACATAAGAATATGAGGATTAAAAAAATAAAGGAATAGAAAAAATGTGTCTCTTCTTTTGTCATCCTGAACTTGATTCAGGATCCAGAAATTTTATTTTTATTCCAAACTTCCAATTTCAATTTTATTTATCTTCTCTTTCGTAGCATACCTGGTGTTGCATATCCCAAATTAAATATCTTACAACAGAACCACCTATCGCCACAGATTGACTGGATAAAAGTTTCCTAATATTACGAACAAAAGATTTTTTAGAATTAAAATGCGCCTTTTTTGGCGAATGATCCTTTAACAAAGAAACCATCACTTGATTAGCTGGCTCTAAAAACATTTCGGCCGTTTTATCCTGTTCTGGGCGTGTTTGTTTATTTTCTTCATATAAAAATATAAAATCTTCATCATAACCGATATATGCCTCGGCGCCAGATTTTACACTTTGTGGTCCTAAAATTTTTCCAGAACAACAAGATAAGGCATAAACAATTTTTGATTTTAAAATTTTCTCATTTTCCCCTGCATGAATAAGCTCCTCATTATCTTGACCAGCGACTACCTCCGAATCACCATGCCCATTCAAAAATACTAGGTTCGGTTCATGTTTTTTCATCATACTTTCAAATTCTTTTCTATTAGCGCGTTTCCCGCTGAGATCAAAAACTTTGCCACATTTTTCTTTGGCAAGTCCAATTATTTTCTCTGCCCAAATAAAAAGATAACGAGTTGTTAAATCAAAATTCGGTCTCGTTATCAACAAACTATGTTTCATATAAAATTCCGTCTTTTAATCCAC
>PFBP01000002.1:26713-26998 GCA_002778535.1 Candidatus Kuenenbacteria bacterium CG10_big_fil_rev_8_21_14_0_10_36_11
ACTTCAATTATTTTTTGACCGACATCGTCTCCCAATTCCACTCGTTTTATTAATTCTTCTTTATTAAAATCACCTTTTGAACCAATAGACAAACCAGTATCGTCTGGCAAGGTCTTTAATCTTTCTATGACTAATTGTTTTATTTCCTGTTCGTTTGACATAAATTTAAATAATTTCCAATTCCGCCAATTTTTGCAAAATAATTTTTCCTAATTCCGTTTCGTTGTCCACTTCCAAATAAGCCACTTGCCAAGTGATCGGACCTCTTTTTTCAAGCACCAAAAT
>PFBP01000040.1:0-13868 GCA_002778535.1 Candidatus Kuenenbacteria bacterium CG10_big_fil_rev_8_21_14_0_10_36_11
CGGCAGTAAAAATGCCGACAACAGCGCCGCCTAAAATATCCAAAGGATAATGCACGCCAGTATAAATTCTGCCTAACCCGATTAAAATTCCAAGCAGGAGTAAAAATACGCCTAAAGATTTATTATAAAAAAAGATTGCGACAGCGATAGCAAAAGCCACCGCCGCGTGGTCAGATGGAAAAGATTTTTCTGACAAAGGATTGACTAAACGATGAGTGCCTGTTTGCAAAAACGGCCGTTCGCGAAAATGAATCAAAGCAGCCTGCTGATTTAATAAAAAAGAAAAAATAGTGGCCAAGCTCAAATGGCCGAAAATCAGCCACTTTTTTTTGCCTTCAAGCGGCCAGGCCGCGCTGGATTTTGTTTTATGCAAACTAATCCACCAGCCAATAGCAGTGCCAAAAATGACAAAAATTAAATATTTAGCGCAAACAATGGCGCAGAGGTCAAGCCAATGCCAGCGGCCGGATAAAGAATTAAGAACAGTAAAAAATTGGTGGTCTAAGGCAAGTAAGTCCATATTAATATTTTATTTCTCATACCCGCATTCTTTTTTAGAGCATTTTATTTTGCCTTTAGCGCCTTCAACCAAAAGGCTTTGGCAAGTTGGACATTTTTCACCTGTTGGTTTGGACCAAAGTGCGAATTTGCAATCAGGATAACGGTTGCAGGCGTAAAAAGTCCGGCGCGAGCGGGTGCGGCGCGCCACAATCTCACCCTGGTCGCATTCTGGGCATTTGACCCCAGTGCTATAATCCATTGGTTTGGTATTTTTGCATTTGGGATAATCGGAGCAGGCAAAAAATTTGCCAAAACGGCCGTCGCGGATCACCATCGGCTCTCCGCATTTTTCGCATTTCTGATCAGTCATTACCGGCTCTTTTTTCTCTCCGGCTTCTATTTTTATATTTTCTTCGCCTTCAGAATTTTTTTCTTTTTTAACATTTTTAATATTCCTGCATTTGGGAAAACCAGAACAGGCTAAAAATTTTCCATAACGTCCTGTTTTCAAAATCATTGGCTCTCCGCATTTTTCGCACACTTCATCCGAAGCTTCGTTCACCAAATCGCTTTTCTTTACTTCATCATATTTCTGATCCAAATTTTCTTTGAACGGTTCATAAAATTCTTTAATCACCGGCACCCATTTAATTTTACCATTAGCCACTTCATCAAGTTCGTCTTCCATTTTGGCTGTGAATTTAAAATCAACAATTTGAGGAAAATGTTTGACCAATAAGTCATTGACAAGAAAAGCAATGTCTTTGGGTAAAAGTTTACGGTCAATTTTTTCAATATAGCCGCGTTCTTCAATCGTGGAAATGGTGGGCGCGTAAGTTGAAGGCCGGCCAATGCCTAATTCTTCCAATTTTTTAATCAAGCTGGCTTCAGTATAGTGGGCCGGCGGTTCAGTAAAATGCTGTTTGTCAGTTAATTTTTCTAAATCCAATTCTTCGCCTTTTTCCAGATAAGGCAATAAATTTTCTTCTAAATTTTCAGAACCATAAACTTTTAAAAACCCGTCAAATTTAATGGCTGAACCAGTAGCTTTAAAAATATATTTTTCTTTTCGTCCATTAGCCAAAACTTCTACTATAGTCGCGTCAATTTCCGCTTCTTTCATCTGGGTAGCCAAAGTTCTTTTCCAGATTAAATTATACAATTTATATTGATTATCATCTAAAAAAGATTTTAAATCTTCTGGCTGGCGCGTAATATCAGTCGGCCTGATAGCTTCATGAGCTTCCTGAGCATTTTTTGATTTGGTTTTAAATCTTCTGGGTACATCCAAACCGTATTTCTCGCCAAACTCTTTTTTAACAAAATCGCCCGCGGCTGATAAAAATTCTTCAGCCAAGTTCAGGGAATCAGTGCGCATATAAGTGATTAACCCTGTGGCGCTTGTCTGGTTTAATTCAACGCCCTCATATAAACTTTGGGCCAAAAACATAGTCTGTTTGGAAGAAAAATGCAATTTATTATTCGCATCCTGCTGTAAAGTTGAAGTAGTGTAGGGAGCCAATGGCTGGCGCTTCGTGGTTTTTTTCTCAATATTTTCAATCTTGTATTTAGCGCCTTTTAAATCAGTTATGATTTCTGCCACTTGCTCTTTATTTTTTAAATCAAATTTATCTAATTTTTTTGTCTTGATTTTTAAAAGTTCAGCCGCAAAACTTTCCTGATCTTTTTTTAATAAGGCTTCAAGCGTCCAATATTCTTCGGGTTTAAAAGCTTGGATTTCTCTTTCTTTCTCCACAATCAGCCGCACAGCCACAGATTGCACCCGGCCAGCTGAAAGCCCTTTGGCAACTTTTTTCCATAAAAACGGCGACAGTTCATAGCCAACCAAGCGATCCAGAATCCGGCGCGCCTGCTGGGCGTCAACCAAATTCAAATTAATATCACGGCCCTCTGTTAAAGCTTTTTTCAGAGCTGATTTTGTAATTTCATGAAAAACAATGCGAAAAAAAATGTGTTGCTTTTTTTTGTCAGCCAAGATTTCTTGCAGATGCCAAGCTATGGCCTCACCTTCCCTATCGCCGTCAGTCGCGAAATAAATATTTGCAGCCCCGGCCGCTTCTTTTTTTAGCATCACAACTGTTGATTTGGCTTTAATAGGCACCACATATTCTGGTGCAAAATTATGGCCAATATCCACGCCCATAACGCGCTCTGGCAAATCGCGCACATGGCCAAAAGACGACACGACTTTATAGCCAGCGCCTAAAAATTTGCCAATGGTTTTGGCTTTGGTGGGCGATTCAACGATTAAGAGATTTTTTGACATAAAAAAAATAAATAAAAAATTATTTTATCACATACATCAGTGAACCAAGGTTTCTAACCCGGCCCTTCATTTCCATAAGCGTAAGTGTACTATTTAAAACTGAAGTGTCAAGTTTTGTCAGTTTGACTAATTCGTTAAAATGGATTGGCTCGTGCGACAAATGCGCTAAAATTTTCGCTTCTTCAGGAGAATCAGGAATAATTTTTTTTGTTTCCACATATTCCTTAACCAGATTCAAATCAAGAGCTTCTAAAATATCTTCTGCCCGCGTAACCAATTTCGCACCCATGCGGATTAAATTATTCGGGCCTAAAGAATTGGGGCTATAAATTGAACCTGGAATGGCAAATATTTCCCTGTTTTGTTCCAAAGCAAATCTGGCTGTCAGAAGCGCGCCTGATTCTTCTGGCGCCTCAATGATCAAAGTGCCAAGTGATAAACCAGAAATAATTCTGTTGCGCTGGGGAAAATGTTGGCGAAGCGATTCAGTGCCAGGCGGATATTCAGAAATAATTGCGCCGCCAGACGCGATAATTTTAGCGCATAAATTATAATTAGCAGCTGGATAAATATGTTCGCGGTCAAGCCCGGAACCCAATACAGCGATTGTCCTGCCGCCTGATTCAAGCGCGGTTTCATGCGCGATTGAATCAATGCCTAAGGCCAAACCAGAAATTATAACCAAACCGCTCTCAGCCAAAGCTTTAGTAATTTCCGGCGTAACCTGCCGGCCGTAATTTGATAATTTTCTTGTGCCCACAATGGCTAAAGAAAATTCATCCTTGGCAGAATTAAATTCGCCTTGATAAAATAAAATCGGCGGCGGAGCGTAAATTTCCTGCAAAAGTTTTGGATAAAAATCATCAGCCAAAGTCACAGCTTTAATATTTTCACGAGCCATTATTTCTAAAATATTATTTAAATCAATATCTCCGCGTTTTAAAATTATTTCTTCAGCAATTTGCTCTTCCAAACCGGCCTGCGTTAAATCAATCATCTCCGCGCTCCAAGCCAATTGCATGGATTGAAAATAATGCCAGATTCTTTTCATTCTCATGGGCCCGATTTTTGGCAACATGGAAAAACCAATCCAATATCTTAATTCTGGATTTTCTAAAAAATTGTTATTGACTGTTTGATTTGACATATTTTAAAAAAAATACTATAGTATAAATAATACAATGAAAAACAAAATTGAGCAAAAATTAGAAAGGAGTGATAAAATGCGATTCAAATTTGAAGTCTGCGTAACTGGTTTTGAAAAACCATTTGCAGAAACAATTGCTGCTTCTTTGTCTGAAGCACAGCGAAACATTCTCCATAGGAAAGATGAATTCCGTAAAAATGGAATCATCCTATTTTCAATGGAAGATGTAAAAAAACTTTTTTTCAAAATTGAGAAAGATGATCCAATTGCTGCAAAACCACCAAAAAAACAACAAAAATTTTACTGGCATGAAGACGGCGAATTTACTGCTGCGGATCGCGCGGCTCTGCTAAAACATTAAACCTCCTTGCTCTTGACAAAAAATACAAATTTGCTATAATGTTTATAGACAAATAAAATAGTCAGGAGCAATTCAAGGGAGGTTTTTTTATTTATAATTATTTAATCTCTATATTTCCCTCTGTCTAGTTGCCAAAGTGAAGGCTTCCTCCTAGCCAGATCGAGTAGCAGTAGTCAAAGTCAGACAGGTTTTCCTGCTATGATTTTGCACTAGCAGGGGGTAATTTGCAGATTAAAAAACCCCGCCCCGATGGATATCGGGGAGGGGTTTTGTTTCTAACCCTAGACAATTTCTTCTCCAGCAACTGGAGTTTCCGCAGTTTCCTCAGCTGAAACTTCTTCGTCAGCTGGTTCACCGCATTTACAATGTTCTGAACAGTAACCACAGACGCATTTATTGTCGTCAGTTAATTCAACACCACAGGTTGTGCAATTAGCCACAATTTTTTGTCCCGATTTTATCGGGATATGATTAATTATAACTTTTCTGCGCGTATATTTACGCCTTTAAAAGCAGACAAACTTACTCTTAAAGTTTCGCGCCATTGAATAATAGTATAGATCATTTTAATTATTCTGTCAAATTTATTTTTAAAATCGGGGTGACCCGACTTGAACGGGCGACCTCGTCGTCCCGAACGACGCGCTCTAGCCAACTGAGCCACACCCCGAAAAGTTATGTTGTCATTTTATCTAAAAAAACAAAATTTTTCGCTTAAATAATCTACCTTAAACGCGCCTTCCAAATAATCAAACAAATCTTCAAAATTTATTTCTTCTTCCCCGTAAATTTGAAGTACCTTAACTTTGTTAGCTTTCATAGTTCCTCCTATGATTATTAGTTATCCAGTGTAAATAAACTTTTTATTTTTCCTCTCTGACAATACAAATCGGCGTTTGTTCTAATCCCTGTCCGATTGGATTATCAATAAACGCCAACCGTAATTCCTCCTTTAATATTTTTATATTATCACTTGAGCCTAAAATGGCCACATCAATATTATTGGCATCAACTATGGCAAAAGCATTTTCAAATTCCGCGGCTAAATTATTACAAACTAAATTCGGATTTTCAGGGCCCAAAACCGCGTACTCATCATACGGCGGAATAGTGCCTGGAGCAAAGCCGTCAATTGCTGAAACGCCATAACCACAAATAATATAAAACAAACCGCGGATGCCAAAAGGTTTTGTTAAAGCGCTTATAAGCGCGGCTAAAATTACACGCCCAGTGCCGGCAATATTGATCACCACCTGCATTTTTTTCGCGTTTCTGAATCCTGGATCATTAGGCCATTTTTTAACAAACTTAATTAAAAATTTAGCCAGCCAACTTGCTTTAATTTCACTTTCGTGAATAAGCCTGCCTTGAGTTATCGCCACCATCCTTTCAGACATTACCACCATATCGCTATTTTGTAAGTGTGGCTGGACATATTTTTTTATAATGTCAGGCAATAAATCATTTTTAGTAATAAGATGTGTTTTAATTGGATAGCGCAAAAAAATTTTGTCCCTGACTTTAATGGTTAGATTTTTGTCTGGATTAGGGTTCATAAAAAAAAATAATTTTAACCATTCACAATAACTAATAAAGCGCCAGTGGCCAAGAGAGATAATTGACAAAGAATTGCCACAACTGCTAAAACATAAGCCAATGTTTTTTCTTTTAAAAACATCATCTTGGCTAACAAAAAATTAAAAATAATAATAACAAAACCCATAAGCGGCAGATAAAAAGCCTGATACCAGGGGCCAATCAAACTAATGCCCACATAAATATTATAACGCAAAACAATCGGCTCCACTCTAATCGGAATTTGAAAATAAATCAAAACCAAAAGCAGCGCGTCTAAAAATATGCTTGAGATTAAACTCCATTTAATAATTCTGTCTTTAAAAAATAGAGAAGTGAACATAAATCATTTTAAAATTTTAACATTTTCCATAATACATTATACATATCCCATTATACATTCTTTGGCGCCATATTTCTAAATTTTTCTACTAATGGCTTTAATATTTTTATAAGTTGATCGCATTCTTCTTTGGTATTTTCTTCACCCAAAGTAACTCTTAAACTGCCGTGAGCTTGTTCGTGCGACATGCCCAAAGCCATTAAAACATGTGATGGCTCAAGCGAGCCAGACGAACAGGCAGAGCCGGTAGAAACAGCGATGCCTTCTAAATCAAGTCCCAAAAGCATGGCTTCGCCCTCTACTCCAGAAACGCTCACATTTAAATTGCCAGGCACACTTTTTTCCCAATTGCCGTTTAATTTAAGATCAGAAATATTTTTTTGTAATTCAGTCCACAAATAATCACGCAAATTTTTTATTTTTTCATTGTCTCTATTTTTGATTAATTCTAACGCCTGTCCTATTCCAACAATTAACGGCGTATTCAAAGTACCAGGGCGCAATCCAAATTCATGATGTCCGCCATGCTGGATATTTTTTAGCTTAGTGCCTTTTTTCACATATAAAATACCAATGCCTTTGGGCCCATAAATTTTATGGCCTGAGATTGACATTAAATCCACGCCCAATTCGCTAACATTCATATTTTCATAAAGCGTGGCTTGCACTGCGTCAGTATGAAAACCAATGAGAATGTCATCCCGACGACCCTGACGAATGTCAGGGGAGGAGGGCTCCCGTGTCATACGCTCTGTATTTATTTTTTTCACCAATTCTCCAATCTCCCGTATCGGCTGAATTGTTCCAATTTCATTATTCACATACATCACAGAAACTAAAATTGTATTATCTCTAATTTCTTTTTCAATATCTGCCACGCTAATAATTCCATCCGTATTGGGTTTAACATAGCTTACTTCCACGCCTTTTTTTTCCAAATGTTTGCATGTTTCCAAAACAGCCGGGTGTTCAAAAGCTGTGGTGATAATATGCGGATTGGTGACAGCCGCTGTATCTCCGGCCTTTAAGCCGGATTTATCCGAGCTAAAGCTCGGAGTTACAAAATTTACAGTTCCCAAAATCGCAAGATTATCCGCCTCAGTCGCGCCAGAGGTAAAAATTATTTCTTCCGGCGCGCAACCTAAAAAATCAGCTGCTTTTTGCCTTGCTTCATCAACCGCTTTCATGGCTTCCTGGCCAAAAGAATGTACGGAAGAAGGATTGCCAAATTTTTCACTAAAATATGGCAACATTACTTCCAGAACTCTTTTATCAACTGGCGTAGTTGCAGAATGGTCAAAATATATTTTCATAAAATTGAATCAAGAATAAAGAATTATGAATTATGGTTTTTAATTCCCTTTATTCATTATTCATTATTCAATTTTTAATTTTCTATATTGTCATCACCTCTTTTACCTCACCCACCTTTTCTTTAATTGCCCGGCCAATGCCGTCTTGCAAAGTTATTTGGCTCATGGGGCAGCCTTGACAAGCGCCTTGCAGATGCAATTTTAAAATGCCAGTGGCAGGATCAAAATCAATAAACTCAACATCGCCACCATCCATTTGCAAATGCGGGCGGATTAAACTTAATTCATTTTTAATTTTATCAATAATATTTTGTTCAGGCATATTATTAAATTAATTATACTTCTTTTTCCTTATTATCCCTTTTAATAACTCCCCAGTGAAATAACCATAAAGGCAGGCCCACCAAAATCAAAGAAATGGCCGTGGCCGCCTGTCTTTGACGACTTTGCACAATATAAAGATTTGGATCACGGTTCTTTTCAAATTTTTTCCAAGCCTCATAATCAGCCAGCCAATTATTGATCTGCTCTTTTTGTTCTGCGGTCAATGAACATTTATCAGCGCATAATTGCAAATCTTTAACACTGCCGGTTTCTTTAACCAGATACAATGGCGATGGCGCTGACATATAATTATCCGTTCTGTCTGCTTTGGTAAAAATCCAGGCCTTTAAGCCCAGATTGATAATCATGGACATGCCAACAACAAGCATGCCCAAACCAACTAACGCGAATAAGTATAAATAAATTGTGCGAATGATTGGATTTTTCATAAAATTTTTTAAATTAATTTTATTTTTGATTTCAAAAATTACAAATTACTGATTATTTTTTTATATTCCTCTATCGCCTTTTCTAAAGCCTCGGTGGCTAAAATTGAACAGTGTATTTTTGGCGCCGGCAATCCACCCAAAGCATCAGCAATTTCTTGGCGGGTAATTTTTAAAGCCTCGGCCACGGTTTTGCCTTTGGCCAAATCAGTCATAATTGAAGTGGAGGCAATAGCCGCGCCGCAGCCAAGTGTTTCAAATTTAATATCTTCAATGACTTTTTCCGCAACTGGCTTATCTTTGTCTTCAGCGCGAAACTTCAAATACAACTTCATTATATCACCGCACACAGGATTGCCAACCTGGCCCACTGCGTCAGCGTCAGGCATGTTTCCCTGATTATGGGGGTTCTTAAAATGTTCTAAAACTATGGGGGAATACATAAAATATGATTTAAAAAATCAAAACTTTTGCATTTGTCATCCTCACGAAAGTGAGGATCCCGTTGTTCTATGAGATTCCCGCTTTCGCGGGAATGACAATGACGGTGATCATTTAAAGATAAATATAAAAATTTTAAACTTTGCTTTTTTATTATACCCCTTTTCCATCTTTCCCGCAACTTGACGGGTGAAAAATGGTTTGTTATTATTATATTACTTAATAATTATTAGTATTATATGGCACATCGTAAAGCAGCTGGCTCAACAAGACTGGGCCGCGATTCAATCTCAAAAAGATTAGGCACTAAATTATCAGAAGGCCAATTAGCAAAAGCTGGCGCTATTATTGTGCGCCAAAGAGGCACGCGGATTCATCCTGGCGAAAATGTCATGAAAGGCAAGGATGATACTTTGTTCGCAACTACGGCAGGCAAGGTGCATTTTTATAATCGGAAAAAAATAAAATATAACGGGAGTTTAAAATTAACAAAATTTGTTTCAATGATTTAAATTTTCTGGATCCCCGCCTGCGCGAGGATGACAGAAAAAATATACTATGCCCAATTCAGCTAAACGAGCTTATGATAAGCAAATGAAAAAGAAAATAAAGAAACTAAAAAACCGCAATAAAAGATAGATCGGATAAAAAATCAGTCCTATAAAATTGTAAGACTGATTTTTTATTTTAAAGAATTATTTTTTTGCTCGGACAATAATTGTTAAAGAAATTTTTTGGCCAGCGTAATTAAGGCCAATCAAATGCTCGCCAACCTCTTTAATGCGGTTTTCAAATTTTAATTCTGATTTAACCAACTCCAAACCTAATTCATTTTTTATGCCAGCTATAATTTCATCCAAAGAAATAGCGGCAAAAAGATATCCTTTTTCATTAGCTTTTTTATCAAGATGTATTTTTTTATTATTCAGAAGCAAAGCTATTTTATTTTTCTCATCTTTGGCCTTAACCTGACGCTCCTGATCTTTTTGTGTCATAACAGCCAGTTCATTAATTTTTTTTGAACTGGCGACAAGGGCTAATTTTTGCGGAATTAAAAAATTAAGAGCATAACCGTCTGAAACATTTTTTAGCTCGCCTTTTTTGCCTAAATTAATAATGTCTTTTAGAAGAATTATTTTCATAAAATAACTCATTTCTCTTCTGTCATCCCCGCAAGTTCAAGTTTGCCAGTGGCAAATTGAGCGGGGATCTCGTGGATCTCCTGCTAACTTCTGGGATTCCCGCTGGAGCCTGCCCTCGACTTTGATCGGAGGCGGGAATGACAAGAATAAATTAAGAATAACAATCGTCTACTTTATCATCATTTCTATTACCTTTTCCAACTGCGGATCTTTGCCCTGATTAAAATCTTCTTCGGTTAATTCAATTTTAATATCAGGTTCAATGCCAATAACATTGATCTGCCTGTTTTTTGGCGTCAGCCATCTGGCCACGGTTATTTTAACAGATGAACCATCTTGTAATTCTTCCAATGACTGGACCGAACCTTTACCAAAAGTTTTCTCGCCAACTAATTGCGCCAAGCCAAAATCCTGCAAAGCGCCAGCCACAATTTCTGAAGCTGATGCAGAGCCGCCATTAACCAAAATTAAAGTTTTTAAATTTTTAAACTGGGCCTGGCCATTAGCCAAATACGGTTTTTTCTCTCCGCCTGTAAATTCTTCCTGCACTACCACCTGTCCCGGTTCCAGCCAATACGAAGCTATTTCCACAGCCCGGTCAAGATAACCGCCCGGATTATTGCGCAAGTCCAAAATCAAGCCCTTAGGATTTTTTAACAGAATTTCTTTAACCACGGATTTGAATCTCTGGTCTGTGTCTTCGTTAAAATTAGTAATCCTTAAATAAGCGATATTATTATCTTTCATTTCCCAATTGACACTGACTATTTTTATCACATCTCTCACAATACTAATCTCTTTATATTTATTATCGCTTGGCCGAAAAATTTTTAATTTAACAGTCGTGCCTTTTTTGCCCCGGATTCTACTGACTGCTTCATCTAAATTCATGTTTTCAGTTGACACACTGTCAATTTCAATTACTTTATCACCCGCTTTCAATCCGGCTTTAAACGCGGGCGACTCTGGCAAAGGCGCCACTATGGTAATAAGCTGATCGCGCAAACCAATTTCCGCGCCAATGCCGTCAAACTTGCCTTTAAGGTCATCACTAAATTTTTTTGATTCCTGTGGCTCTAAAAAAATAGAATAAGGATCATCTAAAACATTAACAATGCCAGCCATGGCGCCATAAAGCAGTTTGCTTTCGCCAACCGGCCTGTCAATATAATTATCCTGAACTATTTGCCAGACATCCCAAAATAAACTAAAATTCACATCTTTTTTTAGATATTCCGGCACTGTTATTTTATCGCCTGTGATCTGGCCAAATTTCACAGGTTCATTCTGTCCAGTGGCAATCTCGTTTTTGTTATTTAGCAAAAGCCCGGCAGTAAATGCGATAATTACTAAAACCACGGCCAGATAAACTGGCAGCGATCTTTTAAAAATTGATTGTTTTAACTGGTTTTCTAACATATTTAACTTTCTTTTTGTCATCCCGAACTTGATTCGGGATCCAGAAATTTTTAAACGAACTTCTACTAGATTTTGCACTATAAATATAATAGCATATTTTTTTTAAAAAACAAATCCCCTGAAAATCAATCCAGGGGGTGAAATGTCATTGTGGTGGTTTTGCCAAATCTGCAGAATCGGTTTTAGATTCTGTTTGCCTTACTACCGTTTTGGTAGGTTTGGCATCTCTTTTTTCAACAGTTTCCTTCAAATAAAAACCACCTATTCCCAGTGCTACCACAATTACCACCATTATCAACCAAAATTTCATATGACCTCCTTGATTTTTAAAGCGTTTTTTGGTAAAGTAACTATGTGTTTATCTTAAACAATTAAACAAAAAAAGTCAAAATTCTATGCCTTTACTTCGCCGCCGTCTGTTATATTGTTTATTTTTTTTGATATTCTTCATTAGCGCGCCAATCGTTGTGCTTTGGGCAGAGGGCTATCATTATAATTTTAGCAAACGCCGCTTGGAAAAAACAGGTGTTTTATTTTTAGAATCAAAACCAACCAAAGCAGAAATTTATTTAAACGGAAAATTGCAAAAAGATAAAACCGAAGCCATGCTTAAAAATCTTTTGCCAGGGCAATACGAAGTTATGCTCCAAAAAGAAGGTTATCAACCTTGGAAAAAAAATCTGGCTGTTAGGACAAGTGAAACAACTTTTGCCCAGTATATCAGATTATTTAAGCAAAAGCCGATTTTAACCAACCTTTTGCCTTTTAAAATTATGGCCTTAAGCCAGGCAAACAAAGAATCGGTGGCGCTTGTTTATGAGGATAATAAAATCAATAAAGTGGCTTTATTAAATTTAGAAACCGATGCCATAGATCCATTAGCCGAACTTAATTTTAAACCGACTATTCTAAAAATTTCTCCGCGCCAAAGTTTTATTTTGGTCAGCGATGATAAACAAAATTTAGTGATTGATCTGAAAAACAAAAAACTATATGATCTGAATAAAATCATTCAGAAACAAATTGTCCGCTTGAAATGGACAAGTTTTGACCGGGATGAAAATTTATATTTTTCAAGCGCTGCTGGTTTAAAAAAAATAGATTTGGTTTCGTTTAATATCTTGTCTTTAATCACAGAACCAGTTATTGACTGGCAAATTATTAATAACAATATCTATTATCTTGCTAAAGTTAAAAATCAAGTGGCTCTTAAAAAAACTAATTTCAACCAATTGCAGACAGCGGAAATTTTAAATCTTCTGCCGCTGTTAGAAAGTTATATTTTTGAACAGTCGCCGGAAAATTATTTGGCGATTTTGGATAAGCAGAATAAAATTTTTTATTGGCTTGATTTAGCCGGTCTTGAAAAAATGAAGGTCTTTTCAGAAACAGAATATGTCAAATGGTTCGCCTTAAGCGAGCAGATGATGCTCGGTAATAAATTTGAAATCGCTCTTTATGATTTTAAAAAAAATGAAGAAAATTTTATTTTGCGCCTAAGCAGTGAAATTAAAGACGCGGCCTGGTATATGCTGCCGACTCATATTTATTTTGCTACACCAGACGGCTTAAAAATTATTGAGACGACTCTGCAGGAAAAAAATATGAATGTGCTAATCCAACAAGCAGGCATTGAAAAAATATTTAGCGACCTCAAAGGCAATAAAGTTTATTTTAGCGCTGAAAACGGCTTGAATGTGGCAGAAATACAGTGAAGATTTCCGTCAGAGGCGGATCCGCCTCTGACGGAAATTATGAATAATGAATTATGGTTTTAAATAGCTAACATTAGCCAAAATATAAAGTTATCCACAATTTTACGCTTGACAATATTTTAAAAGTGTGATATAATATATTACATAACAAAAAAAATTTTCATTTAATAAAGGAGGTCGTCATGACCACAATAGAATCGGTAAGAAAAACAATGCGAAAAAATAATGAATATTATCGTCCGCTGGTGGACTTGTCAGATTACGATTTTAATCTTATTTTTTTCGCGGCTTGGGTCGGTCAACCCTTATTGTGTTATGACCCAACTAATAAAATTGAGTATCTTGCTGTCGTGTTTATACACGACGAACTGGGATACTGCATAAAAAGTCTGTCCGGTCCTCTAACAGAAAAAAGATGGACGATCTCAGCTACTACATTGGAGCTGAAAGCAAAATTTGACTGCTGTAAAGAAGCAAAGTCATATTTTGCAGACAAAGGTATTTTGGTAAAATAAAGCACTAAACCAAAATACTACTCCCCCTTAGACAACGCCGTCTATGTGGGGATTTTTTCGTTTTAGAAATATTTTATTATTAAGAAATAAATTAATGACATTTTTCTATCCCCTCCTTTTCAAACTGAGTTTCGTTTTTGTCCCCTCCTTTTCAAGGAGGGGTGGACTCCGACGAATGTCGGAGGACGGGGTGGTTATAGTATAATGAGGAGTTAATTCTTTTTTTCCAAGCCCTGATAAAAACTATTAAGATCTATTAAAACTTCATTTAGATTCTTAAGGATTAATTGATTATCATATCTTTTAATTATTAATCCTAAGGATTCTAAATATTTTTGT
>PFBP01000040.1:13934-24532 GCA_002778535.1 Candidatus Kuenenbacteria bacterium CG10_big_fil_rev_8_21_14_0_10_36_11
TTTCAATAACCAATTTAAATTGAGGGCAATAGAAATCTACCACATATGAGCCAATACTATACTGGCGTCTAAATTTATACCCCATTTTTTTATTATTTAATCTTTGCCATAATAATATTTCACCTTTGGGCATTTCTTGTCTTAGTTTTTTTCTTAAAAACTTATTTTCTTTTCTATTAAAGATTTTTTCCATTTTAATATTGACTTTTTTATTTATTAACCTCCCCGATGAGGCTTCGCCTCTATCGCCCCTCCTTGAAAAGGAGGGGACAGAATTATACAGCCACTCTCTTGCCCTGCCTTGTCCGCCAAAGGACGGATCCCGCCAGAGGCGGAAAAAGGAGGGG
This sequence comes from Candidatus Kuenenbacteria bacterium CG10_big_fil_rev_8_21_14_0_10_36_11, assembly GCA_002778535.1. Lineage (GTDB taxonomy): Bacteria > Patescibacteriota > Patescibacteriia > UBA2196 > UBA2196 > 1-14-0-10-36-11. Next base: position 14,282 of record PFBP01000040.1, read on the forward strand.
ACAAATAGAGTATTCAAACCTTGAAATGGAAATGATACAAATTTTTTTAACTACTTTTTATTACTTCTCTTATCTTTTCTCCTATCTTTTCCATTTCCCCAGCTCCATATTCTTTACTTGGCCAATGGACAAGCCCGTCATTAGAAAAACGCGGAATCACATGAATGTGCAAATGCGGCATTATTTGACCGGCAGCCTCTCCATTATTGATGCCAATATTTATACCATCGGCCTCAACAGCGCTTTTTACTGCCAGGCTGATTTTTTTTACTATTGTAATCAAATTTTCTAAAGTTTTTTCATCAGCATCAAACAGATTTTCACAATGTTTTTTTGGCAAAACCAGGGTATGGCCAAAATTATTAGGATGAATATCTAAAAAAGCCAGGATATTTTCATCCTCATAAATTTTTTCCGCTGGAATTTCATTAGCAATGATTTGGCAGAAAATGCACATAAAATTTGTATTAAGTATTATGAATTATGTATGATGGTAATTAAAATTTGGGTTTAACGAAGCGGATATTGGCAAATTTTCGCACCATAACATGTCTGACGAGCCCCGATGAGCAAAGCGAAATCGGGGCGAGGAGTTTTATGGAAGAAAATTTGCCAATATCCGCGAGGATAATTTAACACAATATGCATAAATTATAACGCGGTTTTAATCTTCAAGTTTTATTTTATACACCACTCCCCCGCCTTCCATATTCTGTCCGGCATAAATTTCTAAATTTTCAAAATTAAATTTATTTTTATTCAGCCAGTCCGCGCTAATGCTGGCGTTATTATGAAAATAATAAAAATTCTGTTTAGGCAAAAAACTAAAAGCTTTTCTGATTTCTGGATATTCCACATTATTTTGCGGCACGATAATATGTTTTAATTCCGGGAAAACAATCTTATCTGCGCTCATATCCAATAATATTATATCATCTTTATCAACAATTTCTAAAATACTCCGGGCTTGAATATTGTATTTTATCAAATTATTTTTAATAGCTGGCAAAGATTCCGGACCAGAGAAAATTGTATTATGTATAAGGTATAATGTATAATGGAAAAAAATAATAAATAAAAAAAATTTAAACAACAATTTTATTCTTTGACTTTGCCAGATTTTTACTAATAGCAAAGCAATAAACGGCAGACTAAAAATATAAATTGGTAAAAAATAGCGGACATAAGACGAACCAATGGAAATTAAATTTTGAATCGGAGAATCATGAAAAACCCAAGAACCGTAATAAAGCAATAAGTAATAAGTGACAAGCGACAAGGAAAAAAATAACTTCTGTTCGTTGGTTTTTTTATTTTTTATAAACACAAATAAACCAACTAAAACCAAAACAGCCCAAGGCCAAAATAATTTAAAAATATAATTATAAACAACTAAAATAATATTTTTTAGGTGAAAGCCAAAAGGCAGAAACACGGCTTGCCAAATACCAATTTTATTAACCTGGCCAGTTTCCAAATTAGAACTCACGGTTGTTAATGGATAGCCAGTGGAAAAATAATTATTATACAATATTTTGTTATGATAAAGAACTGGCACAAAACAGGCGCAAAAAATAACAGCGCTGATTAAAAAATATGGCCATAAATTTTTTAGATTTTTTCTGTAAAAAAATAAAATAACTAAAACTATCAGGGCAACCCAAATTATTTCGGAAGTACGCGTAATCAAAGCTAAGCCAAAAAATAAACCAGCCAAAGCGGACAAAATAAAATTACGAATTTGTGTTTTTTTGTGTTCATATTTGTGTAAATTTGTGTGAAAAAAATTTATCAAAAAATATAATCCAGCTATCAACAAAGATAAGAATAAAACATTATTAAACATGGTGCGGCTGGAATAATACCAAAAACCTGGAAAAATCAGCATCAGCAAAGCGGAAACAAAAGCAACTTTTTTATCAAAAAATATTTTAATCAATAAATAAAAAAACAGCGCGCAGATAACAGCGAAAAACGGGGTCAAAAAAGGAATTATTATTTCTGCCAATGTGCGTTCTGTAACTCCGACCTTCAGGTTGGATATTAAATTAACCGCTTTTCCAATCGCGCCGTAAATCAAATCCAAACCGAGGAAATTGCCAGGCGTGATTTTATTTTCTATGACTAATGCCCAGCGGGGAAAAACTACCTGGTTCATAATCTTGTCCCATGGTTCAAAATAAAAAAGCTCGCCACTTCTCGCATACTGATTGCTAAAATAATAGTTAAGCACTTCATCAGGCGTGTTAAATCTTAAAGACAGATTAACATTATTTTCTTTTTGCCAATTTATTTGTGACAAAGGAAGATAAGAATAAACAAAAAACATGGCCACGCCAATCAAAGCCAAAATTAAAAATAATCGATTTTTACGCCAAAATTCCATATAGCTTAATTATAAACCATTGCTTAATTACGGGCAACAAGAGTGCATAAAATGTGCACAAAAAACGGCTTGATTAAATATAATGATTTGATAAAGTAAAGTCATGCCTAATCCAAACATTGACCGCTTGCCGCCGCAAAACATAGAAGCCGAACAATCAGTGCTCGGCTCTTTAATGATTGACAAAGACGCGATTATCAAAATAGCTGATTTTCTAATACCTGAAGATTTTTATAAAAACGCGCATGCCAAAATTTATGAAGCCATGCTTGAACTTTATAATAATCGCGAACCAATTGATATTTTAAGTCTGGCTTCGCGCTTGGAAGAAACAGGGCAGTTGGAAAAAATAGGCGGCCGGACTTATTTAACCACCTTAGCCAACAGCGTGCCAACTGCTTCGCACATTGTTTATTACGCCAAAATAATTCAAAAAAAATCAACTCTTAATCGCTTAATCAGAGCAGCCACGGAAATCGTGCAATTGGGTTATAATGAAGGCGAAGAAATTCAAAAAGTTTTGGATACGGCCGAAAGCAAACTTTATAATGTTTCCCAACAATTTTTAAAAAATCAATTCAGCTCAATCAAGGACTTATTAAGCGAAGCTTTTGACAGAATTGATGAACTGCACCGCGACGCCGGCAAACTCCGCGGCTTGCCCACTGGTTTTTATGAACTGGACCAAAAATTGGCTGGCTTGCAAAAATCCAACTTATTGATTCTCGCTGCCAGACCGTCAATGGGCAAAACTTCCCTGGCTTTGGATATGGCGAGAAAAATCGCGGTGGAGCAAAAAATTCCTGTGGGCATATTTTCTTTGGAAATGTCCAAAGAAGAATTAGTTGACCGGATGCTTTGCGCCGAAGCTGATGTTGATATGTGGAAAATGCGCACTGGTAAATTATCTGACCGGGAAGATTTTAGCGGCGAATCTGATTTTTCCAAAATCGGACACGCCATGGGCAAATTAGCTGAAGCAAAAATTTTTATTGATGATTCTCCAACTGCCAATGTGATGGAAATCAGAACTAAAGCCAGGCGTCTGCAGGCAGAACATGGCATTGGTTTTATTGTTTTGGATTATCTGCAGTTGATGGATAGCGCCAGCGCCAGTTATTCTGATAACAGGGTGCAGGTAGTGTCTGAAATTTCCCGCGGCCTCAAAGCAGTGGCTAGAGAATTAGATATTCCTCTTTTAGCTATTTCACAATTATCACGCCAAGTGGAAAACAGGCCCACAGCTATTCCCAAATTAGCTGATTTAAGAGAGTCCGGTTCTATTGAACAAGACGCTGATGTGGTCCTCTTTATTTACCGCGAAGAAATGTATAAAAGAGATACAGTGAGACCGCATATCGCCGATATCTATATTGCCAAACACAGAAACGGGCCCACCGGCGTAATGGAATTATTCTTTGATGAAACTAAAGCAAGTTTTAAAAATTTAGAGAAAAAAATAGAGGGACAAATGCCATCAGAATCCTCATAATTTTGTCCCACCAACCATTGTGATTTTTATGTCTTTACCAATCTCAATCCGCAATTTAATCAATCACTTTTCTTCTCTGCCAGGCCTTGGCCAAAAAACAAGCGAGCGGTTAGTTTTTTATTTATTAAAACAGGATAAAAATTTTCTTGCCAGCTTTGCGGAAAATTTATTGCGCATTAAAGACAATGTTAAAAATTGCGCTTTATGCGGCTCTCTGACTGAACAAAATTTGTGTTCAATATGCAATGATTCAAGACGCGACCATTTAGCAATTTGCGTGGTGGCAGAATTGTCTGATATTCAATCTTTGGAAAAATCACGGGAATTTAACGGCGTCTATCATGTTTTAAATGGCTATCTTAGCCCAACCGAAGGCATAAATCCGGAAAATCTGCGCATTAAAGAATTGCTTGAAAGAATTAACAACAATCGAATTAAAGAAATTATCTTGGCGCTTAACCCGACTATTGAAGGCGAAACAACTGTGCTTTACTTGACAAAATTATTAAAAAGATATAATATTAAAATTACCAAATTAGCCAGAGGATTACCTCAAGGCAGTGATCTTGAATATGCGGACGAGGTGACTTTGGCAAACGCCATGAAAGGCAGAACACAGGTTTAATTTTAATCATAAATAAAATCTCAGAAAATTTCTTCTGGGATTTTTATTTTTTCTTATTATTAAATCTTACGCCGCGGCTTTTTCTTTTTTTCTCTTAACATCCGCTTTTATCCCACGAAAATCTCTTTTTGCATCTTCTGCTAATTCTGCACCTTGATCAGCCAAACTATCAAATAAAATATCAGAAACCAGCACCAATTTCCAAATAGGAACTATCCTTTCAAACCCATTGTCCAACATGGTCACTTCTTTTCTGTCCGGGCTAATGGCTGTTATTTTACCGCTCGCGTTACTTCTTATGTCTTTTACCAAATCTCCAATCTTGAAAATTGGCTGTTCTGATAATTCAATTTCTTCTAATTTACATTGATAATTTTGTCCATAACAATCTTTCACAATTATATCATTGCCGTTTTTGGATATTACTTCCCCTCTTTTTTTTCTATCATTTCTCATTTGAATTATGCTACCAATTTTTATTTCTCCGATTTGATCATCTAAATTTTCGTAATTAAATTTCATATTTAGTTAAGTTATTTTTTCTATTTTAACTTGCGTAAACGGCTGGCGATGGCCATAAACTTTGCGTTCTCTTGTTTTTGGCTTATAATGCAGAACGCGGATTTTTTTTGTCCTGCCTTGCGCTAAAATTTCAGCTTCCACAACCGAATCTTTAAGAAAAGGATTGCCCAGTTCAACTGCCAATGTTTTATCATCAGCGACCATTAAAACATCACTAAATTTTATTTTATTTCCATTCTCGCCCAAAAGTTTTTCTACTTTTAAAACAGCGCCTTCGCGCACTATGTATTGCTTGCCGCCGGTTTTAATCACTGCTAATTTCATAAACGCGGATTTACGCGGAATTCTACCTGCCTCGCCGGCAGGCAGGCGCGGAATTCTACGCGAAAAAAATTAATAATTATAATGAGTTTATTATAGGTTAAATGTGAGAAAGTGTCAAATTTGGGAATTCTTTCTATATTTCCCAGTAACCCAAACCGCTAAGACAACCATAACCAGAACCAAAACGCCAATAGCCACCACCTTGTCCTGACTTTGTAGAAACAATGAAGAACTACCAAAAATCAAAGTCAATGCGTATAAAAATAACACGGCTTGTTTATGGGATAAGCCAGCGTCCAGTAGCCGAAAATGAAAATGTTTGCGATCGCCAGCGTAAAAATGCTTGTGAGAAATCAGGCGCCTGATAATCACCCAGATAACATCTAAAACAGGGATGCCCATAATCAAAAGCGCGGTCGCGATTTTGGCGCCGGAAATTATGGCAAGAACGCCCAACATAAATCCAATAAATGTGGAGCCGGCCTCGCCTAAAAAAATTTTAGCCGGATAAAAATTATATTTTAAAAATCCTAAGAGAGCGCCAGCTAAAATCAAACACAAAACCGAAGTAGCACTCATTGGCACATCCCAAAATAATGACACGATAAATAAAATTAAAGCGCCAAGAGTGCCAATGCCAGAAACCAAACCGTCCAAGCCGTCTAAAAATTTTGTGGTGTAAATCATGCCAAGAAGCCATAAAAAAGAAAAAAACGCGCCAAAAGAAATTATCTGGCCGTCAACCCAGTTAAAATAAAAAAGCGCGCGGTCATAAGGGCCAGTGCCAGCCACAAACGGATTAGTGACATATTTTACAACAATGCCCAAACCCACTGCTGCCACAACGGCTAAAACAGGAAATAAAAAAGATTGCCAAGGTTTTAAATTATATTTATCATCCAAAATTCCGCCAATCATTAAAATCAAACCACCCAAAATTATGGCCCAGATTTGCGAGACTTGTATTATGCCATCATCAAGCCAGCCAAAAATCCAGGAAATTATAAGCGTAATTAAAAAAGACAAAAAAATTGCCACGCCGCCCAAAAGCGGTGTGGGTTTTTGATGAATTTTTCTCTCCCTCACTGGCTGATCTAAAACATTAAATTTTTCCGCTATTTTTTTTATAACCGGCGTTAAAAAAAGCGCTAAGGTTAGAGGGAAAAGAAAGGAAAAAATGTAAATTAAAGGTTTTTCACTTGACATAATTCTCCATTTTCTCCAACCACCCAGCCAACAAAATCTGCGCTGACAATTCGTCAATGTTGTCCGCTTTTTTTTTGCCTAAAGTGAACAATTTATTGGCCTCTACCGTTGATAATCTTTCATCAACTGTTTCCATTGGCAACCCAGTCCCCTTTTCTAATTCACGCGCGAATTCAATAACACGCTTCGTGGTCGCGCTTTCATCACCCGTGAGCCATAAAGGCAGGCCAATAATTATTTTTTTCACTTTTTCAATTTCGCAAATGTTTTTAATGTCAGAGATTATTTTTTGTATGCGTGTATTATTTGGTAGGGGCGTATTGCAATACGCCCCTACATTTAATGTCTTATACGCAAAAGCAATTTTCTGTTCATCATCAGACAAAGCCAAACCGATATTTTTTGAACCGTAATCAATGGCAAGGATTTTCATAATTTTATTCTCTGCCCCGGCCTCACATCTTTTGGCATTATTTTTTTCTCCACTGGCGCGATTTTATTTAAGTCATTTAAAGAAACCTCTGACGGACGGAGATTTGTTTGCGAAAAAGTATTTTTTTCTTCTGCCAGATGCTTATTATGAAAAGTCAATTTAGAAACATCAATTTCATTATTTTTAAATTTTTTTAAACAATCCTTGCAAAAAACGTTCAGATATGGTTTAGGAATAAATGACAAATATGTTTTAGCCCCGCAATTATCGCAAACAGCTTCTAATCTCATGGCGTCATCCATAGCTGGAACAGACGCAGATTTTTTATTCAGCGGCCGGTTATCTTTTGAATTATTAAATTCAGATTTACCAGCCGCAGGTTTATCAGTTAAAGGTTTTTTATAAATTTTTTCCGTGGTTGCTCCGGCTTTAAAAATCACTTCATCGCCAACCAGCCGCTCTTCTTTCGCATTCAATTGAAATGTCTCTTCCAGATTCAGCCAGCGAATAATTTTTTCTTCCACCTCGGCTTTTGGATTAGCATACCTTTCGCGGGAAACTTTAATCACTTTTTCCATATTTTTTAAATTTTTCCGGTCAGTTGATAAAGGCGGCAAGGTGGTGGCGGAAAAAGGCCGAGAATTCACGCCGTCAATCATAAGTTTTAAATAAATTTCCCGGTTGCTGATGCTAACCAAATCCTCCTCAGTTAAATATGGCTCAACTTCTTTGAGCAAAAAATAGGCGTCAGCCGCACCCACGCGAAAAAATATAATCGTACCCACATTGCCAAAAATTGCGTCTCTGACTTTGGTGCTTTCTTTGGTTGATAATTGCGCGATGTATTGGTGCGATAAAATCAGACAAAGATGATATTTCCTGGCTTCAGATAAAATATCAGCAAAAGATTCAGTGACAAAATTCTGCATTTCATCAACATACAGAAAAAAATCATCGCGTTCGCTTTCAGGAATATTAACCCGGCTCATGGCGGCCAGTTGTAATTTGGTCACCATCATGGCGCCGAGTAAATTGGAATTATCTTCACCAATCTTGCCTTTGGAAAGATTAAGCAGTAAAATCTTGCTCTCATCCATAAATTTTCTAATGTCAATCGTTGATTTGGGCTGGCCCACAATGTTTCTGATAATGGTGGATGATAAAAACTGACCCACCTTATTTTGAATTGGCTGAATGGCTTCCACGCGAAAACGATCGTTCCAGTTGGCATATTCATCAACCCAGAATGATTTAACCACGGGATTCGCCACTTTATCAACAATTTTTCTTCTAAACTCTTTGTCAACTAAAAGACGCATAATGCCCAAAAGCGTATTGCCCGGCACTTCAATCAAAGCTAAAATGCAATTCCTTAAAATGTGCTCCATTCTGGCTGACCACATATTGGCCCAAATTTTAGTAAATACTCCCATTAAACCATCAGCCACGAGATGGCTGTAAGCAGGATCAACATTTTCTAAAATGTTAAAAGCAATCGGATGTTCCATATCAGCCGGGTTAAAATAAACAACGTCATTGATGCGATTCGTTGGAATGCATTCTAAAACTTCCTGCACATCATCGCCATGCGGATCAAGATACGCCAAACCATGACCATTCTCAATATCCTGAATGATCATATTTTTCAAAAGAGTGGTTTTGCCCACACCGGTTTTTCCCAAGACATACATATGGCGCCGGCGGTCATCAAGCTTAATGCCAAATTTCTTATCCTGATTACGGAAATTGGTCTTGGCAAAATATGTGATTTCTTCGTTGGAGTGAATCATAAAAAATTACACTGGCAAATTATCCGGTGGTATTTCCACATCAAAATGATTTGTTTCAGAGTTTGCTTTCAACATATTAGCATTATGTTTACTAACCCGCGCTTCTTCTTTTTCTTTGTCAGCAAATGTTTCCACTGGCAAAATATAAGGCGCTTCAGCGCGCTTGGCGCCAACTGTTTTAACAGCAGCCGGCCCCACGCCTTTATATGGAAAATGATAAAGCGAAGCTAATTCTTCAATGTTTAAAACAAAGCGACCTCTTTCTGCATTAACACCAGACCACAAACTTCTGGATTTATATTGTTTTAAAATTCTTTTTTGTTTTTTCAAAAGTCTTCTGCCTTTAAACCAATAATTTGCAATAGTACTGGCTTGATTGTGGGGTTTAAAACCATTTAGCCAGCCAAACTGTTTATAAGCGCCAAAAAAACCTGAAATACCAGTGGCTTTATTCATATTTTCTTTTTTAGCAATGTAGATATAGCGAATTTTAGTCTGAAAACCAGTTTTAGTGGCTTTAGTTTCTATAGCTTCAACCGCTTGCCTTTCCCCTGGCGAAAGATAAAGCATTTTTGAAGGCACTTCTAATTTCTGTTCTTTTTTTTCTGTTTTGGCTGATATTAAAAAATTGTCAGCTAAATTAGTAATTGCCTGGCCTGGCAGATCTATCATTTGATCAATCATGCTTGCTTTTTTTGCTTCTGTTGGCGTCCCTAAAATTTTTTTTACCGCGGCCGCTGAATTTTTTTGCCAAGTATCATCATGAACCGGCCTAATCGCAATTTGCAGCCAGGACTGTTCTCCTGGACCCAAACGGCTAAAAATTTCTAAAAGCGCAGCCATGGGATCAACAATGGTTTTAGCAACCGGATGTTCAAATAAAGGATAAGTTCTAATTGGATAAACATCCTCTCTTAATTCTTGCAATTGCGCACCCCAAAGATCATAACCTTTTTCCTTGAAATTATCCGGCATGAAATCTTTAGTATAATCTTCAATTTCAGTAATCTGGGCTGTCGGATATTGGGCATAAACAGCCGCTTCCACAATATTACGATTTTTATCTGCCGATCTAATAATATATTGGATATAACCTTCAACAGAAACCAATTCCAAACTGTAACCGATTTGAAAATAACCATCCCACCATTTTTCTTTAAAAATTGGACTCTTAATAATACCCCAAACATGATTAAAAATTTGCTCCACTGCTTTGGGTGATTGCTCGTTATCGCGCGGCACATCAATGGCTAAATAAACCCATTTAATTTTAGAGGCAAAAATTGCCTGGCGATTATTAATCCAGACAGCGGCAAAGCCATCAACTAAAGTATAAATAATAAAAATAAAGCCGCCGTTTTTAAACACAGCCCAAAAATCAGAGAATGGTCCGGTACCAGCCCCCAATCCTAATTGATTTAAGAAATCCAAGAGCATTTCCATTTGAGTGTATTATAGCATATTCACACGAAT
>PFBP01000032.1:0-167 GCA_002778535.1 Candidatus Kuenenbacteria bacterium CG10_big_fil_rev_8_21_14_0_10_36_11
GTTCACTTTGTCGCCCGCGTCTTTCAAAACTTTTTCTGTGGTATAAACTAAAGTATCGGCGATATTTTTCACTTCAATCTGCTCTTTTTTCTTCTTGTCCTCCTCGGCATGCGCTTCGGCTTCTTTTTTCATCCTCTCCACTTCGTCTTTAGAAAGTCCGGTAGAGG
>PFBP01000032.1:177-13564 GCA_002778535.1 Candidatus Kuenenbacteria bacterium CG10_big_fil_rev_8_21_14_0_10_36_11
AATATGCTGTTCTTTATTGGTCGCCCGGTCTTTGGCTTTGACGTTTAAAATGCCATTGGCATCAATGTCAAAAGTCACTTCAATCTGCGGCACGCCGCGGGGAGCGGGCATGATGCCGTCCAGAATAAACCGGCCCAAAGTTTTATTATCAGCAGCCATGGGGCGCTCGCCTTGCAAAACATGGATTTCCACTGATGGCTGGTTGTCAGCGGCAGTGGAAAATACCTGGGACTTGGAAGTGGGAATGGTGGTATTCCTCTCAATCAATGGCGTGGCCACACTGCCCAAAGTTTCAATGCCAAGAGTCAATGGCGTTACATCTAATAATAGCACATCCTTGACATCGCCTTGCAAAACTCCAGCCTGAACCGCGGCGCCGGCCGCCACCACTTCATCCGGATTCACGGTCATATTTGGTTTTTTGTTAAAAAATTTCTCTACTGTTTTTTGTACGAGTGGCATTCTGGTCATACCGCCGACGAGTAGCACCTCTTCAATATCAGAGGTCTTTAAACCAGCGTCGGACAAAGCTTTTTTGGTCGGCTCCAAAGTTTTCTCCACAAGGTCACTCACAATTTCTTCCATCTTTGCCCGACTCATTTTCATAACCAAATGCTTTGGCCCGTCAGCGGTCGTCGTGATAAACGGCTGATTAATTTCCGTTTCTTGGGCGGTAGAAAGCTCAATCTTGGCTTTTTCCGCTGATTCTTTCACTCTCTGCAAAGCCATCGGGTCTTTGGATAAATCAACGCCTTCCTGTTTTTTAAATTCATCAATAATCCAATTGATAATGCGCTGGTCAAAATCATCGCCGCCAAGATGCGTGTCGCCGTTCGTTGATTTGACTTCCACGGTGTCGTGCGCCACATCAAGAATGGAAATATCAAAAGTACCGCCGCCAAGGTCATAGACCGCAATTTGCTGGCCTTTCTTTTTTTCATAACCGTATGCGAGTGCCGCGGCCGTTGGCTCATTAATTATTCGCTTGACAGTAAAACCGGCTATTTCTCCGGCTTCTTTAGTGGCTTGCCTTTGCGAATCATCAAAATATGCTGGTACGGTAATAACTGCTTCAGTAATTTTTTCACCCAATTTTTCTTCCGCGTCAGCTTTTAATTTAGCAAGTATCATAGCCGAGATTTCCTGCGGCGTATAATCTTTGCCAGACATTTCTATTTTAACGCCAGCGCCTGATTGTTTGATTTTGAATGGCAAAGTTTTCAAATCTCTTTGCACTTCCGTGTCTTCAAACCGGCGGCCGATCAAGCGCTTGATGGAAAATAAAGTGTTGGTCGGATTGGTCACGGCCTGACGCTTGGCCAAAAGCCCGACGAGCCGTTCACCAGTTTTATTGATAGCCACAATTGAAGGCGTGGTGCGGTTGCCTTCTTTGTTTTCCAAAATTTTCGGAGAACCGCCTTCCATAATAGCCATGCAAGAATTGGTGGTTCCAAGATCAATACCAAGTATTTTCATATTTTTTTACAGTTTATCCCGAGCGAAGCGAGGGATCTCGTGTTTCAGGATAAATAAGTTAATTATTTTTTAATTTTTTAATTTTTTCTAAGTAAACGGGATCCTTCGTCCCGATAAATCGGGACTCAAGATGACATTGTTTTGCTTCCTTCCAATTTTTCATACACTTCCAGCACATCATCAACTGTAATTGCATTGGCATTTCTGAACTTTATTACTTCACTCACGCTTAAATCTGTCAGCATGGCTGAACCAACCACGCCAAAAGGCATTTCCGAGATTTGAGCCAATAATGAACTCTGGCAATACTTGCACATAAAATATATCAGAACTCCATTATCAACCCAGTCCAGAACTCGCAGTTGGCTATCTTCATATTTATTCGCGCATACTGGGCAATGTTTAATCAGCTTAAGAGAATGCTGGATAATTTCTTTGTTTTTTTGATTCATGCTTTTTTCCATATTTTTGTTTTTAATTTTCTCATCCCTATCCCGCTTTTCAGGCGGAACAGAGGGAAAAAATTATTTCTTGATTTCCACTTTAACCGTTTTTGGCTTGGCTCTTTCTTCTTTCGGAATAACAATTTTTAACACGCCCTTTTCATATTCGGCTTTGGCTTTTTCACCATCCACTGACGATGGCAAAGCCACTGCCCGATGAAAAGAACCATAACGCACTTCCTTGCGGTAATATTCTTTATCGTCAACTTCGCTTTTTTGCTCGCTTTTACCTTCAATAGTCAGCACATCGTTTTCCACCGCAACTGTCACTTTTTCCGGATCAATGCCAGCCAAAGGACATTCAATATAGACATTGTCTTTGTCCTGCCAAATATCCATGGCTGGAGCAAAATTTATAGCTGACCTAGCCACTGGCCAGTTAAACCAAGAATCCATTTCGTCAAACGGATCAATTGACATGGGGGCCCATTTAATTAGAGACATATATTTTTTGATAGTTTATCCCGAGTGAGAGGAGCGAACCAATGGATCCACCTTTCTGTTCGAGATAAGAATTAATTTTTAAAAATTTCCAAATCTCAAGTTCCAATTTCCAAATAAATCTCAAATTTCAAAATTCAAACACTAACCTAAAAATTATTGGAAATTAAAATTTGTGGTTTGTAATTTATTTGGAAATTGGAACTTGTATCTTGGAGCTTATTTCACAATCACTTTCGCCGGCTTAAACACGCGGCCGTTTAATTTATATCCGTCACTTAAAACCTCTTTTATCACATTTATCACATTCACATTATTCGTGCTCGCATTCGTATTATTAGCATTTTCCACTGCTTCATGAAATCCAGGATTAAAATTCTCACCAATCACTGGCACAATTTCTTCCACACCATTAAAATTCAAAACTTCTTTCATTTGATTTTTAATATGTCCAATGCCTTTAACCCAGTCATTATTTTTAAATTCTTCAGGCAAATGGTTAAAAGATAATTTTAAATGATCATAAACAGGAATTAAGCTGATGACAAAATTCAAGGTAGCAAATTTGGCAAACTCTTCTGCTTCTTTTTGCGTTTGTTTTTTTAAATTTTCATAATCAGCCAAAGCGCGTTTCCAGCCGTTCAGATATTCTTCAGCTTGAACTTTTAACTTTTCAAATTCTTCGTTTTTTTGTTCGTCAATATGTTTAGGCATATTTATAAAATATTTTTCGCAAAGTTTATTAACTCCGCATTCTTTTGATAATTCATTCTCATGGGCCCGACTATGCCAATCAAAATATTTTTTATCTTTACCAAAACCGCGGCGCAGTCATGAGCAAAAGGATTTTCAGCACCGATTTTTATCATAACTTCCTTATCTATTTTACCATAAATATTCTGCATTGCCTCATCCAAATGGTCAATCACAACTGATAAGTTACAGACTAAATTCAGATCCTGAAATTCTGGCTGTGAAAAAAGATTTGATAAACCGGTATAATAAACATCATTATCCTGAAAACCAACAACTACGCTCAAACCAGATTTTTCCGCTAAAATTTTTGCCAATTGTTTAATTTTTTCTGTTGATCCGCTTTCATAATTCTCTAGAATTCTTAAAAAATCATTTTTATCTTTTTCGCTAATCATTTTGGCCAAATCAACATTTTCAATCACATATTTTTTATAGCCAAATTCTGTTGGCACGCGGCCGGCAGAAGTGTGCGGCTGGAAAATCAATTCAGCATTTTCCAGTTCCATCATATCGTTTCTAATGGTAGCCGGAGAAATATCCCAGTTAAATTTTTCCACAATTAACTTTGACCCCACCGGCAGCGCGGTTTTAATATACTCTTCAACAATATGCTTAAATAACTCCTTTTGCCGCGGGTGCATAAGAAAGCGGTATAGATCCCGAATCAAATTCGGGATGACAGCAAATATTTATTTGCTGTCATTTATCCACAGATTTTTACCTTAATTCCATTATACAAAACAATTAGCACTCCTGTCAAGAGAGTGCTAATTTAGAGTCAATAGCTTCATTCACCAACTTATCCGCCAGCTTATTTTTTTCTCTTGGCACATATTTAAAAACGCATTTTTTAAAACCCTGACGCAAGTTCCAGATTCTGATAAAACTTTCCTGAAAATCAGAATTTTTTAATTTGAATTTGCCAGTGATCTGATTGCAAACTAATTCGGAATCCAGACGCACTTCAACTTCATATGCGCCCATTTTTTTAGCTTGTTCCAAACCCAAAACCACAGCTTTATATTCCGCCTGATTATTAGTGGTTTTACCAATGTATTTTTTGTGCGTGGCAATGGGTTTAGCTAAATTTTCAGCAGAAAAAATCGCGCAGCCAATACCAGCCGGCCCAGGATTGCCGCGCGCGCCACCGTCAGTATAGATGATTATATTTTGTTTCATAGTTTTTGTGATGACAACCCCACAGAAACATCAATTATTTTTAACTGCAACTCCCTATTTCCATTCCACTCATTCACTCCAAATTCCACCACTGCGTCAATTATGTCGCCAGCTTTGATTTGGCTTCCCCATTTTTCTGCTGTGCCAAAAGAAATGGCTTTGCGCACTAAATTGCCCTGTTTTAATTGAAATCGCAAATGTTTAGCATCTTTGCCAATAGTCATTATTTCCACTACTTTTAAATTTTTAACTAAAAACAATGGCATAGGATTTGCTTCAGCAAACGGTTCAAATTTTTCTAATTCATCAAAAAGTTCCCAATCTAAATCTTTTAAAACAATCTCTGTGTCAATTTCTAAAGTCGGGGCCAGTTCTACATTTTTTAATTTCTCTTCTGCCAAAACTATAATTCTTCGCGTAAAATTTTGATAATTTTCTTCGCAGTTAATTTCTAAACCGCAAGCCTGGCTATGACCGCCAAAACGGACTAAAAATTCAGCGCACTTGCCCAAGTTTTCAGTGATATTAAATTCTGGAATGCTTCGGCCAGAGCCAATATATTTATGATCGTCGTGGCTAAAAAGAATGATGGGGCGATTGTATTCATCTTTAAGTTTGCCAGCTACAAGGCCAACCAAGCCAACGCCCCAGCCAGCTTTAGTAGCAATCAAAATTTTTTGTGAATCATTAACTTGACCAAAAATTTCCTTAGCTTCAGAAAGCATCTGATCAGCAACTTTTTGGCGCTCTGTGTTTTTTTGCTGGATATCACGCGCGAGCGCTATGGCTTCAACCTCATTTTCAGTCGTTAATAAATTATATGCCAAGCTGGCATGATCCATACGGCCGGCCGCGTTAATGCGAGGCACAATCTGAAAACTGACATTGCGCACATCCAAATCATATAAATCAGAACCCAGGGGCAGATCTTTTAGTTCTTCGCCGTTAGAAAGACTGCTGACGCGAATTAATTCCTGCAAACCTTTACGCGGTGTCTTATTTAAAACCTTTAAACCATAAGATACCAAAGTTCTGTTTTCACCAAGAATTGGCGAGACATCACCAATCGTGCCAATAGCCACTAAATCCAAAAGCCATTTTTCAAACGCGGAAAAACCATTATTAACCACCCCGTCCCGACTGCACTGCGTTTGTCGGGCCACCCCTCCTTGAAAAGGAGGGGATAAAAATAGTGCTTGCGCTAATTTATATGCCACACCAACGCCGGCTAATTTTTTAAATGGATATGTTTCCGATTCTATTGAACAATCTAAAATTGCGTCTGCTTCTGGCAAATTTTCTCCAGCTAAATGATGGTCAGTAATGACAACACCAATGCCAGCCTGTCTTATTTTTTTGATCGGTTCAATGTTCGTAATGCCGCAATCAACAGTAATAACTAAATTTACTTTGTCAGCAATAATTTTTTCCGCATTTTTTTCCGAAACGCCATAACCGTCTGTTTCGCGGTGCGGAATATAGATATCAACATTTTTTGCGCCAAGGCGGCGTAAAATTTTTTCCACAAGTACAGTAGCAGTCACGCCATCCGCGTCATAATCGCCATAAATTAAAATTTTCTCCTGATTTTCAATAGCCAAATTTATTCGTTCAACAGCTTTGACCATATCTTTAAACAAAAACGGATCATGAATATCCTGGCTAAAATCTGGTTTTAGAAATTCATCAATTTTTTCCTGCGTGTCTAAACCGCGATCATAAAGCAATTGCAAAATTTCCGAGCCATAGCCCGGAAATTTTTCAGCAAAATCTGACGGATATTTGGGTTTTAAAAGCCAACGAGGCATAATGGTTTTATTTTGTAACCCCGAGCTTGATTCTCGGATATTTCCGGCCTAAAGGCCGGAGTTACATAAACTCCTTCATCAACTCTTCTTTCGCATAATTTGTTTTTTGTTCAACCAATGGCTTGCCCTGCAACTGTTCAAAGCCATCTTCATAACTTGGTTTTTCTGTTTCATAAAAAACTCCGATTGGCAATTTTTCAGTTTCTAATGATTTGTCCAGAGCCGCTTTAAAATTATTAGTATCATGGCCAGCTTCTTCTAATTTATAAATTTTTTCTTTATACCATTCAACGGTTTGAGTTTTATTAAAAGTCACGCATTGCTGAAAAACATCAATGTGAGCAAAGCCTTTATGTTCTAAACCTTGTTTGATTAAATCAGTCAAATGCGGAATTTCAAAAGCTGCGCCGCGGGCCACAAAAGTTGCGCCGGCAGCCAAAGATAAAGCGATTGGATTAAGCGGCTGTTTAATTTCGCCATAAGGCGTGGTTTTGGAAATCATGCCAATTTCTGAAGTGGGCGAAGATTGACCAGTGGTCAGTGAAAATAATCTGTTGTTGCAGACAATTGATAAAATATCAGCATTGTATCTGGCTGTATGCAAAAAATGATTGCCGCCTTCGCCGTAATAATCTCCGTCGCCGGCAACTGTAATAACCTTTAAATTTTTATTAGCTAATTTAACGCCCACAGCCACTGGCAAAGTGCGGCCATGAAGAGAATGAAAAGCATAACATTTGATATTATTATTCATATTGCCAGCACAGCCAATGCCATAAACAATTACAATACTATGAGGTGAAATCTGCAATTCAGACAACGCATTTTTAATCGCGGCTAAAATGCCAAAATCCCCGCAACCAGGGCACCAGGTCGGAAGATAAGATGTGGTATAAAATTGGGGAGTGAATTTTTGTGAAGACATATTTTTTATTGTCATCCTGAGCGATTAGCGAAGGATCTCTATTTTTTAATTCCTAATTTTTTAATTTCTCTATTTCTCTTATTATCTCCTCTTTCCAAATTGGCCTTCCGTCATATTTTAAAATTTTATCTTTAATTTCAAGTCCGATTTCCTGGCGAATCAATTTGCCAAACTGCGCGGTTTTGTTATTTTCTACTAAGACTAATTTTTTAAATTCCTTTAAAAATTTATCCAAACTATTCGGCAAGGGATAAATATATGAAAAATGTAAAACATTTATTTTTTTATTCTTGTATTCTTGTATTTTTATACTATCCAAGCACGGTCCCAACATTGAACCCCAACAGACCAAAGTCATCTCAGCATCTGCTGGTCCGTAAATTTTTGGCAAAGGAATTTTTTTTTGCAACTCTATCAATTTTTGTTGCCTTTTATCCACCATTTTTTTTCTCACCTCGTTCACTTCATCAGAAAAGCCGACTTCATTATGCTCATCAGAATTGCAAATATATTCTCCGCATCTTAAACCATTTTCATTATGCTCTGTAGAACTGCACATATGTTCACCATTATCAACTCCAGGTATTGTTCGCCAAGAAACGCCATCATTCTCTAATTTGTAGCGAGCAAAAATTTCGCTTGTATCGCTCTTAAGTGTTTTAGTGTTTAATTGTTTTAATGATTTAATGATTCTTCCGCGATCAATCAATTCTATTTTATCAAAAATTTCAGCAGAGATGCTATAGGCCGACTCGCCCAAAAATTTATCAGATAAAACAAAAACCGGAATTTGATATTTGTCAGCGATATTAAAAGCTGTTTGGGTTAATTTAAAACAATCTGCTGGATTGCCTGGTGCTAAAACCGCGCGCGGAAAGTCACCGTGACCAGCAGTGAGGACAAAAGATAAATCGCCTTGTTCTGTCCAAGTTGGCAAACCAGTGGCTGGTCCTGGCCGCATGACTTCAAAAATTACAATTGGCAATTCTAACTGGCCAGCCAGCGACAACCCTTCTGTCATTAAAGCAAACCCGCCACCAGATGTGCCGCAAGCAGTGCGCGCGCCAGCAAAAGAAGCACCGAGTGCAGAATGAATCACGGCAATTTCATCTTCGCCCTGGTGAATAATCATGTTAGTAATTTTTTGTTTCGCTTCCAAATAATGCAAAATTTCCGTGGCCGGAGTCATTGGATATGCAGAATAAATCTGACAGCCAGCAGCAATAGCGCCCAAAGCGCAGGCTTGATTGCCAGTTATCAGTAGTCCATCATTATTTTTATCTTTTAATAATTTTAATGAATTTAAAAAAATATTTAAGTGTTTTAGTGTTTTAGTATTTAAGTGTTTAAGTGTCCACTCATATCCCTCCTTTAATGCTTTTTTATTTTGCTCAGCCACTTCGCCTTTATTGCCAAAAGTGTCTGCCAAAACTTCATTTGCTTTTTCCAAAGGCAAGTTAAGAATTTTTAAAAGCAAGCCCAGAGCCACTGTGTTTTTCATCAATTCACCGCCAGCATTTTTGGCTATTTCTACTAATGGCGCCATTACTACTTTGTCATTCTCGCGCAGACGGGAATCCAGTGTTATTTTTTCATCACAAATCACTATCGCCTCATTATTTATATTATTTATTTCTTTACTCAATGCCTCGCTCGTGAACGCGATTAAAATATCTGTTTTTTCCGAAGGAGAACTTACATCAGTGTCAGAAATATCAATTTGATAAGTATTATGTCCGCCTCTGATTAAAGAAGGATATTCAGTATAGGCAAAAACATCTGCGCCTAAACGCAAAAAAACTTTAGCCAATATCTGGCCAGTAACTTTAATGCCAAAACCAGCTGGTCCTGCAATTTTTATTGAAATGTTATTCATAAAACATTTTTTTACATTTTATTTTTAATTTCTCTCGCTATGGCTAACTCTTCGTGCGGCTCCACCACCACAATCTTTACGCCATCAAGCAGTTTCATCTTATCACATATCTTTTTTCTTGTCAGCGGATTGCCAACGCCGATTTTTCCAGTAAAAACAACAGCGTCAACTTCGCCAAGCAAAGCTGTGTAAGCGCCAATGTATTTTTTCACACGATTTGTGAACATTTCAAAAGCCAAGATGGCGCGCTCTTCTTTTCTTTCCACAGCTGCCAATAACTCTAAATAATCATTATGGCCAAAAATTCCTTTAATTCCTGACTCGTAATTTAACATATTTTTTACTTCCTCAATCCCCAAATCAGAAATCAAATTAAAAATAATTCCGGGATCAATATCACCTGATCTTGTCTGCATCATCAAACCTTCCAGTGGTGTATAACCCATAGAGGTATCAATGGGTTTGCCCTTGTCAATCGCGGTCACAGAGCACCCACCACCTAAATGCACGGTGATTATTTTTATTTCTTCAAATTTTTTCTTTATTTTTTTAGCCGCCTCTTCAGCAGCAAATTTATGTGAAATGCCATGAAAACCAAATTTATGAATTCCTTGCTCATAATATTTATAAGGCAGGGAATAAATTTTAGCGCTCAAGGGCAAATTTTTAAAAAAAGCAGTGTCAAAAACAGCGTAATTTTCTGCCTCTGGCAGATATTTAAAAACAGATTTTATGCCAGCTAAATTAACTGAATTATGCAAAGGCGCCAAGTGATTTATTTTTTCTAACTCGCGCAAATCATTAGTTTCTATTTTTTGAGTTTCTGCAAAATTATCTCCGCCATGCACAAAACGGTGCCCTACAATTTTAATTTCCGCCACATTACCAAGCTCACGCAAAACTTCACGAAATATTTTATCTGCCTCGCCTTGAAAATCATCTAAAACAGCGGGCTGAATTTCATAATCGCCTTGGCTTAAAGATTCTAAATTTTCCGAATCAAAAAGTTCATATTTGAAAGAAGTTGAACCAAGGTTAAGAATTAAAATATTTTTCATGAGAATAATAACTTGCTTAAATCAAATACCCCACTCCGCGCACTTTTCCCAGTCCGCAGGCATTTGCTTCGTCAGTGTCAATATGGCAGGACAATTTAAAATTTTTATCCACGCGCACAATAATATTGTTAAAAACAAGTCCGCGCCCGCTAACAACTTCCATGCTAACTTTTTGGCCATTTTTAATGTGGGCAGCTCGTGCTTCTTCTGGTGAGCAATGAATATGGCGCTCGGCCACAATTGCTTTAACTTTTGCTTTGCCTTTTGGCCCCTTGACTTCAATAAAACTTTTAACATTTTTCAAATTTCCAGACACAACCATAGGCGCATCAACTTCCAAACGGATCGCGTCTGTTAAAGAAAGTTCTATCTGGCTTTCAGGCCGTACAGGCCCAAGCACATGCAAACTAATTCGTCCCCCCTTTTCGAAGGTAGGGCTACTAGGGGGGGTAATAATTTTAACTTCTTCTTTGGCCGCGAATTTGCCAGGCTGGGACAAATCTTTGATTTTATACAAGACATAATTTTTGCCAAAAAGTTTATCTAAATCTTTTTGACTCAAATGAATATGTCTGGCTGAAACTTCCACAGGGATTTTGATTTTGTTCATATGGGTTAACCCCTCTGTCCATTCTGGACACCTCCCCTTCAAAAGGGGAGGACAAATTCGTCCCCTACTTACGAAGTTCAAATCTGCCAGTGGCAGATTGAACGGGCAGGGGGAGATTAATAATTTTTCTACTTTTATTTTACCTGATTTTAAAAAAATGAACAAATCTTACGCCCCATGGCATTTCTTATATTTCTTCCCACTGCCGCACGGGCAAGGGTCATTACGGCCGACTTTTTTATTATTTTTATCAGACCTAAAGGTCGGAGTTACATTTTCACTGAACACTTGGCGCTGAGGCTGAGCTGGAGCCAAACTAACTTTAAAAATAGTATACACCACCTGTTTCCTGATGTTGTCCAATAACTCCTGAAACATGCGCCTGGCTTGATTTTTATATTCAACCAGTGGATCTTTTTGGCCATAACCCACAAGTCCGATGCCAGTCCTCATATGATCCATGGCGTCAATATGCTCTACCCAAAGCATGTCAATGGAGCGCAAAAGCACTGCTTTTTCCACCAAGCACATCGGCTCTGCTTTTTCGCCAACCTGCTTTTTTAAATTCTCATCAGCATTAATTTTATTTTCCAGTTCTGCATATTTTTGCTCTACCAAACTAAAAACATATTCCTTTAATTCAGAAACATCTTTTATGTTTTTGATATTATTTTCTTCTTCAGGAGTCAAGACAAAAATAGTTTTTAAAACTTCCAAAATTTCCTGATAATTCCAATCGCCATTTTCATTAACAATATGAAAATCTATTACACGCTCAATTTCCTCTTTTATATTTGATAAAATAATTTCCTTAAGTGCTTTCTGTGTTTTTGTGCTTTCTGTGTTTTCTGTATTTCCAGTAAATCCAAGTATTTCATTTCTCTTTCTGTAAATTACTTCACGATGTTTATTTATCACATCATCATATTCTACCAAATGTTTCCTGATATCAAAATTGTGTCCTTCAACTTTCATCTGTGCTTTTTCAATTGAATTGGAAATCATTTTGTTTTCAATTGCTGTCTCATCTGGCAAGCCCAAAGTCTGCATTAAAGACTTCATTCTTTCTCCGCCAAAAATACGCATCAAATCATCTTCCATAGAAACGAGGAATTGCGACTCGCCAGGGTCGCCTTGCCGGCCGGCCCGGCCGCGCAGCTGATTATCAATTCGCCTTGATTCATGCCGTTCAGTGCCAAGCACACATAAACCGCCTAATTCTTTTACTTTTTCCTGCTCTTCAGGAGTAGCCGGGTTGCCGCCTAAAATAATATCAACGCCGCGGCCAGCCATATTTGTGGCAATAGTCACAGCGCCGATTCGGCCCGCTTGAGCAATTATCTCTGCTTCACGCTCGTGATTTTTTGCATTTAAAATTTGATGTGGCACAGCTTCGCGCTGTAGTAATTCAGCCAGATATTCATTATTTTCAATAGAAATTGTGCCAACCAAAATTGGCTGGCCAAGTTCATGACGGCGTTTAATTTCTTTAACCAATGTCTGGTATTTGCCAGCTGTGTTTTTAAAAATCGCGTCTGGTTTATCAATTCTTATCATTAGTTTATTAGTCGGAATTATCACCACATCCAAATCATATATTTTAGAAAATTCTTCGCCTTCGGTCGCGGCTGTGCCTGTCATACCTGATAATTTTTTATAAAGACGAAAATAATTCTGAAAAGTAATCGTGGCCATGGTAATGGATTCCTGTTTTACCTGCACGCCTTCCTTGGCCTCAATCGCCTGATGCAAACCTTCGGAATAACGACGGCCAAACATCAAGCGGCCAGTAAATTCGTCAACAATAATAATCTCACCATTTTGAATTACATAGTCGCGGTCTTTTTTAAAAAGCACTCGCGCGCGCAAAGCTTGTTCAATATGATGCACTTCGCGCACCCCGCGTTCCGTATAAATATTTTCCACGCCTAAAAATTTTTCCATTTTCGCAATGCCTTCTTCAGTCAAAATGGCGGCTTTCATTTTTTCATCAATATTATAATCTTCATTTTCTTTAAGACGCGATACCAACTCGGCAAACTGGTGATATTTTTCCGTAGGCTCTGCGTCAGGCGCGGAAATAATTAAAGGCGTGCGCGCTTCGTCAATTAAAATTGAATCTACTTCATCCACAATAGCAAAATGCAATTCTCTTTGCACTTTATCTTCTAAACTCTGGACCATATTATCACGCAAATAATCAAAACCATATTCATTATTAGTGCCATAAGTAATATCAGCTTCGTAAGCTAATTTTCTTGGCACTGGTAGTAAATAATCTTCCACGACTTTATACATGCCAACCGCATCTCTTTTATTGTCAAGTTCACCACTTTCAATTTGATTATTTTGTTTGGAATTTAAAATTTGAGATTTGGAATTTGTTTGGAAATTGGAAAACTTGTCCTGAACTTGATTCAGGGTTGGAAATTGGAAATTTTTAGCAGTAGAATTATATAAAAAAGCACTCTCGTGGTTTAAACATCCAACCGTCATTCCCAGATAGTCGTATATCTGTCCCATCCAAACAGCATCGCGGCGGGCCAGATAATCATTAACTGTAATTAAATGAACACCGTGGCCAGTCAGCGCGTTTAAATAAACAGCGGCTGTGGCAGCCAAAGTTTTGCCTTCGCCAGTTTTCATCTCCGCGATATTGCCTTCATGCAAAACCATTGAAGCAATTAACTGGACATCATAATGCCTTTGGCCCAAAGTGCGGCGAGCAGCTTCGCGCACTAAAGCAAAACATTCT
>PFBP01000033.1:0-13442 GCA_002778535.1 Candidatus Kuenenbacteria bacterium CG10_big_fil_rev_8_21_14_0_10_36_11
TAACCACCCTGTCCCGACAGCGCTTCGCTTGTCGGGACACCCCTCCTTGAAAAGGAGGGGATAAATAGAAATTTTCCCTCACACCTCTTGAAAAGGAAGTGATAGTGAGCGTTATACTAATTTTTAAAAAAATAAAAAATCCTCGTCCAAATTTCTTCGGTTCGAGGATTAAATAGCTGTTTATCACTAAAAAAAATTTAATATAACCGCTAATTTACGCATATTTTCCTCCGTGCAATGAATTAAAAGAATGTTTAAATTTTGATAATTAACTATAACACAAGATAAAAATTATGTCAATACCAGACCTTTCACAAAAATCCCTGGGCAGGGGATTGTCATCTTTAATCAATAATAACCCAAATTTACAAAATCGGCCAAGTATTAGTGCCAATGATTTGTCATATCTGCCAAAAATAAAAAAAGGCGTAGCTAATCAAATTTTAGCTTTAAATGTCAATCAAATTAAAACCAATCCGCATCAACCGCGCCAGGATTTTGCTGAAATTCCTCTTAATGATTTAGTTGCTTCAATTAAAGAGCATGGCATTTTACAGCCGCTTCTTGTCACAGAAACTTTGGCTGGAGAATATGAATTGATTGCAGGGGAACGACGGCTCCGCGCCGCTAAAATTGCCGGCTTAAATGAGGTGCCAGTTATTATCCGTTCAGCCAAAGATTTAGAAAAATTAGAATTGTCTTTGATTGAAAATATCCAGCGCCAGGATTTAAACCCGATTGAAAAAGCAAGAAGTTATAAAAAATTAACTGAAGAATTTGGTTTGACTCATGATGAGGCGGCCAAAAGATTGGGAATATCCAGGGCGCAGTTTAGTAATTTTTTAAGACTTTTAAATCTGCCGGACAATGTGCAAAAAGGATTGGCTGAAAACAGGATTTCTGTGGGCCAGGCCAAAGTGCTTTTGGAAGTGAAAGATGACAATAAGCGCGAACAGATTTACCGCCAAGCCACTGCCACGGGCATGACTGTTGAAGACACAAAAAAACAGGTGGACAAAGTCAAAGTCCATGCTTATGTCCGTGAAATAAAAAAAGATCCCCAAATCAGAGATTGGGAAATTAAAATGCAGGAAAAATTAAACACTAAAGTCAGCATCCGCAGACGCGGCTCCTGGGGCGGAATAATTGAAATTGAATATTATTCAGAAGAAGAATTGGAAGAAACTATAAATAAAATCTTGAACTGAAAATTTATTTCCCAAAAAACTTAAATATGTTTAGCCGGCTGCTTTTTCTTAAAGCAGCTTTTATTTTATCTCTGGCCGCGTGCGTCTGCGCAATTGATAACCAGTTTTCCGAAGGCCCTTTGCGGTTTTTATCAATAATAATTTCAACCACGTCCCCGCTTTTAAGGGGCGTCTGCAAAGTTGCTATTTTGTCATTCACTTTTGCCCCAGCGCATTTATTGCCAATATCAGAGTGAATGTGATAGGCAAAATCAATTGGCGTCGCGCCTTCTGGCAAATCAATCACATCGCCTTTGGGCGTAAAAACAAAAATTCTGTTTTTAAAAAAGTCCAATTTTAAAGAATTAAGATAATGTTTGGGCGTTTTGCCATTATCTTTTTCATCCAAAAGACCTTGGATCCACTTTAATTTTTCCTGAGAAATTTTAAGATTTTCCTTAATATTTTTATCTTTATAAAGCCAGTGGGCCGCCACACCCAATTCCGCTTCTTCGTGCATCTTTTGAGTGCGGATTTGAAATTCCGTAATCCGGCCGTCTGGGCCAAACACGGTGGTATGCAAAGACTGGTAGCCGTTAGGCTTGGGTTGGGCGATATAATCTTTAATGCGGCCAGGCACTGGCGGCCAAAGCTGGTGAATGTGGCCAAGCACGCGATAGCAATCTTCTATGTCTTCAACAATAATGCGCAAGGCCACCAAATCATAGACTTTATTGATATCCATGTCTTTACGCAAAATTTTCTGATACAAAGAATAATATCTTTTGGCCCGGCCTTCTAATTTAACAATCTTAACCGAGGAGTTCTCTAATAATTCTTTTTGGATAATCTTAATGACCCTATCAGTAAAACGCTTTTGTTCCTCATATCTTTTTTTGGAAATATCCAAAACCCATTTATATTCTTCCGGATAAACATAAGGAAAAGATAAATCTTCCAATTCGCCTTTAATTTCTTCCATGCCCAAACGATTGGCAATGGGCGCGTAAATTTCCAGACTTTCTCTGGCAATTCTCTGCTGTTTAACAGGTGTCAAAGAATAAAGAGTCTTTAAATTATGAATCCGATCAGCAAACTTAATAAATACCACGCGCACATCTTCGGCAATGGCCATAAACATTTTGCGCAAATTTTCTGCATAGCGTTCCAGGCCGCGATATTTTATTTTGCCTAATTTTGTAATGCCTTCTACCAAGCGCGCAATTTCCAAACCAAAATTTTTTTCAATTTCACTTAGGGTGCGCCCTGTTTCTTCTGGCACATCATGCAAAATGCCGGCAATAATTGTGGCCATATCCAAATTATATTCGGCTAATTTATATGCTGTTTCCAGAGGATGCTGGATATAATCATCTCCGCTGTGCCGTTTCTGCCCTCTATGAGCTTCATTTGCAAAATCATAAGCCAGCCTTACCAAATCCAGATCCGCGCCTGGATTATTTTTTCCTATGACTTCAAGAATGCGTTCAATAGTCATATTAACATATTAGCATATTAACATATTAGCATAAAGAGTATTTTTAGCCCTATTGTTTCCCTTAATTTCTCAATTTCTTAATTTCTTAATTACTATTTCTCCTGTGGATAACTCACATTGACAATTAAGCTGATTTTTGCTAAACTCCATTATTACAAATTTATCTTAATTATTATGTTTAAAATCGCTTTTATTGGCCAAAAAGGCATTCCTGTTTCACAAGGCGGGGTAGAACGCCATGTAGAAGAACTTTCCTTGCGTTTAAGCAATAAAGGACGCGATGTATATGTCTATACTAGACCGCAATGGGTGCCAAAAGAATATAAAAAATATGACCAGGTGAACTTGATTAGTTTGCCGTCTTTAAGAACAAAAAATTTTGACGCGATTTCGCACACCTTACTCGCGACCTTACATGCTGTCTTTATTCTTAAAGCTGATATTATCCATTATCAAGGCGTTGGCCCGTCGCTTTTGGCCTGGCTGCCAAGAATTTTAAGCCGCCGCATTAAAGTTATTTCTACCATACACTCTGCTGATTGGGATCATCAAAAATGGAATTCTTTCGCGCAATTTATGCTTAAATTAGGCGCCAAATTTGCTTGCCAATTCAGCCACGACACCATTGCTATTTCCAGAAGCTTGCAAAAATATTGTCTGGCTAATTACAGAGGCGAGGCAAATTATATTCCGAATGGCGTATCATTGCCAGAAAAAAATAATGAGATTGAAAAAAAAGTTTTAGCTAATTTTGGTCTTGCGCCAAATAAATATCTATTGGTAGTTTCCCGCTTAGTGCAACATAAAGGCGTGCATTATCTAATTGAAGCTTTTAAAACCTTTAAGGAAATGACAAAAAAAACCAACAAAAACCAGGATTTAAAATTAGTCATTGTTGGTTCCACCGCCTTTACGGAAAATTATCAAAAATTTTTATTAAAGCTAACACGCGGACAGCAGGATATAATTTTTACTGGCATTCAAACTGGCGCTAATTTGGACGCGATTTTCAGAAACAGTTATCTTTATGTTCAGCCATCAGAGTCAGAGGGATTATCAATTGCCATACTTGAAGCAATGGCTTATGGCAAAGCAGTCTTGGTTTCTGATATTGAAGAAAATCTTGAGTTAATCTCAGGCACGGCGGAAACCGGCTCAGTCGGTTTTGATTTTCAAAATAAAAACAGCCACGACTTAGCTCATAAACTCAAAATACTGACAGAACACCCAACTATTATTCGCCAAGTTGGGGCCAAGGCCAGAAATTATGTCAAATTATATTATAACTGGGAAGAAATTACTGCCCGCACAGAAAAAATTTATAAAAATGTTATTTTGGTAAAAGATAAAGTCAGAAAATTAGGCCCGGCTTTCTCTCTTATGGGTGAGAGAGCTTAATTAGATAATAATAAGTTAGCAAAAAAGTCCCGCATTCGGTGGGGCTTTTTATTATGGACAAAAATAAGCCGCAATGGTAAGATAGGGATGAAACTAAAAACTCAAATTTCAAAATTCAAAGCTCAAAACTAAAACTTAAAGCCCCAAAACTAATAATGTGTAGTAAAGTTTTAAGTTAAAAAGTTATAGTTTTGACTTTTGACATTTGAGTTTTGAGTTTAAAATCTTATGTTTAAAAATATTTTCGGCAAATTTTCTCACGACTTAGGTGTAGATTTAGGCACAGCCAATACTTTAATTTATGTCCAAGGCAAAGGCATCGTAATTAATGAGCCATCGGTCGTCGCCATCAATACCAGAAATGACCAAATTTTAGCTATTGGCGATGAAGCAAAAAAAATGATTGGCAAAAATCCAGCGCATATTTCTGTTGTCAGGCCATTGGTTGACGGCATTGTTTCTGATTTTGAAGTCACGGAAAAAATGCTCAAATATTTTGTGGATAAAATTCATAAAGACAGCTGGCTCTCAACTCCGCGTCCGCGCATGGTAATTGGCGTGCCGCAAGATATTACCGAGGTAGAAAGGAAAGCGGTTGAAGACGCGGCCCTTTCTGCCGGCGCCAGAAAAATTTATTTAGTGGAAGAACCGATTGCCGCGGCCATCGGCGCCAGATTGCCGATCACCGAGGCAGTGGGCAATATGGTTGTGGATATTGGCGGCGGCACCACCGAAATCGCGGTAATTTCTTTATCCGGTGTGGTCAGCTCTAAATCGCTAAAAACCGCCGGCATAGAATTAGACTGGGACATTATCAACTACGCGCGGGAAAAATATAATCTTTTTTTGGGTGAAAATTCAGCTGAAAATGTCAAAAAAATATTAGGCTCGGCATATTCAATGCCGGAAAAAATGGTCATGGAAATTCGCGGCCGCGATCTTTATTCCGGACTGCCGCGTTCAGTTAAAATAACTGATGAAGAAATCCGTTATGCCCTTGCTAAAACCATCAACATTATTATTGATAACATAAAATCAGTCGTAGAAACCACACCGCCTGATCTGATTTCAGAAATTTATGAACGTGGCATAATTCTTTGTGGTGGCGGGGCTTTGCTTAAGGGCCTGGATAAATTAATTTTCCAAGAAACAAAAATTCCTACCAAAGTTATTGATGATCCATTAACCGCCATTGCGCGCGGCACTGGCATTATTTTAGAAGATTTAGAAGGACTTAAAGACTTATTGATTCCAACAACTAACGAGTGATAAATCTTTTATGCCCAAAAAAATTCTTTCCAATGATTTTTTTATCTCTGGCATAATAATTCTAGCCCTTATTTTTTTTCACCACACTGCTTTAATATACCCTTTTGAGCGGCTGATCACTTGGGTTTTATCTCCTTTTCAAGTTATTGCTTACTCTTTTGGCGACAATCTGGCTGGCAAAATAACAGTCACCGCCCAAAAAAAAGATTTTCAAATTGAAAATGAAATTTTAAGAAAAAAAATAGAAAATCTGGAAGATCAAATCGTAACGCTGAAAAATTTCATTGAGGAAAATAAATTAATAGAGGAAGAAAGCGATTATCTAAAGGCGAAAAAAATCAATTTCCAGACTGCCAGGGTCATCGGCCGCGGACCAGACGCCAACGCGAACATTTTGATTATCAATAAAGGTTCAGAGGGCCGCATTCAAAACGGCCTGGCCGTGATGGCTGAAAAAGGCGCTTTAATCGGCAAAATTATTCAAGTTGAAAAAAATCAATCTTTTGTTTTGCTATTGATTGACAATCAATGCCGTCTTTCTGCCTCTCTTGCCGGACAATCAGAAATTACTGGCATTGTCACGGGTAGCCACAATAATGGCTTGGTCTTGGAATATATACTTAAAAATAACAGCTTGAAAAGCGGCGATTTGATTGTTACATCTGGCACTGATAAGGCCATACCAGCCGGACTTTTAATCGGTGAAATAGGAGAAATAACAGATAATAAAGAAGATCTGTTTAAGCGGGCAGAAATTATTTCTCCTGCTAATTTTAGAAATTTAAAAATTGTGAGCGTGATTATTAACTAAATTATGTACAAAAAATACTTTAGGATCAGCTTGTTGGTTTTGGCGCTTTTTGTGATCCAACACTCTTTAATCACTCGTCTGGACGCCAGACTTATCTTTTGGCCCGCTATTATCAGTTTTATTATTATTGTTTTTGGCCATCGCCTGGGTTTAATCTGGGGACTCATCATTGGTTTTTTACTGGACATTTTTTCGCCACTAATTTTTGGCAGCCATCTGATGATATTTTTTTTAATTACCATAGTTATCTACTTATTGGCAAAAAACTTTTTAACTGACCGTTCTGTTATGTCTTTTATCATTTTGTCTTTAACCGCCGCTTTAATTTATGTTTTCCTGTTATATCTAATCCAAATGATTTTGATAAAACTGGCTGGCCAAAATCAAATATTTAATTTCAATTTAAAATCCCTTTTCATTTTTTTGGGCGCGAATCTTGTCTTAATTTTAATCCTTTTTCTCTTTACTTTAAAATTCTCTAAAAAACTAGAAACTAATATTTTAATGCGTTGATGAAAACTCCGGGTAAAAAAATTTTAATGGCCATGTCCGGAGGCATTGATTCTTCGGTCGCGGCTAATATCTTAAAAAACCAAGGACATAATGTTATTGGTATTTTTTTAAAATTCTGGCACGAGAATAATCCCGCTTATCCTGCTGCTGAAAATAAATGTTGTTCGGAACAATCATTTTTAGATGCTAAAAGTGTCTGTCAGAAAATCGGAATTCCGCTTTATAGTTTAAATTATGAAAAAAATTTTAAACAAGAAATCGTTGATTATTTTTTAAAAAGTTACGAAGCAGGGGAGACGCCTAATCCCTGCATCATTTGCAACAAAAAAATTAAATTGGGCCTTTTGATAAAATACGCACGTGAATTAGGTTTTGATCTGGTGGCTACCGGGCATTATGCCAAAACAAGTTTAGCAATTAACAAAAAACAGAAAACAGAACACGCTCATCAAACAATTAAATTATTAACAACCAAAGACAAGAAAAAAGACCAGTCATATTTTTTATATGCTTTAAATCAAAACGAGCTGCCACACCTCATGTTTCCTTTAGCAAATTATATCAAAGAAGAAGTGCGGCAATTAGCCAAAAAATGGCAACTGCCAGTGATAGAAAAAAAAGAAAGCCAGGAAGTTTGTTTTATTTCTGATGCAACAAAAAATTTCTTAAAAAGAAATCTGAAATTAAAAACGGGATTTATAAAAACAACTGATGGAAAAATAATAGGCGAGCATGGTGGCTTGCCGCTTTACACAATTGGCCAGCGCCAAGGAATAAATATTAATAATGGACCATATTATGTGATAAAAAAAGATCTGGCTAAAAATGAACTCATTGTCACTGATGATAAAAATGATGCTAAACTTTTAAACAAAACCGCAGTGATAAAAAATGTTAATTGGATTTCAGGCATTAAACCATTATTGCCATTAAAATGTTTTGGCAGACACAGATATCGGGCAAAATTAGAGCGAGTAGTAGTGACAAAACAAAACACGGGAGAATATTTAGTCACTTTTAAAAATCCAGTGCGCGCCTTGACGCCCGGCCAGTCAATTGTTTTTTACCAGCCATTAAGAAAATTTTTTAATAAAGATTATGAAATCTTGGGCGGAGGAGTAATGTGTTGAATGGCAGATATAAAAATATTATGCTATAATAAATCCATGCTTTTTAATACTTCTATAATTAAAAAACTTCAGAAATCAAATCTGATTGGCCGCGGGTGCAATAATTTTTTAGTGGCTGACAAATGGCTCTCTGTTAAAAACGCCGGAATCAAAGGTGATAAATTTGTGGTTTGCAATGTTTCAGAATCAGAGCCCGGCATGTTTAAAGATGAATATGTTTTAAAAAATTTTAGTGAGCGAGTGATTGACGGCATCAAAATCGCCATGAAATTTATCCGGGCAAAAAAAGGATTTATCTATCTTAATCCTGAATATTTTAAAGATTTTCAGGATTATTTATTGCCGGAAATTTCTGCGCAAAAAGTTAACATTGAACTTTATGAAAAACCTCTGCATGACTATGTGGGCGGTGAAGAAACATCCTTATTAAATTCAATGCAGGGTTTGCGCGTAGAGCCGCGTTTTAAACCGCCGTTTCCAACCACGCATGGATTTTTTAATCAGCCCACCATTATCAATAATTGCGAAACATTTTATGCTGTGTCTTTAATAAATTCTGGCGAATATAAAAATATCAAATTTTATTGTTTATCAGGAGATGAGGTTGATAATTCGGTTAAAGAATTGCCTGTTAACATTACAATCAAAAAATGTCTGCAAGAATTCGGCCACAAATCTTCTGACAAATATTTTTATCAAGTAGGCGGCGGCGCGGCTGGTTTTTGTTACAATTACAAACAATTAAATCGTGCGTTTGCCGGCAATCCAAGCATTATTATTTATAAAAAAAACAGGCCGGAAAAAGATTTGATATTGCATTGGCTTCAATTTTTTAAAAACGAATCCTGCGGAAAGTGCCTGCCCTGCCGCGAAGGCACTTATCGCTTATTAAAATTATTGGAAAAACAATACGCTGGCGAAAATCAAGACCAAGCAGTCATTAACGATTTGATTTTTACCATTCAAAATACAAGTTTTTGCGGGTTGGGAAAAGTGGCCTGCAATGCGGTTGTGAGTTATTGGAAAAATATATGTCCAAAAAAATAAACCTTACCATCAACGATCATGCATATACTGCGCACAACGGCGAAACTATTTTAGATGTGGCGCTGCGCGAAAATATTGATATTCCGCATCTTTGCAAACATCCTGATTTATCAATCCAGGCAATTTGCCGCACCTGTGTAGTTGAAGTTGTAAAAGTCAGGCTGGGTTTTAAAACCCAGCCTAGTGAAATTGTAACTTCTTGTTCTACAAAAGTGGAAGAAGGGATGAAAATTAAGACAAAATCAAAAGATGCGGAACGCGCCAGAATAATAAATTTGGAATTAATTTTTTCAGAACATATAGAAAAATGTGACACCTGCATCTATCAAGATAATTGTATTATTTTAAAATACGCCAAAATTTATAACATTCAAATTGCCCGTTTTCCAGACCGCAAAAAAAAATATCCAATTTGGCAATTTTCAGATTCAATTCAGTTTGATTCATCAAAATGCATTGACTGCAGAAACTGCGTGGAGGTTTGCGATAAAATGCAAGCCTGTAAATTTTATGAAGTAGCAGATAGGGGAGTGGAAACAATTGTGAAACCCGTAGGGGCGTATTGCAATACGCCCCTACAACACAACATTGACTCCCTCCAAAATGATTCAAATAAATTTGACTGCACTTATTGCGGCCAGTGCGTGGTGCACTGCCCTGTGGGTGCTATCTCCGGCGTACCTCATTGGCAAAAAGTAGAAAAATTATTAACAGAAAAAACAAACTCATCAAAAATTTTAATTGCGCAAATCGCGCCTTCAATCAGAGTTTCCATTGGCGAGGAGTTTGGTCTGGAGCCAGGAAAAATTATGACTGGCCAACTTGCCGCTTCCATGAAAAATTTAGGTTTTGATTATGCGTTTGATGTTAATTTAGGCGCTGATTTTACTACTTATGAAGAAGCCAGGGAACTTGTCAATTGGTTAAACAGCGACAAAAAACGGCCTATGTTCACTTCTTGCTGTCCGGCTTGGGTCAAATTTGTGGAATTTTATTATCCAAAATTCATTTCTCATCTCACTACTTCTAATTCCCCGCATATGTGTTCTGGCCCGATTATCAAAACATATTTTGCTGATTATCTAAAAAAAGATCCGCGGGATATTATAATTGTTTCCATAATGCCTTGCACTTCTAAAAAACATGAAATAAATTTAGATACTCATAAAATTGACTTGGGCTGGTGTTTGGAACGACTGGACTTGCCCAACCTTTGTCATTCCGGCTCGAATTACCACAGGCAATTCTTCGCTGACACGGAATCCAGAAACAAAAAATTAGATTCTGATTTTCATCAGAATGACAAAAAGAGTATAAAAATTAAATCTGTTGATTATGTTTTAACCACGCGCGAATATGCTTATCTTTTGCATAAACATAAAATTGATTTGCCAAATTTAAAACCGCAAGATTTAGATCTGCCTTTGGGAATTTATTCCGGCGCTGGAGCAATTTATGGTACGACCGGCGGCGTGATGGAATCGGCCTTAAGGAGCACTGATTATTTCTTCCGCGTCTTTGATGAGGTCGGCTCATTAGAACCAGTTATCAAAGGTGAGAATTATCAGTTAAAAAAGAAAAGATTTTCTAAAATTTCTCAAAGCAGAATTGAATTCAAAGAAGTCCGCGGTCAAAAAGGCATTAAAACTGCGCGTGTTAAAGTTGGCAATAGAAAATTAAATGTGGCTGTAATTAACGGGCTTGGCAATGCAAAAAAATTCTTAGACAATCTAAAACAGGAACCTGTCCGCCGGAGCGATAATTGGTTGCTAAAAAGCGGAGGCGGACAAAAATTTGATTATGTTGAAGTGATGGCTTGTCCTGGGGGCTGTATTGGCGGCGGTGGCCAGCCAATTCCGACTAACTCTAAAATTAGGGACCAGCGCGCCGCCGCGCTTTATGAAATTGATAAAAATCTGCCTATCCGCACCGCGCATGAAAATCCGTCTGTTTTAGAAATTTATCAAAAATATTTTAAAGGCGATGAAGAATTTATTGAACATATTTTGCATAGCAAATTTAAACAAAAAGAAAGGGAAGGGTACACGGTGATGCCATCTTGAGGAGTAAAGCGACGAAAAATCCCAATATCTAAGTTTTTATGTCAAGCTTAAAAATAAAATCCATAAAATCATTAAAAAATCTGAAAAATAAAACAGTATTAGTGCGCTGTGATTTTGATGTGCCGCTTAGTCACAAAAACACAGAAAGCACAAAAGCACAAAAGCACAAAAGCACAATTAAAATTTTAGATGATTCGCGATTACAAGCGTGTTTGCCAACAATTGAATATCTCTTAAAAAAGAAAGCAAAAATAATTTTAATAGGACATCTTGGAAGACCTGGAAGAAAAGTCGCGCCAGAGTTATCTTTATTGCCAATAAAAGAAAAATTAGAAAAAATATTATCAAAGGATTTAAGATTTAAAAATTATGATTTAAGAATAAATTTTACCAATCACCAATCACCAATCACCAATCACCAAATTTCAATGTTAGAAAACCTTCGCTTTAATCCTGATGAAGAAAAGAATGATAAAAATTTTGCTAAAAAATTAGCGGGGTTGGCTGATATTTATGTTAATGAGGCCTTTGCTGTTTCTCACAGAAGCGCGGCTTCAGTGGACGCCATAAAAAATTATCTGCCAAGTTATGCTGGCTTAAATTTGGTAAACGAAATAAAAAATTTATCTTATGTTTTGAAAAACCCAAAAAAAACATTAATCATAATTATTGGCGGAGCGAAAATTGAAACAAAACTGCCAGTGATAAAAAATTTTTTAAACAAAGCTGAC
This sequence comes from Candidatus Kuenenbacteria bacterium CG10_big_fil_rev_8_21_14_0_10_36_11, assembly GCA_002778535.1. Lineage (GTDB taxonomy): Bacteria > Patescibacteriota > Patescibacteriia > UBA2196 > UBA2196 > 1-14-0-10-36-11. The sequence continues at coordinate 11,648 of PFBP01000033.1, forward strand.
CATATTTTAATCGGCGGAGCTGTGGCCAATGATTTTTTGTTGGCAGAAGGATATAAAGTAAAGGAGTCGCTTGTGGATAAAGATTATATTGAGGAAGCAAAAAAAATCTTAATTAAGTCAAAAGTCAAAAGTCAAAAGTCAAAACTACAACTTAAAACTCAAAATTATAAAGATAGTAAAATTATTTTACCAATAGATTTTGTCTGGGGCAATAATAAAATATTGGATATTGGCAAAAAAACAATTCGCGAATATTGTGCTATAATTAAAAAAGCAAACACCATTGTCTGGAATGGGCCCATGGGGTATTTTGAAACTAAAAAATTTGCCAATGGCACATATGAAATTGCCAAAGCAATTTTTAAAAGTAAAGCCCGTGTTATAATTGGCGGAGGAGACACTAACCAAATCCTTAACCATAATACAGCATACATTATACATAATAAAAAAGTTTTTGTTTCCACTGGCGGCGGAGCCATGCTTGAATTTTTGGGTGGCAAAAAACTACCAGGAATAAATAAGCTTTTAAATTAAAACTTATGAAAATTAAAACCATTACTGCTCGTGAAATTCTAGACTCCCGAAGCAACCCAACTATTGAAACGGAAATAATTTTAGATTGTGGATTAAAAACCAAAGCATCAGTGCCATCGGGCGCCTCAACTGGCATTTACGAAGCTGTAGAATTACGCGACAAAAACAAAAAAAGATACGGCGGTTTAGGTGTTTTAAAAGCTTGCGTCAATGTTAATCAAAAAATCTCGCACTATCTTAAAGGCGAGGATGTTTCTGATCAGGAAAAAATTGATAATTTGCTGATTAAATTAGACAGCACCAAAAATAAATCCAAACTTGGCGCTAACGCAATGCTCTCGGTTTCACTTGCCTGCGCCCGCGCCGGTGCTTTGGCAAAAAATCAAGAACTATACCAATACTTAAGATCAATTTACCAATCACCAATCACCAACCACCAATTTCCTATCCCCATGTTTAACATCTTTAATGGTGGCGCACACGCTGATTCTAATGTTGATATCCAGGAATTCATGGTTATTCCTTCTGGCATTAAAAAATACACGGAACAACTGCGCGCTGGTTCTGAAATTTTTCAAGCGCTTGGAAGTGTCATGAAAAAAAATAAATTAAGCGTTAATGTTGGCAATGAAGGCGGTTATGCCTGCAATGTTAAAAACACAGCGCAAATTTTTGACCTGATTATGGCAGCTATTAAGCTCGCTGGCTATCAAGCTGGCCAAGACATTTTTTTGGGCATTGATGCTGGTTCTTCTGAATTTTATGACAAAAAGAAAAAAGTGTATAATTTAAAATTGGAAAACAAAAAACTCCCGGCTGAAAAATTATCTGAACTTTATCTGTCGTGGATGGAAAAAAATCCGCTTATTTCTCTTGAAGATCCGTTTGCTGAAAATGATTTTACCGGCTGGCAGTTATTAAATTCTAAAATTCAAACCCGCCTTTCTGTCATTCCGGCCCCCGATCGCAGTCGAGGGCAGGCTCCAGCGGAAATCCCAGCGAGAACAGAAAATCTTTATCCACGAGATCCTCGCTTTCGCGAGGATGACAATAATAAAAATAAATTACCTTTACTCATAGGCGATGATTTATTTACTACAAACACTGGCCGTCTGAAAATCGGCATGGAAAAAAATCTTGCCAATGCCGCGATTATCAAACCCAATCAAATCGGCACTTTGACAGAAACAATAAATTTTATTAAAGAAGCACAAAAAAATAATTATAAAATAATTGTTTCACATCGTTCAGGCGAAACCAA
>PFBP01000033.1:13518-18037 GCA_002778535.1 Candidatus Kuenenbacteria bacterium CG10_big_fil_rev_8_21_14_0_10_36_11
ATTTTATTTTATGAGTTGGCTTCTCATCACTCTTCTCGCTTATTTTCTCAACGCTGTAGCCATGGTCACGGACAAAGCTCTGTTAAAAAAAAATAAAATAGAGCATCCGTTTGTTTATGTTTTTTATATTGCCGCCTTAGGTTGCCTTTTAATGCTTTTCCTAATTCCATTTGGTTTAAAAATTCCTGACGGGCTCACTATTTTGGTATCACTTTTTGCCGGAGCAACTTTTGTCTGGGCCTTACTTTTAATGTTTTCAGCACTTAAAAAAGACGAGGCAAGCAGAGTTAATCCTATGGTCGGCGGGCTAACGCCAATTTTTGTTTTTTTATTTGCCTGGTATATTCTGGAAGAAAAATTAAATTGCGACCAATACGCTGGTTTGATATTTTTGATTATCGGTTCTTTGCTCATTGCCTTGGATTTTCATAAGCACGGCGCTTTAACTTGGTTAAAAAAGAAATTAGGTTTCAAACCCAAATTTTCTTTGCCGCAGATCAAAAAAACAATTTGGTTAGTTTTGCCATCAGCCGCGCTTTTTGGAGTTTCCAGCGTTTTAACAAAATTAGTTTATTCTCAAATCCAATTTTTAACCGGTTTTATTTGGACAAGGGCTGGATCTTTAATAGCTGTCATTCTTTTGCTTTTTATTCCAGCCAATTTTCAAGCAGTAAAAGCCAGCTTTAAATCAAATAAAAATAATGCTTCACAAACTAAAAAAACTGGTGCTATGTTTTTATTAGGTCAGGCCTGCGGCGGCAGTTCTGCTATTTTACAGCAATATGCCATTTTTTTAGGTTCAGTCACTCTGGTTCAGGCGCTTCAAGGCATACAATATGTTTTTATTTTTATTTTCGCGGTTTTATTAACTACTTTTCTACCAAAAATTATTAAGGAAGAAATGACTAAAGAAATTTTAATGCAAAAAATTATTGCAATAATTTTGATAATTATCGGGCTGTATTTTATCGCAGTGTAAAAAATGAAAAAACTCAATCTCAAACCCACCAGAACCCATTATATTATTTTTTTTGCAGTCATCATTCTTTTTTTGTTGATTTTAATTTTAGCCAACTGGAATTTTGGCGCGGATAAAAATATAATTTGGGGCGCGACTTTTAGCAAAAAACAAAGTGATCACCTTGATATTGATTGGAAATTAGTTTATTCAAAAATGATTGATGAAATGCCTTTTAAAATCTTGCGTATTCCGATTTACTGGGACGAGATAGAAAAAAAACCGGGCGAATTTGATTTTTCCGATTACACCTGGATGTTTGATTTGGCTAGAAGTAAAGAGATTGAAATCGTGCCAGTTATTGGCCGACGCGTGCCGCGCTGGCCAGAATGTCACACGCCTGAATTTTATCAAAATTTATCAAGCAATGACATTAAACAAAAAATTTTAAATTTAATTACTCTGGAAATTGAACAATTTAAAAGTTATGATAATATCAAAAAATGGCAAATAGACAATGAACCTTTTTTAGATTTTTTTGGCGAGTGTCCGCTGACAGATGAAAATTTAATCAAAAAAGAAATAGCTTTGGTGCGCGAATTAGACGCGAGACCAATTTTAATTACTGAATCAGGGGAATTATCAAGCTGGCTTAATGGCGCCAGATTAGCTGATATTTTAGGAGTTTCTATGTACCGCGAAACCTGGAATAAAAATTGGGGCTGGTTTCAGTATCCTTTGCCTCCAGCTTATTATTATTTCAAGGGTAAAATTGTTCAACGGCTAACTCATGTAAAAAAAATAATTAACACCGAACTTCAGGCAGAACCATGGGCCGAAGAAAATGATTTGACAAAAACAAAACTTCAGAATCAATTATATGGCTTAGATTTATTAGAAATAAAATCAAATCTCAAATTCGCAAAAAAAGCAGGCCAGGATGAAATCTATATTTGGGGTGTGGAATGGTGGTGGTGGCTGGGCCAAAAACATAATCAATGGGATATTTGGGAATATTTTAAAACACAAAATTTTTAATAAGTGCTATAATATATTTATACACATATGTCAGATCTTAATCATGAGCTTAAAAAAATAGAAAAAGAAGCCGAGCTTGGTCTGGAAGAAATTGTCGGCCTGAAAAAACCTTTTTACAAAAAAGCGATTTTTTGGCTGCTGACGATTTTCCTAATCGTACTTATTGTTTTAGGCATTGGTTATTTTTCTTATTGGCAGCCGCTTAAAAATACTTTTGTCTTAGCCGGTCAAACCCAAAGTTATTTTGAAAAAGCTCAAACAGATTTATTAGCTGCTAATTTTTCTGAAGCTAAAAAAGATATTGAAACGGCTCAAAAACTTCTGGAAAATCTGGAAAAAAATGTCAATAAATTAGATTCGCCTTTAATGATCGGCTATCTGCATAATCAATACGAAAGCATTAAAATTATCATTGATTCTATCCAAGAATTCAGTTCCGGACTTTATTTAGTGGCTAATTTATCCCATGATGTATTAACAAGTGTCAAACAAGATCTAAATAATAAAAATACCACTCTTAGCCAACAAAAAAGATTAGAAATTCTAAGCCGTTTGGCCCAAGCCAATCCTTCTTTAAACGGCGCCAAAGCGCAAATAAATTTATCGCTTTTAACCCTTGACCAAATAGACCAAGAAAAACTTAACAGCCAGCTTAAAAAATATTATCTAACCCTTAAAGCAAAACTAATTTTTCTCCAGGGATTTTTAGAACAAGCCACTGGTCTTTCAGAGGTTCTGCCCAAAGTTTTGGGCCTGGGCCAGGAAAAAACTTATCTTTTTTTACTGCAAAACAGCAATGAACTCCGGCCAACTGGCGGCTTTATTGGCACAGTTGGAATTTTAAAATTAAAAAACGGGCAAATAATCAGTTTTAACACCAATGATGTTTATGATTATGATCGCTTTGCCATTAACAAAAAAATGGCGGTGATCGCACCTGAACCTTTAAAAAAATATCTTAATATATCCAGTTGGTATTTGCGCGACAGCAATTGGTCAGCTGATTTTCCTTTAGCCGCGAAAAAAATTGAATGGTTTTATCACGAGGAAGCTGGATTATCTGATGGCGCATTGGAAAATATCCGGATTGACGGCATCATTGCCATTACGCCAAAAATGGTTGAAGATGTTTTGAACGCTCTTGGAGCGGTTGAGGTGGATTCTTTTATTTTTAATAAAGATAACTTTGTCAGCCAGTTGCAATACTTGGTAGAAGTTGGTTTTCAGGCGCAAAAAGTGCCGTTCTTCCAACGCAAAAATATTATCGGACGGCTCTCGCAAGAACTAATTAGCCGTCTGGACAAATTAAACTTTGAGGGCTGGCTTGCAATTTTTAAATCCTTATTTAATAATTTAAATCAAAAAAATATTTTAATTTATTCTAAAGATGCAAATCTGCAAAATCTGACTACAGAACAAAACTGGTCTGGCGCGATCAATAATACGCCTGATGATTTTCTCATGGTCGTTGATGCTAATCTGGCTGCGCTCAAATCAAATCAATGCGTTGAAAGGCAAATTAAATACAGCTTATTGCCGGTTGAAGATAAAATCAAGGCGCGTGTGGATATAAATTATAAAAATAATTGTTCTTTTACCTGGCAGACAACGCGCTACCGCACCTATACAAGAATTTATGTGCCTTTAGGTTCAAAATGGCTAAAAACAGAAGGCTCAATGGACACTGACCGCTCGCCCAAAAAAGGGTTCACTGATTTGAGCGAAGAAAATAATAAAACTATTTTTGGCACTTTTATTGCCATAGAGCCAGGCAAAACCGGCACTTTGTCATTTGAATATAATCTGCCAGATTATTTGATTAAAAAAATATCAGCCAGTAGTTTTTATCATTTATATCTGCAAAAACAGCCAGGCACTAAAAATGATAAAATATTTTTAGATTTGCAATTTGATCAAAAAATAAAAAAATCTCTGCCTGAAAATTCTACTCTCCTAAATGCTGACCGTTATCAACTAACTACAAATTTAGAAACTGACCGCGAAATAAAGCTTGAATTTTAATTTTCTAAACAATATGCTATAATTAAAACATAAAATAATTTCAACCATCATGACTATTGATAAATTAGCCAAACTAATAAAAAAAGGTTTTGACGATGTGGATGCCGGATTTGTGGCAGTAGACAAAAGATTTGATGCTCAAGATAAAAAATTAGAACAAAATTTTTTGAGTTTTAAAAAAGAAATGGAAGATGTAATGGATCAAAAATTTTTTGGTTTTAAAAAGGAAATGGAAGATGTAATTGAAGAAAAATTATTTAATATTGGGATGGAATTAAAAAATATTAGAAAAGAAATTGATAAATTAAATGAAAAAATTTCTGATGTGCTTGCGACCGAAGCTAATGACATTAAACCAGTCTATTTTGATTTAGAAAAATTAAAAAAGAAGGTAGCTTTTTTGGCAGCAGAAATAAAAATCTTAAAATCTTGCCGTCAGCTAAAAAACGCTTAATAATTTTGATTTTCTAAATAACAAATAAATGCTATGCTTAAAAATCT
>PFBP01000013.1:0-12917 GCA_002778535.1 Candidatus Kuenenbacteria bacterium CG10_big_fil_rev_8_21_14_0_10_36_11
ATTATTTAGGCGCTCTGAAACAATGGGTTGCTTTACAAAATGACTATAATTCAATTTTTTGCGTGGTTGATTATCATTCGCTCACTGAAAATTTTGACCCCAAAATAAAACGGGAGCAAATTTTAAATACGGCCATAGATTTTCTGTCCTGCGGCATTGATCCAAAAAAATCCGTTGTTTTTGTGCAGTCAGATGTTTCGGCGCAGACAGAACTGGCCTGGATTTTAAACTGTTTAACGCCAATCGGAGAATTAGAAAGGATGACACAATATAAAGATAAATCAGCGCGGCAAAAAGAAAATGTTAATGCCGGACTTTTTACTTACCCAGTTTTAATGGCCGCTGATATTTTGCTTTACAAAACAGAAGCGGTTCCAGTCGGAGACGACCAAGTTCAGCACATAGAACTTGCCAGATCTATTGCCAAAAAATTCAATGCTAAATTCGGAGAATTTTTCAAAGAACCAAAAGAAATTTTAACCACAGCCAAAAGAATCATGTCTTTAACAAGCCCAGATAAAAAAATGTCCAAATCTTTGGGAGAAAAAAATTATATTGCTCTTTCTGATACACCGGAAATCATTAAGAAAAAAATCCAAAGCGCGACAACAGATTTTGGTTCAGCCACCAACAATAAAATCAGCGGCGGCAGAAATTTATTGAACTTGCTCAAAGAATTTTCTTCTGATAAAAACATAATCGCTAAATTTGAAACTGATTATAAAAATGGCTCGCTTAAATATTCTGAATTAAAACCAGTTTTAGCCGAAGCGATCATTGCTGCCTTAAAACCAATTCTGGAAAGAAGGACGGAATTATTAAAGGACAAAAAATATGTAACTGAAATTCTGGCCGCTGGCGCAATTAAAGCTCACGCAATTGCAGACAAAAATTTATTGGAAATTAAAAAACTAATTGGGATATTATGATCATCTACGATACCATTATTATTGGCGCGGGACCTGCTGGCTTAACAGCTGCTATTTACGCAGCCAGGCGCGCTATGAAAACTTTAATGATTGGTGAGGAAGTTGGCGGCCAGATAAATAAAACATTCACGATTGAAAATTATCCTGGCATCAAAACCATTGGTGGCAGTGAATTGGCTTTAAACGCGGGCAACCAGGTAAAAGAATTAGGTGTAGAAATAATCACGGGCCGCGTTAATAAAATAACCAAAGAAAATAATCTGTTTATTATCAGTGAAAAAGAAACAGGCGCGACATATCAAGCCAAAACTTTGATTTTATCTTTTGGCCTTAAAAAAAGACAGCTTGGTTTATTAGGCGAAGAAAAATTTGATGGGCATGGATTGTCTTACTGCGTGAACTGCGACGGACCTTTATTTAAAAATAAAACTGTGGCAGTGGTGGGTGGCGGCAATTCCGGGGCCGAGGCAGTGGAATTTCTAGCGAAAATTTGCCCCACTGTTTATTGGTTGGAAATAATGCCAGATTTAAAAGCTGACCCTGTTTTAATCCAGCAAATCAGACAGCTTAATAATGTAAAAATTTTTATTCAAACAAAAATTACAGCTCTTAAGGGCGATCCATGGCTCACTAATATCGTTGTTGATCATGAAGGGCAAACAGAGACTTTGACAGTTCAAGGAATTTTTGTGGAAATCGGTTATATTGCCGAAACAGACTGGCTTAAAGGAGTGGTTGAATTGGATAATGCTGGCCAAATTAAAGTTGACGCGCTTGGCTCTACCAATGTGCCAGGAATTTTTGCCGCAGGAGATGTGACTAATTCAAAACATAAACAAATTGTGGTAGCGAGCGGAGCAGGAGCGATTGCGGCTCTTGAGGCATACGAATATCTAAGAAAACAAAATTAAAAATGTTCTTACATTTTTATCATCCTTCAGCAATTCTTTTAGATTTAAATTTTATCCAAATTCATTGGTATGGCTTTATTATTACTCTGGCTGGCTTGGCTGGATTTTTTGTTTTTAGAAAATTGGTAGGGGCGTATTGCAATACGCCCCTACAAAAAATTGTATTCAAATCTACAAATATTTTAAACCTGTTTTTCTGGCTCATTATCGCGGCTATTATTGGCGGACGGCTTTATCATGTTTTGTCTGAAATAAATTATTACTGGCAACGTCCTTTGGAAATTTTTTATCTTTGGCAAGGAGGCATGGGGATTTTCGGCGCGATTATTGCAAGTATAATAACTATTTATATTTTTTTAATTAGACATAAAAATTACAGATTACGGATTACAGATTACGGATTACTTTTATTAGACACGCTCGTCCCTGCTCTTGCTCTTGGCCAATCAATCGGCCGCTGGGGCAACTATTTTAACCAAGAACTTTATGGTTTGCCAACTAATTTACCTTGGAGTATTCCTATTGATTTAATTAACCGCCTGCCTGGCTATGAAAATTTTACTTTTTTTCAGCCATTGTTTTTGTATGAAAGTTTATTTTGTTTAATGCTGTTTTTTTTTCTGGTCAATACTTTTTGTCATTCTGATGCAAATCAGAATCCAGAAAAAAAGAATTTAATTTCTTTCTGGATTCCTGCTTGCGCAGGAATGACAAAAAAGAGGAATTCGGATGTGATAATGACAATAAAAATACCTGGCACTATTTTTCTTCTTTATCTTTTTTTGTATTCCCTCTGGCGGTTTTTTATTGAATTTCTCCGCCTTGATCCTCAGCCAATATTTTTAAATTTGCGACTGGGCCAGTGGGTAAGTCTGTGTTTAATAATTATTTCAATTGTATTTTATTTTTTGATTAAAAAGAGGTATAATAAAACTGTAATGAATAACGAGCAATAAAAGCAATAATATTGTCCCCTCCTTTTGAAGGAGGGGTGCCGAGCGGAAGCGAGGCGGGGTGGTTATAATCTTATGAAAAAAATTTTTGCCATAATTTTAATTTCTTTGATCTTCGCCAGCTATTTTTTGATGTTAGTTGCACAAACAACTTTGGCCCAGGATGAAGTAGGCACTCAAGATAATGAAGTTGGAACTGAACCAGATATGCAAAAAAGTAATTTAGTTAATCCTATTGGTGCTTCTTCTGTTTCTGAAGTAGTTGGCAAAATCATTAAAATATTTTTAGGCATCATTGGCACGATTTCTTTAATTATGTTTATTTATGGCGGCTTTTTAATGCTGACTTCTGCTGGCAGAGCTGGGCAAATTAAAACAGGCCAGCAAACATTAGTTTGGGCTTCAATTGGAATCTTAGTTGTCTTTACTTCTTATGCGATTTTAAGGTTTGTCTTTAGCGCGTTTGGAATCTGAAATATCTATTCAGAAAATAAATAAGCACCATGACAAAAATCATGGTGCTTTTAATCTGAGGATGTTATTTATAAAATTTTAGCTTTGACTTTGGCAACATCCTTTCCATTACCATAAGCATACACTTGTCCTCCGTCCGCAGTGATACGCTTAACAATTGAACCAAAAAAAGAGAATTTATTTAAATCTTTATCACATAAATAAATTGTCCCCTCTGTCTGGATTAGAACCCTCCATTTTTCACCCGTTGGGTTCTTGGGCAAATCAACCAAACAAACTTTTCCATTCGGTAAAACTTCTGTCCATTGTTGGCAAAAATTCACTGACTCTGGCTGCTTTCCAGATGAAACAATTTCCACCCCAAGAAAAAAAGAATCAGTTTGGTGTGTTTGTTTGTCATTGGGTTTGGGTTTCAGAAAATCTGGGTTTACTGCTCTTGCGGTTGTAAAGATAATCAAAAAAATATACCCGACAACCACAGCAATATTAACCCCTTTAAAAAACCAAACTGGAATTTCTACCCCCATACGAAACATCCCGTAGAAAAGGAGTAACGCGACTGGCAATGACCAAAAAATTGGATTTTTAACTAACGCTTGCCCAATTTCCTTATTCAGAAAAAACGACAAAGTTATAGCTATTACAAAATATGTGACAACTAAACCAGCTGCACTTCCCATGCTTGCTACTTCTGGTCGCCAATCTTTTTTTTTACCCTCTTTTTTTTCTTTTTCTCCTGTTTCTCCTTCTGATCTTATATACTGAATTAATTTTCTTAACCCAATAATTAAAATAAAAACAAGACCTGCAAGAGAAACATATAAAAATCCTATTAGCATCATTTACCTCCAATCATTTGTAAAATCTCACTCTTAATTTTTTCTTTATCAGAAGTATTAAGAGTGGAAAAAATTTTTATTAAACTCTCGGCGGTTACGGTTTTGGCACTACCAAAAATTTGTCCGAGAATTTCTGACAAATTTGGCGCCATAAAAAGATTTAATTTACCAACATCTTTTATTTTTTCCGCCATTTCGGTACCAAAAAGGAGAATGGTAAGAACTTTACCGGCGCCATCAAACGAAACTTTATTAGTTTCGTTGATAATTTGCAGTTTGGCATTAAGCCGGGCAAAGTCTACTTTAGCTTGCGCTTCGCCTTTGGCTAAATTAACATCAGCCTCAGCTTGACCTTTAGCGCGATTCCCGTCTGCTTCTGCTTTTGCTATAACCACGGTTGTTTGTGCTGTGATTCTAGCTTTGTCCCTCAAAATTGCTTCTTCCGCCTTTTTTTCTCTAGCATTGATAATTTCTGGTCGTGCCGATACATCATAAATAATGGTCGGCCGCCATTCAATACCAAATTCACTTAAAGGTAATTCAGCGATAAGTTTTTTTAAGATTTTTTCGCCCAAATTCTCCCGCATTTTGTAAGCGTCATCAAGGGTCTTGACTTCGTCAGACGCCACATATTCGCGAGTAATAGAAGCAATTTTTTCACCCGCTAAACCGCCTTTCCATGTGCCATCCGTTAGTTCACCAAATAGGACGCTCATCACTTTATTTATATCACGGGCACCTAATTTGATATAAATAGAACGAATGTTTTTAAACAAAAAAGGTTGTCTCACATCTACTGTGATTGGTTGTGACTCTTCCTCAAAATTTTCTGTAGCTGCAATCATTACATCTTCCGGAATAAGCTTTGCTGTTTGTATTCCGGTTGGAAATTTTACCAAATAGGCGAACCACTCTGGCACAAAATTTATACCAGATTTGATCGCTCTTTTTGGTCTATCCAAAAAATATAGATAGGCCTTTTCGTTTGGCTTGACAAATTGAATACTTAGCAAGCCATAAATTAGTGGAACAAAAACTATAATCCCTAAAATGATTCCTACTATCATTTTTTCCTCTCTTTCTTTGTTTATTTTAATTTATTTCGTATCCTTTCAGCGCGTTCCATACTGTCAGGATGAGTCGCAAGAATACTATCCCAAAATCCTCTTGCTTGGTAACCATCTCTTGCAAAGAATTTAACTCCGGCGGAAGGATCAAAACCTGCTTCTTGAGTAATTTCAATTGCTAACTCGTCGACAGTTCTTTCTTGATCTCGATTAAGAGATCGTCCTTTTACATATCCACCAGCAAATCCTGCTGCTGTGTAAAGAATAACCCAGAAAAATTTTGATAAACCGCCACCCTTAAGGTTTTTTATACTTTCTTGATATTGTTGCACATGCTTTTCTCTTAATTTATTTAATTGCTGTTGGTGAATTTCTTTTTTTAATACATGGGCAAATTCGTGAGAGAATACAAAAGCTAATTCATCATCATCTACCTCATCTATTGCTCTAGTAGATATGAACACTGTTTTTGGTGCATATTTTACTTCCCAAACATACTCACTTGTTTCGGCAATATTTAATTTGTAATCTAAACCAGTTACATTTTTTATTAGATTAAAAATTTTCTCTGCACGCTTATAGGAATTTTCCACTTTAATCACCTCCATTTTCTTCCAACATTGTTTATTACCTAAACAGGCAAAAAAAGGCTTAAAAGCCAAGACCAGCTTGGGTAATAAACAAGTTAGAAAGTTGTTAAAGTGCTTGATTTTTAATGATTCTATCCTAACACAATTCTATTTTTTGTCAAGCCTTGTTTTCTTTCTTTTGGTTTTAATAATACCAGACTGATAAAACAAGCGCTCAAAAGATATCCACAAGAATAGCATTGACTTTTTTAGCCAACTATGCTATAATTATTTTATAGAAAAAAGCAAAAGATTAACCCTTATGATAAGGGTTTTTTAATTGCCAAATGGCTTATTTTAGCTGAAAATTAAACTTAATAAAGATTGTTTAGCTAAAATAACCAATATTTTATTAGCCCAACCAATGCCTTCTGATTCTTAATGTTTTGCGCGTTGGAAGTTAATAAAATACAGGATATTTTGTATGACTTTTTACAGACAATTAAATATCTTGAAAGATAAAATTTTTACTTTGGTTTTAATAGTTTTGGTGGCGGAATTTTGTTTTCCGCACCAATTGTTAGCCAAAGAATTGGATGACTCAGTTAATTTGGGTCCGGTGCTGATTCAAATTGAAGATACACTTAATAATAACGAGATCAATCAAACGCCTGCTTTTACTAAAAAGCCTAAAATGATACGCTATGTAGTTGTCACTGCTTACTCTTCAACTATAGACCAATGTGATGACACGCCTTTTATTACAGCCAATGGCAAAACAGTTTATGACGGTTTAGTCGCGGCTAACTTTTTACAATTCGGTTCTGAAGTCAGATTTCCCGAACATTTCGGCAATAAAATTTTTACCGTGAATGACAGGATGAATAAAAAATATTCTGACAGAATTGATGTCTGGATGCCTACGCGCGAACAAGCGATTCAATTTGGCACAAGATATTTAAAAGTGGAAATATACTAAAAACCTCCCGAATGTATCTCATCAAACCGGCCAGAGAGAAATTTTTCCCTGGCCGGGGTTTTGTTTTTATTTTTCAAGCCATCTTACTGATTTGTATGAGGAATTGGCTTGATCGGACGGCCAGCTTCTGGCATTGGACGGCCTTCAGGTTTTTGGGCTTTGATAGTTTCCCGAATGGTATTTATGATTTCCTTTACTTCAAGCTTGGTTTGCATTTGACAGAATTTTTTCTTTGTTTTATATTATATTTTGTGTGAAAAAAAAGTTAAAAAAATCACCCAAATTGAGGAGGAGTGTAGATTGGTAAAAGTGACTTTTGTGCAACAAGCGGGAAAAGACAACGTGCGCGCTTTAGAGCAGCTTGGCTACAAAAACGCTGCAAAAGAAGTGCAAACACGCATAAAAGAAAACGGCGGGGAAAAAGTAACTTTACCAGTTGAAAAAAATAGGAGATAAAACGCACAAAAAGCACCATACATCTGTGCTTTTATTTTTTATTTCAAATCAAAAAACAATCTGCTATATCTTCCCGTCAATCATATAAGTATTAGCCACTTCACTGCTCACCAGATCTTGTTTAACCAAATTTTGCAATGCCTGATCCATAGAAATCATGCCTTCATCAAGAGAGGTCTGAATAATATTTTTAATCTGGGCGGTTTTGCGTTCGCAGATTAAATTAGCCACGGCTGAATTGTTAATTAAAATTTCCCGAACCGCCATGCGGCCGCCGCCTTTTTTCAATAATAATTGCTGGGCGATAATCGCGCTTAAAACCATTGATAATTGCAAGCGAATCTGATCCTGCTGATAAGGCGGGAAAACATCAATAATGCGATCCACTGCCTGTGAAGCATTATTAGTATGCAAAGTGGCTAAAACCAAATGCCCTGTTTCTGCCAAGGTCAAAGTGGCGGCGATTGTTTCCAAATCGCGCATTTCACCCACCATAATCACATTCGGGTCCTGGCGCACCACATGCTTTAAGCCCTGCTCAAAAGAAAGCACATCAGTGCCTAATTGCCTTTGCATAATAATTGATTTTGTGGGCTGGAATAAAAATTCAATCGGGTCTTCCAGAGTAACAATAGTGGCTGATCTTTCCTGATTGATTAAATTTATCATCGCGGCCAAAGTGGTTGATTTGCCGCAGCCAGTGGGGCCGGTTAATAAAATCAAGCCCTGATTTTTGCGCGTTAATTCGCAAACAACCGCTGGCAGACCTAATTCTTCAGGAGTCGGGATTTGAGCCGGAATAATTCTTGCCACCAAGCCCAGATTATTTTTTTCATAATGGCAATTGATTCTGAATCTTGTTTTATCAGAAATTTCTTCGGAAAAATCCAGTTCTCTTTCCTGCTCCAACCGTTCTTTTTGCTGGGCTGTTAATAAAGCAAAAATTAAATCTTCGGCCAATTGGCTGGTAATTTCCGGCGCGTTTTTTACCACTTTTAAATCGCCGATGATCCTAAAAATCGGCGGCTTGCCCACAATAATATGGACATCAGAAGCGCCTTTAATTACCGCATCCTGAAAAATTTCTTTGAGATTCATATAAATTATCTATCGCAGATAACCTGCGAAATTTTTATTTTATTTTATCTCATCAGCTTAATAATTTAATTATAGCACTTTTTATTATAACCCGCCACAAGCATACACACTGACATGAAAATGGTCTTTCTCCCAATTATATTGTCCGCCACAAGTATTATGTACTAATTGTCTAAAAGCTTCTTCTTCGTCTTTGTTATAATTCTGTCTAGGATTGACATTGCTCCGACTCCTAAAATCTGCCGCGTAAGAACCATCAGTATATTTTAACGGTCCGCCATAATGGCAAGAATTTTTTGTGTGCCAGCAGCAATTAGTTGTAATATTGTTATCTTGATCGCATTTTCGCGTATAGGAATCACGACAATAACTTAAACCATTGTCGTCGCTAATTGAAGTAATAATCAAATCTTTATTAACTAAAAGTGGATAATCATTTTTGTGCTTATTCATGCAAGTCAACAATTCGGTCAATTTATCAACTGTGCTGCCGGCTTTTTTTATTGAAGCATCATCGCATTGAGTTGATTTAACGTTATTTGCAAGTGGAATACCTCCGCAATTTCCACCACAAGAAATCCCAATATCATATCCGCAAGCGCCAGACGGCGTAACAACTGGCTCGCTTGGCTTTGAAGGCGTAAACACACTTTCTTCTTCTTTTTGACATTTAAATTCCTGCCATTTTTTGCCAAAAATTTGCGCCACATTCACGCCTGTTTGTCCTTGCCCCACAAAGTTGGCAATAATAAAATTAACTCCAACCCAAGCAGTGTAAGTTAAAACCAAACCAATAATTGAACCAATAATTATTTTTTGCGCCATAGCAAGGCGGCTGGCATTGCCCTGGCTTATAATTAAAATTAAGCCGGCGATAATAAAAAATAGCAATGACAATGAGCCGGCGATTGTCAATAAAATTCCTGCTAGTTTAACGCCGAATTTTAAAGCATCGCAAAAATTGCAATTGCCCTGTTTATAACAATCTAAAACTATAGCTTCGGCTTTCGCAACTAAAGGCAATACTGCGCTTAGAATTAAAAAAAAGATTAAAACTATTTTTTTCATGAAATAAAATCTAAAATTTTGTTGATTTGTTTTTCCACGAATTTCTTGTTCAGTAAATCTGAACTGTCAATAATCAAATAAGGCAGTTTTGTCTCTTTGATTTTTTCCAAATACAACTCTTGTTGTCGCCAGTAATCTTTTGGGCGATGCGGGCATAAAGTGGCGAGTTTTTTAAACGGTCAGGCAGGCGAAATGATTTTGAGCCATATTTTTATTGCCAATGGGTTGTCCAAATTAATTCTCTGATTTTAGTGAATTTTTTTTCCGCTTTTATTTTTTCCGCTTTAGAAACTTTTTCCAATGACCGGATAGCGTTTAATAAATCCCGGGCGCCTTTTTCCACCATTTCTGGATGCCAGGCTATAGCTGAAAAAAGCTGAAAATCTTTTTTAGAAGCCCACCAAAAAGTGCAACTGGCCAGGCCGCGCTCCAGATGCAGCCGGGCCGCGTAATGATTAGAATCGTTTGGTCGGCCGTTAACTAAATCAAGAGCCAAATAAGTCAATTGCCATAAATATTTCTGAATTTTATTTTTTGGGTTCTGCCATAAAATATACGGCTGTCCTTTTTTCAGTTCTGCTTGGGTTGATTCCCAGGAACATTTTTTGGGCGCGACTGTTTTTTCCGCGCTTAACTTTTGCCAGTATTCAGCAATGGTCATTGTCCGGATTGATTTACGCGCTAATAATCGTTCGTAAATTGGCAGCCAGTCCAAATAATGATGCCCGTAAAGTTCGCCGTCAGTGGCCGTGATTAAATTCTGTTCTTCATTTTTTTCCTTCCCAATAATTTGCTGCTCAATTGTTTGCGGCACTAAAGAACGGGACATTGCCCGCTGGCGGAAAATCACTCCTAAACCAATATTTTTTATTTTATATTTTAATTGTCCGTCAATCTTTGTGGATAAAGTGCCGTCAAAAGCAATCTGGTCCAGAATAATATATTGATAGCCATGTTTTTTTATAATCTGGGCCGTGCCATAATCATAAGCCATTTCCGGCAGATAAAAACCTTGCGGCTGGTAAGCATGGCCGAACAATTTTTGATTAATGTCGCGATTAATGCAAATTTGGCGGTTGATTTCATCCTTAGGCATCAACGGCAAAATAGGATGAAAAGCAGCTGAATCAAAAAATTCTATTTGTCCGCGAGCCGCGGCCTTAGCAAAACGATTAAGCAATTTTTGTTGACCGATCTGCGCCAGCGCCTGCGCCAAACAAGCAGTAAAATTTATGGTTACATGTAGATCGCGCCGGCAATCTAAAAAATCAGCCCAGGGCTGGTAACATTCTGTGGTGATTTTTTGCACCTCTTGGACCGAACTGTTGGGCGGCTGATAAAAATGCAGGAAATTTATCCAGTTAATCATATAAAATTCTTTAAATAGATTTTTCTTTGTCTAATTTCTTAATTTCTATAGCTTTTTTAAATAGTTCAACATATTTTCTGGCCGGATATTCCCAGGAAAACGACTGACGCATAACTTTATTAACTAATTTGTCCCATTCGTTCTGTCTTTGATATGTTTCTATTGCTCGCGTAATAGCGATAAGCATAGCTATGGAATCATATGGATGAAAAACAAAACCATTGCCCGTCTGGTTTTTGGGGTTGTAGTCATATACTGTGTCAATTAAACCGCCGACATGCCTGACAACAGGAATGGCGCCGTAACGCATGGCAATCATCTGAATGACGCCGCATGGTTCAAAGCGGGAAGGTATTAAAAGAATATCTGAACCAGCATAAATTTTAGTCGTATCTTTACTGCTTACAAATTCTAAATTGGCATAAATTTTATCTGGATTTTTTTTCATCAATTCTTTCAGTTTATCCATATATATATTTTCCCCACTGCCAATTACAACTATCTGCAGATTAAACCTTAGAACTATATCGGCTATTTCTTTAACCAAATCAAATCCTTTTTGTTCAGTAATTCTAGTAACCATTCCGATCATAGGAATGTTTTTATTAATTGGCAAACCAATCATTTTTTGAAGAAACATTTTGTTTTTTTCCTTCACTTTAAAATTATGCCAATCATAGTTTCTATGGAGCCCTGGATCATTATGTGGATTATAGTCCTTATAATCAATACCATTAATTATGCCAAAAACCCTATCTTTCCTGTTTTTTAAAATCCGATGCAGGTCCTGACCAAAATCCTTTGTCATAATCTCTTCAGCATATGTTTCTGAAACAGTGTTAATTACATCAGCATTTAAAATTGCTCGTTTGGCAAAATTAATTGCTTCCCTTCTTTCTGCGTCGCTAAAATCCGGCAGGCCGTTGTGGCCGCTGTCGCGCAGTTCCGGCGCGATTTTCCACCAATTGTGACCGAACTGGAAAACCAAATTATGAATCGTGTAAACAGTGGTCGCGGCAGATAATTCTAAATTTTTAAAATTCTTTTTTAAAAAATAAGGAATGAGTCCTGTCTGCCAATCATGGCAGTGAATGATGTCTGGCAAAAATTTTATTTCTTCCAAAAATTTCAAAACAGCCAAGTCAAAAAACCAAAAGCGAGCGTTTTCATCTGGCGATGTAGAATCATAAAGATATTGTCTCGCGTTGAAATATTTTTCATTTTCAATCAGATAAATCGGCAGATCCTCAGCCAACTCACCCTGCCAGATATTAAAATTTTCCTGATTTTTTTTATCAATCTTTATTGTCAAATTTTCCATAATTTTTTTCAGTTTATGTTTTTCTGGCTCAATTTTACCACGATAAAAAGGAGTCACTACAATAATTTGATGGCCTTGACGTTTTAACGCTTTGGGCAAAGACCCGGCCACATCAGCCAAACCGCCGGATTTGGCATAAGGTTCAATTTCAGCAGAAATGGAGGCAATTTTTAAATTCATAAAATGTTATCTTTTAATGTTTCTATGGAATTCCTTTCCCAATATTACATCGGAATCGGAATGACATTGAGCTTTTCAGCAGCCAGCACGAACATGGCGTGGCTCCAAGCCAGAGGATAAACCCCGCGCCGGCCGTTATCTGTAAAAATTTGTTCCGGAACAAGATCTCCGTAATTGTCTTCTTCTAATTTTTGCAACACCCAAGAAAAATATTTTTCTGCTTTTTTTTGCTCCCCGCGCATTACCCAATAGATACTGAGCCAGAAATTCAGAATCGGCCAGGCGCCAGCGCCTTCTTGGCCCGAGCCCTCGCCGTCATACATATCGTTTTCATAACGATGCGCTCCGTTAGCCATTACTAATTCTTTTTCAATTTTGTCAACAGTCTTTATCATTCTTGGGTCATCAGCTCTAATGATTTCAAAAGGCCAGACTAAACCTAAAAGCGAACCATCAATGGTCCAATCTGTCACTTCCTTGCCTTTGTTGCGCAAAAATCTGTCAGCGCGCGAGTCATAAGCAAAATCAATTCTGGTTCGCATTTGTTTAGCTTTTTCCAGCCAGAGGTTGTTTTTAATCATTAAATTGGCCAGTTCCAAACCGCGCGCGCAAGCAGCCAGAGAATAAGTGTGATTATTTTCATAAACCGAGGAAGTGTGACGGTTGCTTTCTTCCCACAAATCAACTGTGTGATGAAAAAAATG
>PFBP01000013.1:12967-13318 GCA_002778535.1 Candidatus Kuenenbacteria bacterium CG10_big_fil_rev_8_21_14_0_10_36_11
TTTGTCGCTTCCTTCAAATCATTTTTAAAATATTCGTAAATTGCCCACAAAACAGCGCCGGCCTGATCTGGCTGAAAATTGTCTTTTTCCATGATTCCGTTCGGCGCGTAATTTTGGAATAACAAGCCTTCTTTTTTAAATCTTTCCGGCCGGTCATTAAGCCAGACAAAAAATTTTTCTTGAATGTTTTTCAAGCTGATTTTCTGTGCGGCCACGCAAACAAAGGCCGCGTCCCTGGGCCAAACAAAATGGTAATTAGCCGCTCTTTTCGGATAAGAGCGCAAATCAGTATTGGCGGCGATAATGGCCCCATTTTCCAAAGCGCAATCGTTAAAAACCTGCCGAGAAGTG
>PFBP01000012.1 GCA_002778535.1 Candidatus Kuenenbacteria bacterium CG10_big_fil_rev_8_21_14_0_10_36_11
TAAAACCGTTCCGATTGTTGTCGGAGCGGTTTTTAGGTAGAAAAAAAGAGGTAGAGGAAAATCAGAAATAGTTTTTGAAATAAAAAATTTAAAACACAATCCTGTAAATCCAACAAATTATTTTCTTAAATCTTTAAGAGAAGAAATTTTTTTTACTCTGCCAGCGCGGTAATCTTTTTCTGCTTGTTCTAAACTTCTAATAAAGCTATCACTAAAAAAACCAAAATTAGCCGCTAATCTTTCAAATTGATGAGCATTTAATTCCAAAATAAATTTTTGTTTGGCAGGAGTTAAGGAAATAGCTAATGGGGCCATATATTTAATATTATTTCTCAAACTTATTTTACTTTTTTATTATATTTCATAATTTACACATTGTCAATATCCTCATTATTATTTTTATCTGTTGTTATTTCTTCCGCTTCTTCTAATTCTTCGTGCGCTTGCTCAAGCTGATGCAGAGTTTGATCCTGTTCATAATCATCCCGGCCAATTAAAACATCGCGCGGTTTTGAGCCGTTGGCATGGCCCACTATGCCGCGCTCTTCTAACAGATCCAGAATTCTGGCTGCTCTGGCATAGCCAATGCTTAAGCGCCTTTGCAGATATGAGGCCGAAGCTTTGCCTGATTTTAAAATAATATCTTTAGCTTCTTCTAATAAATCATCGTCGCTGTCGTCAAAAATAAAACCAGTTACACCAGAATCAACTGAAATCTGTTTTTGCGTCACTGCGTCGTTGTATTCTGGCTCGCCTGTTTGTTTGAGATAATTAACAACTTTGTCTATTTCCTGATCAGAAAGATAAGCACCCTGGATTCTTTTGGGCTTGGATAAATCAGCGGAAATAAAAAGCATATCGCCCCGGCCTAAAAGTTTTTCAGCGCCAGCGTGATCTAAAATAGTTCTAGAATCAGTGGAGGCGGCCACAGAAAAAGCAATGCGGGAAGTGATGTTTGCTTTGATGAGTCCGGTAATAACATTTACCGAAGGCCTTTGCGTTGCCACGATTAAATGAATGCCGACCGCCCTGGCTTTTTGAGCCAGCCTAATAATGGCTGGCTCAATATCATTAGCCGCAATGGACATAAGGTCAGCTAATTCATCAATTACAATAATCAGATATGGCATTCTTTCGCGCGCGGTTTGGTTATAGGCATCAATATTTCTTTTGCCGGCAAGAGCCAAAGTTTTAAATCTGTCTTCCATTTCTTTGACTGCCCATCTTAAGGCATTAATTGTTTCTTTGACTTCTGTAATAACAGGACAAATCAAATGCGGCACATTGTTATATTGCGTCATTTCCACTTGTTTGGGATCAATCAGAATAAATTTTAATTCATCTGGTTGATTTTGATAAAGCAAGGAAATAATAACTGAATTCAGACAAACTGTTTTGCCAGAATTAGTGGCGCCAGCCACAAGCAAGTGCGGCATTTTTTCCAAATCAGCCAATTGCGGCGCGCCAGCCACATCTTTGCCCAAAGCGATAAATAAATGAGAAGTTCTTTTTTTAAAATCTTCTGAACTTAAAATTTCTTTTAAAGTCACTAAGGCAATTTTTTGGTTGGGCACTTCAATGCCGACCAATGATTTACCAGGAATTGGCGCTTCAATCCTGATTGGATGAGCGGCCAAAGCCAAAGCTAAGTCATTGGAAAGCGTCGTGATTTGTGAAACCTTAATCCCAGCCATTGGTTTAAAAGTATATTGGGTGACTGTGGGTCCCACAGATATTTCACCCATTTCTACTTCTATGCCAAAATGTTTTAGAGTGTTTTTAATAATTTCCTGATTAGCTTTTATATTGCCGGCTGTGGGTTTAGTTGATTTGTCATTTAAAAGTTCCAAGGGCAAATCAATTTTGGGGTAGGTTTTTTTTGTTTTATTCAGATGGATTAATTCTTGTTCAGCGTTGATATTTTCTCCGTTAGAAATATTTTTTTGCTCTAAATTGTTTTGAATTTCTTTTTGTTCAAAACCAACCTCTTCAGCTTCAAGATTTTCTAATTGTTGATCAATTTTCTTCTTACTAATTTTTTCTTTAATTTTTTGCAGGAAATTAAAATTTGACCAGTTTAAATTAAAAAGTAAATTCTTAATAGAAGTTTCAAAAAAAAGCAAAACAGCAATTAAAAAAAGCGCGATAAGAATAATAATTGCACCAGGCGTATTGGCGATTTTTTCCAAAGGATTAGCAACAAAATAACCCAGAATTCCACCCCCCATTCCATTTTTGGCAGCTAAAAAAGTTTTTTCCGCGGTAAAAAGCTGGAGAATGCCTAAAAAAGATAAGATCATTAAAATTAAACCAAGAACCCTTGAAGTATTGGATTCATATTTTTCTGAATTGATAATAATATAGCCAATCACAATTAAAGCCAAAGGTGTCAGCCAATAACTCCAGCCAAATGTCATTTGCCAAAATGACTGTAAGGAATCGCCTACGCCACCTGCTAAATTAAACAAAGCCAAGAGACTTAAAAAAGCCAAAGCAAAAAGAAAAATTATGAAAATGTCTTTTTTGGTTTCCGAAGAGATAATAATTTTGGGAACTTTAGAAGATTTGTGTTGTTTGCTCATAATTTAATTTTATCACTTTAATGTCTTCTTGCCAAGAAATAGTTTTTATACTACAATAAAAGAAACTAATAAATAATAATTTTATGGCTCTTCAAGCAAAACGACATTCAAAAACAGCTAAAAGAACAAGACGCGGAGCGATTAAACTAAAAAAACTGGCTTTAACCGCTTGCGCTCAATGCAAGACAATGATAAAACCACACACGGTTTGTTATAAATGCGGCAGTTATAAAGGCAGAGAAGTGATAAAAATAAAAATTAAGAAAGGCAAAAAAAACGAGAAAAAATAATTTTTATGTCTAACAGGCATTTATCAAGAACTATTGCCATGCAAACGCTTTATGAGTGGGATTTTAATCATCGGTCGCAGAAATTAGACAAATTGACTAATGATAATATTGAGCAATATGCGGGTGGCATAGAGGATACGGAATTTATTGTCCATTTGGTCAAGGGCGTGGTTAAACACCAGACAGAGATTGATGAAAAAATTGTGAAATACGCGCCAGAGTGGCCGCTTGATAAAATTACTGCTCTGGACAGAAATATTTTGCGTTTGGGAATTTATGAAATGATGTATGAAATTGGCGAAGTGCCGCCCAAAGTAATCATTAATGAAGCTATTGAAATGGCAAAAACTTTTAGTGGTTCATCGTCTGGAAAATTTGTTAATGGAGTTTTAGGCGCGGTGTATAGTGACATTGCCTGAAAAATAATTTCTTGGCCATTAGACATCCAGACAATTATGTCTGTAGTGTGATGGTCAGGATAAAAAAGGAAAAAATATGAAACAAGAAAAACAAACTTTTGCCGCAGAAATCGGCGGCAAGAGTTTCATTATTGAAACTGGCTATCTGGCAAGCCAAGCAAATGCGGCTTGCACAGTCCAATACGGCGAGACAGTGGTTTTAGCCACTGCCTGCATGTCAAAGAATGTCAGGGAAGACATTGATTTCTTCCCTCTTTTAGTTGATTATGATGAAAAATTATACGCGGCTGGAAAAATTAAGGGTTCAAGATTTATTAAGCGCGAGGGCAAAGCTTCTGACGAAGCGATTTTGTCAGGCCGGCTTGTTGACCGTTCAATTAGGCCGCTTTTTGATGAAGTAATTAGAAATGATGTTCAGCTTGTTCTGACAATTCTTTCTTTTGACGCGGAAAATGACGCGGATATTTTGGGCTTAAACGCGGCTTCAGCCGCTTTGGCAATTTCTGATATTCCTTTTGAAGGGCCGGTGGCCGCGGTGCGTGTTGGTTTGATCTCATCAGAGGAAAATCAGGAAAAATTTGAAATGGTGTTAAATCCGACTTATGAGGCGCGCAAAAAATCAGTTTTGGATTTAGTGGTGGCTGGCACTAAAGATGAAGTGGTTATGCTGGAAGCAGGCGCTAATCAAATTTCTGAAGCACAAATGCAGGACGCGATCGCTTTTGGCCAAAAACATTTAAAAAAAATTTTAGACTTGATTGAAGAAGTGAGAAATAAGATTGGTTTGGAAAAAACAAAATTGGATCAGGAAAAATCTGATGAAGAAAAAGCGGGGATTGCTAAATTAGAAACAAAAGTCGGGAAAATGGTTGAAGAAAAAATTGATGAAATATTTTCCTCCAAATCTAAAAATGAATATCATAATAATATTGAAAAATTAAATCTTTATGTTGATGAAGTTTTAAAAGCTGATAATGAAGTTTCCAAAGAAGAGCGGGGACAAGGCATAAAAATGATTGAAAAATTTTTAGATGTTCACGCCAGAAAATTAGTTTTGGAAAAAGGCGTCCGTGTTGATGGCCGGGCCATAGATGAAATCAGGTCATTGTCTGCTGAAGTCGGAGTATTGCCAAGGACCCATGGCTCTGGCTTGTTTCAACGGGGCGAAACTCAGGTGCTTTCAGTTGTGACATTGGGCTCGCCTTCTGATGAGCAAACCTTAGATACCATGGAAGAGTCTGGTAAAAAACGCTATATGCATCATTATAATTTTCCGCCTTTTTCTGTGGGTGAAATCGGGCCCATGCGCGGGCCTGGCCGGCGCGAAATCGGACATGGCGCTTTAGCAGAAAAAGCATTATTGCCAGTGTTGCCAGATAAAGAAAATTTCCCTTATACCATTCGCGTGGTTTCAGAAGTTTTATCTTCAAACGGCTCTTCGTCCCAAGCTTCCATTTGTGGTTCAACACTTTCTTTGATGGACGCTGGCGTGCCGATTAGTGCGCCGGTCGCCGGCATTGCCATGGGCATGATGAGCGATTATCAGGATAAAAATAATTACAGAATTTTAACTGATATTCAAGGCATTGAAGATCATTCAGGAGACATGGATTTTAAAATTGCCGGCACTAAAAAAGGCATTACCGCTCTGCAATTAGATATTAAGTTAGGTGGCATTGGCATGAATATAATCGCGGAAACTTTAACTAAAGCCAGAGAAGCCAGAGAGAAGATTTTAAGTGTGATGGCTGAGACAATTGCCGAACCAAGGCAAGAAATGTCTCCTTACGCGCCGAGAATTTATACTTTGCAAATCAATCCGGATAAAATCAGGGATGTGATTGGTCCGGGCGGCAAAATGATCAATGAAATTATTGATAACACTGGCGTGGCAATTGATATTGAAGATTCTGGCTTGGTATTTATTACTTCTGTTAACGCGGACGCGGCTAATAAAGCCATTGAATGGGTTAAAAATATTACGCGTGAAGTTAAACCAGGAGAATTATTTACCGGACGGGTAACAAGACTCATGACATTTGGAGCGTTTGTGGAAGTCCTGCCAAAGCAAGAAGGTCTGGTTCATATTTCAGAAATGGCGCCGTTCAGAGTTGGCCGGGTTGAAGATGTGGTAGACGTCGGCGACATGATTCCGGTCATTGTCAAAGAAATTGATGACCAGGGCAGAATCAATTTAACAATGATTGGCACAGATTTTGATACTTCTAAAATCAAACAATCTTCCGCACCTGCTGAATCTCACCGCGGTGGATTTAGCCATAATGGTTTTGACCGCGGACCAAGAAGAGATGACAGACATGGCGGGTTTAGAAGATAAAAATTAAAAAATAGATATTAAAAACTAAGAGAATGAAAAATTTATGAAAAATTTAAACTATAATATTATTTTAAAACCAGAAAAAAATGGTGGTTTTAATGTGGTTGTTCCGTCTTTGCCTGGCTGTGTGACTTATGGCAGGAACTTAGTAGAGGCAAAAAAAATGGCCAAAGATGCTATTAAAGTTTATGTGGCGAGTTTGCTTAAGCACAAAGAAAATGTGCCAGAAGATAGCTCTTCGTATGTGGCAAATATAAATTTTGAGTTGCCAATTTTTGGCAGACAAATTAAGTATGCCTAAATTGGTAGTTATCAAAGCCAAAGAGTTAATAAAAAAGTTAGAAAAACTTGGTTTTGTGGTTGACCATCAATCCGGTTCGCATGTGGTTATGTATAGGTTTTCTGATAAAAAAAGGGCAGTGGTGCCAATAAGTTTTAAAGAAATTTCTAATGGCACGCTATTAGCTATTTTAAGAGAAACTGGACTAAGTAAGCAGGATATTATTTAATTATTATTTGTTTAATTTTTGTAGGGGCGGGTTTTAAACCCATCCTTTTTGGTTTGAAATTAAAATAATTAGGTGATAAAATATAGTTATATGACCAAACAACAATCTTTAGAAAGAACCAAGGAATTAGTGGAAAAATTTAATAATTTTCCAGAAAAAGATAAAAGTCGGTTTAATGAAGAACAGACAAAATCATATTTTATCCGTCCGCTTTTTGAGGCGCTGGGTTGGGATTTCAGCGACCCGGGCGAAGTTTCGCCGGAAGAAAACATCACCGGCAAAAGAGCTGACTATGAATTCAAAATCAACGGCATTCCCAAAATGTATGTGGAAGCCAAAGCCATTAAAGTTGATTTGGATTTGGAGATTCACGCGCGCCAAGCCATAAATTATGCTTGGAACAAGGGCGTGAGTTGGGCGGTGCTTACGGACTTTGAAAGCATTAAAATTTTTAACGCTCAAGGCCAATCAAAATTATTGTCCGACAAACTGGTTTTTGAAATTAAGGTGGCGGATTATGAAAGCGACCTTGAACGGCTGTGGCTTTTGTCAAAGGAAAGTTTTTTGGAAAACGGTTTGGATAAATACGCGGAAAAATATGGCAAGAAAATCAAAAAACAAACTGTCAATGAAAGTCTGTTTGGCGATTTGCGTGAAGCGCGCGAAATCTTAACTAAAAGTTTTAAAAATTGGAATGAGGAGTTAAAAAATAATCAGGAAACCTTGGAAGAGGGTGTGCAAAGAATTTTGGATAGAATAATTTTTATTCGCGTTTTAGAAGATCGTGGCATTGAACCGCCAACATTAAAAGAAATTTTACACCAACGCGATACGCTTGGCGCTAATGCCCAACTTTTTCCCTTACTCGTTAAAAAATTTCGTGAGTTGGATCAAATCTATAATTCTAATCTTTTTACCGTGCATGCTTGCGAAAAATGGGAAGAATATGACGACTCTCTAAAAAGAGTAATAAACTTGCTTTATGGTAGTACCGTTTATGAATATGATTTTTCCAAAATCCCGGCCGATGTTTTGGGCGGGGTTTATGAAAGTTATTTAAGTTATATTGCCCAAAAGCCAGTTGAAATTGATGCGGAAGGCGCAAGCGGAAAATTTTTTAAAGCTGAAGATAAAAAAGAATTAAAACAGAAATCAAGAAAAAAAAGAAAGGAGCAAGGAATTTATTACACGCCGAAATTTATTGTGGATTATATTGTGGAAAATACTTTGGGCAAGAAATTAGCAGAAGCGAAAAATATGGTTGATTTAAAAAATATTAAAATTTTGGACCCGGCTTGTGGTTCTGGATCATTTTTAACCAAAGCCCTAAAGACAATGAATGAAAAATACAAGGATTTTGGCAATCCAGGCGACCAATATACTAAGGCGGAAATTCTTAAAAGTAATATCTACGGTGTGGATTTGGATACGCAAGCAGTGGAATTGGCCAAACTGAATTTGTTGATTGAAGCGCTGGATAAGAAAGCCAAACTGCCGGATTTGACCGGCAATATTCGCGTGGGCAATTCTTTGATTTCTGGCGCCGAAGCCGAACTCAAAAAATATTTCGGCCCCTCTTGGCGCGATAAACATCCGTTTAATTGGCAGGAAGAATTTGAAGAAGTTTTCAAAAATGGTGGGTTTGATGTGATTATTGGTAATCCGCCATGGGGCGCGAACATTGATAAAGAAGCAGAGTACTTTGGCGAAAAATATCCTAACTCAACCAAATCTCACAAAGATATTTATAAAATTTTTATAGACAAGGCCATTGGTTTATTAAAAGATGAAGGATTGCTTGGTTTTATTGTGCCAAACACTTTTCTTTATCAACCACGCTATGAAGATGTTAAGGCTGTTGTCAATAAGTATGAAAATTTTGTCATAAATCTTGGTGAAAAAGTTTTTAACAATGTTGAATTGCCATGTTCTATTTTAATTATTATTAAAAAAGTAGGTGGTAATAAATCTGTTTTAGATTTAACCAAAGAAAAAAGAGAAAATTTAGCACATAAGATTTGGCAAATTAATGAAAATTCGGCTGTTGCTCAAAATAAAATTATTAATACAGTTAAAAAAAATACTGGCATGACTTTTGACGAGGTTTTTTTAATGAAAGACGCGGGTATAAATTATCAAGCAGTTAAGGTTGGTAAGGGAGAGAAAGGGAAAAGTAAATTAAGTCAATTGCTTTTTTATGAGGGAAAAAAAGAAAATGCAGAAGACAAGGAATATTGGAAGGGTTCACACATAAACAGATATTTCATTTTAGAAAAAACAAATTATTTTGTTAGGACAAATTATAAAGATTTTAAATTAGAAAATGAGAGAGTAATTTTGAATAGAGAATTTTTTAAAATGACACCAAAATTAATTTGGCGTCAAACAGCAAGTTCAATTATAGCATCGGTTGATGAAATAGGTGTTTGGTTTGGGAGGAGTATAATTGGCGCTATTTTAAAAGAAAAGTTTGAAAATAAGGTAGATTTGTATTATGCTTTGGCTATTTTTAATTCAAAATACATTGATTATCTTTATCACCAAAGAGTTTTAGAAATTGGCAAAGTATTTCCACAAGTAAAATTAAAATATCTGCGTGATTTGCCATTTGTTGTAGCTTCAAAACAGCAACAGAAACAAATTTCTGAAAAGGCAAAAACAATGATAAGGCTTAATGTAGATTTGCAAAAAACACCAGAAAATTCCGATAAATGGAGCGCAATCAAAAAAGAAATTGGAAAAACGGACAAAGAAATTGACGAGAAGGTTTATAAGCTTTATGGGTTGACAGAGGAGGAAATAAAAATAATTGTGGGAAAATAAAAATATGTCTAACAAAAATTTTTTTGATAATCAAAGTGATGGCACTGCGGTAAAAATTAAATTTTATGAGAATTATATTGAGGGTTATCTTACTAAGATATTAATGCAATTTGGTGGCTGTCTTGTCGCGGATTTGTTTTGTGGTCCAGGTAAAAATGGAGAAAAAGATGGTAGCCCTTTGATTCTAATTAAGAAAGCTAAAAAAGTATTAGAAAACCCAACTCTTTTAGTAAAACAGAAATTACTTAAAGTTTTTATAGTTTTTAATGATTGCGATAAAGAAAATATCGAAAAATTAAATATTGAATTATCCAAAACAACACTTCCGTCAAATATTAAAATACTCAAACCACAATGTAGTATTTTTTCTGATATTATTTTAGATATTTCAGAACCTAAAATTACAATACCAAAATTTTTATTTTTAGATCCGTTTGCATATAGCAATATTCAGTTGTCAGAAATAAAGAAAATAATGGAAATGCCATTTTCGGAAATAATGTTGTTTCTACCCACATTTCACGCTTATCGTTTTAAAACATCTACTAAAAATACACCAAAGTTAATAAGTTTTTTATCTAATTTTACAGAGAGAGGAGTATACGACTATCACAACATTTATGAGTTTAATAATTCAATAGTTAATAGAATTAGAAAAGAGTTAAATTTAAAATTTGTTCAACACGCCACGATAGATGTTGGAAAGTCAAAAAATGCTCTTTTTCTTATTACTAAAAGCATAAAAGGAGCAATGCTTTTCAATAATATTTTTTGGAAAGAAACATATAACGGAAAGGCGTTGAAAGTCTCTGAAATTAAATACCATGAAATAAATCCGAGTCTTTTTCCAAAATCAACCATACTAACTACTGAACATAGAAATTGTATTAATGAATTTCATAAAAAAATGGTAGTTGAATTAATTAAGAAAAAAGAAATGTTTAATACCGATATCATTGAATTTGCAGTAATGGAAGGGTATAAACCGAAATGTGCGAATGATATGCTGGTGCGTTTAAAAAAGGAAAACAAAATTAAAACAGAATATATAAATAAAATAATGACAAAAGGATTTTATGTGTCCGAGGATAAATATAAGCAAAAATTATGTAAAATAATATATTTATAGTATAATTAAGCTATAAACACTTAACCCATGCTCAAAATAAAAAGAAAATCACTTCTATACAAAAGTGGCGTGGAATACGCTGATTATTGCATAAATCACGTTGAGGGCTGCTCTCACGGTTGCAAATTTCCTTGTTATGCTATGATGATGAAAAAGAGATGTGGCATAATTAAGGATTATCAAGATTGGATTAAACCGAAAATAGTGGAAAATGCGTTGGAACTTCTTGATAAAGAAATTCCAAAACTAAAACACAAAATTGAAGTTGTGCATCTTTGCTTTACCACCGATCCTTTCATGTATGGACAAAAAGAAGTTTGCGATTTAACTTTAAAAATAATTGAAAAATTAAACAGAAATGGAATTCGTTGCACGGTTTTAACCAAAGGAATTTATCCAAAAGAACTAATTAACACAAAAAAATATAGTCCAGAAAATGAGTATGCCATAACACTGGTTTCTTTGAATGAAAATTTTAAACGCAATTTTGAACCATACACTGCGCCGTATGAGCAAAGAGTAAAAGCGTTAAAATATCTACATGACCATGATTTAAAAACATGGATAAGCATGGAACCATATCCAACGCCAAATTTGGTAAAACAAAACTTGAAACAAATTTTAGAAAAGATTAAGTTTGTTGATAAAATTATTTTTGGCAAATTAAATTATAATGTAGAAGTTTCTAAGTGTTGGAATAATATAAAGTTTTATGAGGAGTGTGCTAATACAGTGATTAAATTTTGTAATAAAAACACAACTGGGTATCACATTAAATATGGCACCCAAAAACAAGATGATAAACAGACCGAAAAAATACTTATAAAACCAGTTTTACAGACAATAAATATTTTTGACTATCAGCCAATGAAATTGGATAAAAGGAACGTTGTTTGTTAGAAGAATTCAATCCATCCCACATTTTCTCAAGCGGAGAGTGGCCTTTGTGGAGATTGGCCGTCCCGCTTTTTGTTTTGACCAAAAGCAAGTTATTTAGTAAGATAAGGTTATGATTTATTTTGTCTATGGAATGGACAATTATCGGGCCAAAGAAAAATTGAAAGAACTGCGGGAAAAATATGCTGATTTTGAATGGCAGAAAATTGAGGGTGAAAAAATTTCTTTGGACGAGTTGTCTGGAAGAATTAAAAGCGCTTCACTTTTGTCTCCCAAACGTTTTATTGTTTTGGAAAATTTGACTTTAAATAAGGCGCAAAAAGAAATTAGTCAGTTTTTTAATGGAAACCAAAGTGCGCTGGACAATCAAAACGATATTTTTGTTTTTTTTGAAAATAAAGCGGACAAAAAAACATCATTGTATAAATTTTTAAGCCAGAGTAAAAATAAGTTTGAATTAGAAAATTTAGCCGGCGCAGAATTGAAAAAATGGATTTTAAATTACGCGCAGAAAAAGGGCGGACAAATTGAACCCCAGGCGCTCCAGGAAATTTTAGCCGGTGAGCAGAGTGATTTGCAATTTTTAGCTTTGGAATTAGATAAGCTTTTGGCTTATGACAAAAAAATCACAGCTGCGTCTGTTAATCTATTAACAGCCGCGAGTTTTGACACTAATATTTTTAATTTAACAGACGCGGTCGGCGCTGGGGACAAAGCCCGGGCCTTGAAATTGTTAAATTATCAATTTAATTCTGGCGCGGAGCCGTTATATCTTTTAAGCATGATCATCCGCCAATTTAGAATCCTTATTCAAATTAAAGAAACAAGTTTGAAAAATAATAACTATAATTTAATAGCCAAAGAGCTTGATTTGCACCCGTTTGTGGTGCAAAAAACCATAAGCCAGATTAAAAAATATTCTTTTGAAGAATTGGAGCATAAATACGCTGAACTTTTGCAAATTGATTTAATGTTAAAGAGCAGTAAAATTCCAGCAGAAGTAGTACTTACAAAATTTGTGATGGAATAATACACGAACAAATACACTCCTTTCTTGTCATTCCTGCGAAAGCAGGAATCTCAGTGTTTTTAGCAATTCCACGAGATCCTCACTTGCGCGGGGATGACAAATGGTATATGATAAAAGTGTAAAAGTCAAAAATTAAAGCGCCGGAGAGGCGTTAAAAAAAAGGAAACTTATGTCAACTTTACTTTATATTATTTTGGCTGTGGTAGCAGTCTTTATTTTTTGGGTAATTGGCGTTTATAACGGCCTTATCAGGCTTAACAACAGAACTAAAGAATCTTGGTCTGATATTGATGTGCAGTTAAAACGCAGGCATGATTTGATTCCAAATCTGGTGGAAACAGTCAAAGGCTATGCCAGCCATGAGCAGGAATTGTTTGAAAAAGTATCAGCCGCGCGTTCGGCCGCGATTTCTGCCACAACACCAGAAGCAAAAGCTATGGCAGAGAATAATTTAACTGGCACTTTGAAAACATTATTTGCCGTGGCTGAAAGCTATCCTGATTTGAAAGCGTCAGCTAATTTTTTGCGCTTGCAGGATGAATTGTCTGACACGGAAAATAAAATCC
>PFBP01000023.1:0-12177 GCA_002778535.1 Candidatus Kuenenbacteria bacterium CG10_big_fil_rev_8_21_14_0_10_36_11
TTCTTTATTCATGATCTTCAATATCTTTCTCAATATCATCTATTTTTTCATCATGCCTTTTATAAGAAGCATTATGAGCAGCCAATTCTAAACGCATTTCTTTTAAAATTTTAATCTGTTTATCATTACTTGTTAAAACTTGGTCAAATTTCTCCTGAATTTTATTTTCTAATTTATCATTAATCTTATCAATTTTGGCATCTAATTTACCAAAAAATCTACTTAAATCTTGTTTAGTAGCCATTTCTTGTCTAACTTTACCAATTTCTGATTTTAAATCTTTCTTGGTGGCCATTTCTGAACGAATGGCTTTGATGTCATCTTTAGTGGCTAAATTGTTAAAATCTATATTTTCCATAATAATTGTTGATAATTATATTTGAAGTATAACATGATCAAACAAAAACGCAAAATTAAATTTTTTAACCCTGGCATTTTGGACAATAAAAACTGGTGCGTGAACCCTGTTTAACAGAGTTTATATTACTCCCGCATTTTTTACACTCCTCCCCTGCTCTGCCATAAACTTTTAAATATTTTACCATCTCGCCTTCTTGGCCAAGAGCGTCCAGATAATTTTCCGCTGAAACGCCTTTTTTTTGAATGGCAAATTTCAAAATTTTACGCAGACACTGATATAATTTTCTATATTCCAGCGTGCTAATTTTATCAGCTCTTCTTGTCGGCAATATACCGGCGCAAAAACATGCTTCGCTGGCGTAAATATTGCCCACCCCAGCTAAAAAAATTTGTTCCATCAAAAGCGGCTTAATGGCAGTTTTTTTAGGCGCGAAAATATTATAAAATTTTTCAAAAGAAAAATTTTTAGCCAAAGGTTCTGGTCCAAATTCCTGTAAAATATTTTTCAATTCATTTGCTGAAACTAATTTTACCCAGCCAAACTGGCGCAGATCATTAAAAAATAATCGGTCACCGGTTTTAAAATTAAAAACTATGTGTGAATATTTGTTTGGATAATTGCCAGACTGACGTGAAATTTTTTGATAAATAAGCTGGCCAGTCAATTTCAGATGAAACACCAAATGATAACCATCGTCCAGATCCATAATTAAAATTTTAGCCCGGCGAAAAACTTTTTTTATTTTAGCGCCAATCACTAATTTTAAAAATTTTTTCTTGTCTGATTTAACTTGTTTGGGCAATCTTAACTCAACCGAAGCAATAATTTTATTCTTCAGCAAACGGTCTAATTGTAATTTAATAGTTTCAACTTCTGGCAGTTCAGGCATAAAAATTATATTAAACTTCTTCCCGTCATTTCCTCTGGCTTTGGCAAATTCAAAATTTTTAAAACCGTGGGCGCTACATCAGCTAAAAAGCCAGACGGAGTTAATAAATTAAAATCAATTAATCCGGCCGGACTTTCTTTAATTTCATAATCTTTGCCTATGATCAAAAAAGGCACCGGGGTTGACGAATGCTCCTTGTCAATTTCGCCTGTTTGCAGATTAATAATTTTTTCCGCATTGCCATGATCAGCTGTAATCACACAAACGCCATCCAAAGCCAAAGATTGCGCCACAATTTCACTTAAACATTCGTCAACAGCTTCAATCGCTTTAATGGTCGCTTTCATGTCTCCGGTATGGGCCACCATATCAGGATTGGCAAAATTTATCACATAAAAATCATATTTGTTATTATTTATTTCCTGTAAAACTTTTTCTTTTATTTCAAAAGCTGACATTTCTGGCTGAAGCGCGTAATTTTCAATTCTAGGCGACGGTATTAATGAATGGTCTTCGCCAGGAAAAGCTTGCTCTTGGCCGCCATTGATAAAATAAGTGACATGGGCGTATTTTTCCGTTTCCGCAATATGCAGTTGTTTCAGACTGGCAGAACTAATTACTTTGGCCAAAGGAGTTTTAATAATGCTTGAAGGATAAGCCACTTCCACTGGCAAATTTTTTTCATATTCTGTCATTGTCACAACTGTTAATCCATTTAAAAAAACTCTTGGGAATTTATCAAAATCAGGCTGGACAAAAGATCTGACTAATTCACGCATGCGATCTGCCCGAAAATTGAAAAAAAACACGCCATCTTCAGCTCCTACTTTCGTGATTGGCTGATTTTTATCATTAAGAATTACAGTTGGCTTAAATTCTTCATCATAAATTTTTTGTTCATAAGATTTTTTAATGGCTTCAAGCGCGTACTCATCTGTCTGTTCTGATTCACTCAGAACAATCGCCTTATATGCTTCAACAATTCTCTCCCAATGATTATCTCTGTCCATAGCCCAAAAACGGCCTGACAAAGTGGCTACTTCACCAATGCCAAGTTCTTTTGTTTTTTGAATTACTTTTTCAATTAAACCTAAACCAGAATCATAAGGCATATCCCGGCCGTCAAGAATCGCGTGAATAAAAACGCGCGCTATTTTTTGTTCTTTGGCCAATTCCAAAAGAGCAAATAAGTGATCCATTGAACTATGAACGCCACCTTCAGAAAACAGGCCAATCAAATGAAGACTGGAATTATTTTTTTTAATTTTTTCTAAAGCTTTGACAAAAATCGGGTTAGTAAAAAATTCTTTATCAGTGATGGCTTTATTGATCAAAGGCAAATCCTGATAAACAATTCTTCCAGCACCGATGTTTAGATGGCCCACTTCTGAATTGCCCATTTCTCCATAAGGCAGGCCGACTGCCTGGCCTGACGCCTGAAGCGTGGCGCAAAAATAATTTTCACAATAAAAATCAAAATTAGGCTTTTTAGCCTGTGTAATCGCGTTAGCCAAAGAAGCTGGCGCCACGCCCCAGCCGTCAAGAATAATAAGGACTACTGGCTTGGGACGAACCGCTTGAACAATTGAATTTTCCTGATTTAACATAAATTTTAATTTCTAATTACTAATTTCTAGATTCTAAATATAAAAGCTCTGTTTTATTTTTTAAATTTGATATTTGGTTTAAAAATTAGAAATTAGAAATTCTTATATTATTAAACTCTCTCCGCTCATTTCTCTTGGCTTTTTAAAATCCAAAAGTTCTAAAATTGTCGGCGCCACATCAGACAAAGCGCCTTTATTTTTAAGCAGATATTTCTTTTTTTTATTTAAGCGGCAATCAGCCAAAATAAAAGGCACGGGAAAAGATGAATGCTGTGTATCTGTTTCACCTGTTTTCATATCAATCATTTCTTCCGCATTGCCATGATCAGCGACAATTACTAAGAGGCCACGCTTTACTTTTAGCGCGGCAAAAATCTGGCCCAAACATTTATCAACTGCTTCAATTGCCTTGATGCCAGCAGCTAAATTGCCAGTATGGCCGACCATGTCCGGATTGGCAAAATTAACTGTGATAAATTCATATTTATTTTTCTGCAAACCATTAACCAATATCTCGCAAATTTGAAAAGCAGACATTTCCGGCTGCAAGTCATAACTGGCCACATCAGGCGAAGGAATCATTAGACGGTCCTCGCCGTTAACAGCTTCTGCATAGCCACCATTAAAAAAATATGTCACATGAGCAAATTTTTCTGTTTCTGCCAGATAAAGCTGTTTTAAATCTTTTAAGACAAAAGGCAGAGTTTTTTTAACGCTCACTGATGGAAAAGCAGTAAGAACATTTTCCAGCTCAGGACCGCATTCAGTCATTGAAACAAAAACCAAATCTTTCAGCACTTTTTCCCGTTTAAACGAGGAAGAATTTTTTTTGTTAAAATCAGTTTGATTAAAAGCTTTGATCAATTGGCGGGAACGGTCTGATCTTAAATTAAAAAACACAACTGAATCTTTTTCTTTGATTAAACCAATTGGCTTGCCTGAAATATGAGCTCCTTTTTTGCCATGAATGCCTTGAGAAACAATTAAAGTTGGTTCAATAAATTCATCAGTTTCACCGCGATCATAAGCAAATTTAATGGCTTCCTCTGCTGAATGGGCATAATATTTAACCCGGCCAATTGTAAGCGTATCATAGGCCGCTTTTGTCCGAGACCAATTTTTTGTTCTGTCCATCGCGTAATAACGACCCATAACACTGGCAATTTTTTCATTAGGTTTTAATTCTTTTTTAAGTTTGGCTAAAAAAATTAAAGCGCCGTATCTAAAAGAATCCCGGCCGTCAGTAAATAAATGCAAATAAACATTTTTAATTTTATGTTCGCGATAAATTTTCAAAAGAGCCAGCAAATGATTCGGGTCAGCGTGAGCAGATTGCCAGCCGGTTAAAAGACCCAGCAGATGAATATCAGAATTATGGTGCTTAGCATGTTCAACTGTTCTTAAAAAAGCAGGGTTTTTAAAAAATAAACCTGATTTAATGGTTTGGGTAATAATCACGCTGTCTTGCGCCACTACGCGGCCGGCGCCCAAATTTAAATGGCCTGCTTCTGAATTGCCGTCTTGTTTGGCTGGCAAACCAACATAATGGCCAGAGGCCTGCAATTCTGTGTGCGGAAAATTCTGCCATAAAAAATCATAATTGGGTTTATGAGCTAATTCAATTGCGTTGCCAGCGTATGATTTATTAATGCCCCAGCCATCAAGAATTGCCAAAACCATGAGCGGAAATGTTTTATTATTTTTAATTTCCATAATACATAATACTTTGTCCATTATTATACATCTTCTAATATTCCGGCTTTACCTGATAATAGTTTAGCAAGAATTTAGCTATTTCAGCAAATGCCGGCACAACTGAACCTTCGGCAAAAGTAGAATTCCTGGGTTTAGTTATTTTAACCAAAACTACGAACTTTGGCTTGTCAGCTGGCGCAAAACCAATAAATGTATGGATTGTGTCAGTGCTATAGCCGCCTTTTTTATCAGCGATATCAGCGGTGCCTGTTTTACCAGCCACATAAAAACCAGATACTTGCGCGCCCTTTGCGTGGCCGTTTTTAACCACTGACACAAGCATGGCTTTTAGGATATTGGCAGCTGAAGAAGAAATTACCCGACGAACTTCTTGGGGCTGAATTTTTTCTATCCGGCCATTTTCAAAAATTTTTTCCGCAATAATCTGCGGCTGCATCAAAATGCCGTTATTGGCAATAGCCGCATAGGACATAACCATCTGCATCGGAGTCGCCATAATGCCCTGGCCATAAGAAGCAGTGGCAGTATAAATATCTTTCTTCAGATTTAGTGTTTGTAAATTTCCAATAGCTTCATGTGGCAATTGAATTTGGGTTTTCACGCCAAAACCAAATTTTTCCACATATTTTTTAAAAGTATCGCGGCCTGTTTTTAAAGCAGCAAAAATCGCGCCAGTGTTAATAGAATTTTCTAAAACAGAAGTCATATCAACTTCGCCATAAATTTTATTTTTAGCATTGCGAATAATGTAGGGGCCAAATTTGACAAAACCCAAATCAACATATTTAGTGTCTGGCATAACAGCCCCTGAATCCAAAGCCGCGGCCAGAGTAATGGCTTTAAAAACAGAGCCGGGCTCATATGCTTCGCTAATGGCGCGGTTAGTATAGATATTAGCGCTTTCTACCTGGCTATAATTATTCAAATCAAAACTTGGCGCATTGCATAAAGCCATAATTTGGCCTGTATCAGGCGCGACCACAATCGCGGTGCCATCATCAGCCGCCATTTTTTCAACCCATTTTTTTAAAACATTGCAAACCTGAAATTGAATGGCTTGATCCACTGTCAGCACCAAACTATTGCCATCTACGACTGGATCTTTTATCATCATTTCTAATCCAATTAACCTGCCTTTGGGGTCTTTCTCTCTCATAATAACTCCACCCATGCCAGCCAAATAAGTTTCAAAATATTCTTCCAAACCATACTGGCCAACCCGCATATCACCACTAAAACCCAAAAAACCAAGCACATGGGCGAACAGATCATTTTGGGGATAAATTCTTTTAGTTTCTTCTTCAAAACCAAGGCCAGTTAATTTCAGCTGGCTTATTTTTTCTTTTTGTTCCAAAGTTAAAAAATGTTTTAATGGTTCATACGAATCGTTTTTAGCCAATCTTTTAGTAATTTGCTCCCGCTCTTCTTTTTCCAAAGGAACCGTTTTCTCTATCGCATCAAGAGTCGCAGTAGCGTCTTTGATTAACACAGGCTGGCTATAAAGCAAATAATATTTTTGATTCAGAGCAATTGGATTTAATTTTTTAGCCGCGTCATTAGCCGTTGAATCAAAAGTATATATTTCGCCTCTCATAGGCGTTACCTGTTCAATTTTATTATGCCTTTTTTCAGCCAGAGAAACATAATAATTATGGCGCCAAACCTGAAGATAAAAAAGCCGTGCGATAACAATAACAACCAAAACAAAAAATAACACTTTTAAGAGTGTTATTCTGTTAAATCCATGGCCATGATTTCTTTTGTTGACAGTTAAGTGAACAGACATAACTTTTAAAATT
This sequence comes from Candidatus Kuenenbacteria bacterium CG10_big_fil_rev_8_21_14_0_10_36_11, assembly GCA_002778535.1. Taxonomy (GTDB): domain Bacteria; phylum Patescibacteriota; class Patescibacteriia; order UBA2196; family UBA2196; genus 1-14-0-10-36-11. The sequence continues at coordinate 6,373 of PFBP01000023.1, forward strand.
CAAAAGTCAAAATTCAAAAATAAATTTAAACATTTTAACATTATTTTGGTTTTTATTTAACAGCCACATCAATGTCTTTTATGGACAGATAATCAATTTGAGTGGCTGCTGTTAAACCATTGGCTAATGCTTTTGTTTGAAGGACAGCTAAATTTGTTAAATTATTGATTTGCTCTTTCAAGATTTGATTAGTCGGTTTTAAATCTTTGATTTTAACTTCTTGATCAGAAATCTTAAAGCCGTCAGTCACGGCAGAAGTCACGCGCACCAGATAAAAACCAGCCAATAATATGATAACCAAAATCAGACTTAAAGAAACATAATAATTCCAGCGCTGGTTTGGTTTAGCTGTTTTCTGTTTCATGCTATTAAAATTAGTTTTAACAGAATAACTTTTTTTATTGGCTTTGCATAAAGAAAAAAACCTTGACATTATAATCTCTTTGGTGCGCTTTCCTAAAAGAGAAGTCAGAAATCAGACTTTAGTTAAAAGGATAATTTCTGATTTTTGATTTCTATTTTAGATTTTCTCAATCACTCTAAGTTTAGCGCTCCTGCTTCTTGGGTTTTCATGAACTTCAGAATTTATGGGCACTACTGGTTTTTTGGTTAAAATTTTTATTTCAGGATTTTTTGCCCGGCTTAAATCACGAAAAAAATTCTTGACAATCCTGTCTTCCAGAGCGTGAAAGCTAATGATTGCTAAGCGGCCACCAGGCGCCAAAATATCAATTGCTTGCGGCAAAACAATGGTCAAATTCTTAAATTCCTCGTTCACTGCAATGCGCAAAGCCTGGAATACTTTAGTGGCTGGATGAATTTTTTCTTTAAAATTATGATGGTGCACCAAATTGATTGCTCTTACCAAATCAAAAGTTGTCTGAAATTTTTGTTTTTTTCTTAATTCAATTATTTTTTCCGCTAACTTTCCGGCGTGTTTGTATTCGCCAAACTTTTTAAAAATATCTATTAAATTTCCTAGAGAATAATGATTAATAATCTCCGCCGCGGTCAATTCCTGATTCACACTAAAACGCATATCCAAAGGTTCATTCTTCAAAAAGCTAAAGCCTCGGCCTGATTGTTCTAATTCATCTGATGATAAGCCCAAATCAAGTAAAATTCCTTTAACATGATATGGAAAATTTTTTTTAACTATTTTGTCTAAATTCCTAAAATTATCATTGATAAAAATTAAATTTTTATTGTCTTTGTTTTTCACAAATACAGAAACATCAGCATTAGCGTCAATGGCTAAAAGTTTGCCAGACAGCTTAATTTTTTTTAAAATTTCAAGCCCATGTCCCCCAGCGCCAAAAGTAGCGTCAATAAAATTCTGGCCAGGGCAAGGATTAAGATATTCTAATACTTCATTTAATAAGACAGGGGTGTGCAATGTCGGCATATAGTAAAACACGAGTAATATTCTGTCATCCTCGCCCAAGTGTGGATCTCATAGAACTAGTATTTACTTATTCACTGGGATCCTCGCTTGCGCGAGGATGACAGATAAATTATCAAGGTCTATATTTTACACTCCCATCTCTCCCATCTTTTCAGCCAGATTCTCGGCTTGATTTTCCATCTGCTTTTTATATTTATGCCAAGTTCCCTCGTCCCAGATTTCTAAGCGGCTATAAAGGCCGGCCACCACTATTTTTTTATTAAGGCCAGCGTATTTTTTTAAATAATCAGGCAATAAAATCCTGCCCAAACTATCAAGCTTTACATCCATGGCTCCGGCCAGCATTATGCGGGAAAATCCTCTGGCATCAGCCCGGCCCAATGGCTGACTGGCTAATTTTTCCGCTAATTTTTGCCAATTGCTTTTAGTGAACAAAAATAGACAATTATCAAGCCCGGGGGTAACTACAGCACCTGATTTTAATTCAGCGCGAAATTTAACTGGCATGGCCAACCTATTTTTATCATCAATGTTATGCTGGTATTCTCCGATAAACATAAAAGTTGTCCACCACTTATCCCCACTTATCTCCACTACATAATTATTATACACCACTCACAAGAATCAAGCAACCACGAGTTATCCACAAAAAAATTAAAAAACGACTCAATGTTTTACTTGAATCGCTGATTTCTACTTGATTTAATATTAAGAAATTAAGTCTTCTATATTCTAAAATTATTTGCGTTATTTGCGATTTTTCTTAAACCAACCCACAAGAAATAATATTCCTATCAAAAAAGCCACTCCGGAAATTTGTATTATCCAGGCCAGCATATACCACTCAATATGTTTATTTGCCTTTTTGACATTTTTTAATTTTTTTTTAACTCCATTGAAAATTTTTGCTCTGGAGTTGTAATAATATTCTTGGGCATAAATTATAACTCAGCTTGCTTGATGTAATCAATAAACAATTTTACTCTCTTGCTGTCGCTGGGCGAAAAGAGAAACGGTTCAACATCGCGCGCCAATTCCTCAAAATCAAATCCGCCGTCTAATAATAAAAATTTTTCTTTTAATTCTTTTGGGTTGTCAATGCCAACTTTTTCTTTCAGATATTCGTAATTGGGTTTGGTAAAAGCCAAAAGAAAAACAATGTCGTAAAAATCTCTGCCCTTGGCGCGCTGGCGACCCAAGGAGGCATAAATTTTTTGAGAAAGCAGAATGTCCGTCGGCGTAACAAAAACTTCCAAAAACATTCCGAATTTATTAAGATTTTTTTTGTCAGGCTTATACCTAAAATTATGCGCGAACGAATCAACCTGAATTAAAATTTTTTCTTCCTGATAAGCCGATAATTTATTGGCAAATAAAATTTCCGGCAAACGGATATTACAACGATAAGCGTTTTTGCCAGCGACCTTCATTTCCGCTTTCAAACCCTGCAATTCCAGCCCTATTTTTATTTTTTCTGAAAGGTTTTTAAACTCTTGTTCTGTTATGCCAAAATTATCAAAATCCAAATCCTCGGAAAACCTTAAATTGCCATAAATTAAACGTAAAGCCGTGCCGCCCAAAAAAGAAATTCTGCCGACATATTCGGAAGCAAAAATAATTTCCAAAATTTTGTATTGCAAATACTCGCGCAAAAGCCCGCGTTTGAAAACACGCAGATTTTCCGGGTATTGTTGTTGAATTTGTTCAAGAGTCAGCATTTTGTTTTATTAAATTTATTATTTTTTCCGTCCGCGCCAGGAAAATTTTACTCTTAAATGCCTGGCCGTATTGACGCATTTTTTCCAAATCTGCCTGCACTAAAAAATCAGTGCTATTAAAACGCCACTCGTGAAAATCCGCCTCGTTGATAATATTTGGATTAAAATATAAATAATCCAAAACTGTTTTTTCTATTTCCGCGATTTTGTATTGCTGTTCAGCAATATTAATTAACTTATAACCAAAAAATAATTCTGGCTTTATTTTGCGATAAAAAAATTCTGCTATCATGGTTTTAAATTTTTCTGTCTTTCGTGTAGAAATTGAAGTGATGGCATAGACACCTTCCGGAATCAACCCGTAATATGAGAGTGCGGATTCTAAAGAAATATAAGACTGGGCATAAATTTTATTGGCAATCAAAAACATAACTTGTTCGTTTATCACAAGGTCAAAAAAAATATAATAACCTTGGCGTATCATTTTGATATATCCCTTGTCCTGCCACTCGCTTAAACGCCGCAAATCAAAATTCGCCTCAATTTTTCTGATGTCTTGAAGGGAAAAAACCATAAAATCCTTTAATTGTTGCCTTAATTCAATAAATTGCATAAAGATAGTATATTTCTAAATTATGTTATTTTTAACATATTACAGAATTATAATAGCATGTCTTGTAAAAATATGCAACAAAATAAAAACCCTTTATTCTAAAATTGTGATAATATTTTTTGGCATAAATATAGATAATTTATATCACAAAACCTGGCCAACTTGCGTTTGTTTTTAAAAACATATTTTTTAAAATTACTTTCCGCACACATATTCGCATGGATCAATCCAGTCGCTCAATCCAGCTTGAATTGCAACATAACCTTTCAGATTCATAACTTCGCCCTTAACAAATCCCAGATGTAAATGCTTGCGCTCACTGTCTGTTTCCGTGCTTTTGCTTTTGCCCAAAATACCAATTTTTTCACCAGCCTTTAGTTCATCATTAATTTTATTAATAATGCTGTCCAGTTTCAAATGTCCGTAAATAACAATTATCAACTGGCCGTTTAATTCACAACTCTCACCTGCCACTCCGCCATAGCCACTAATATAATTTCTGTAAATTAATTTGCCAGCGCACACTGCTTTAACGCTTACTTCTGTGTTTTCCTCGCCTGGAAAAATTTCCAAATCCACGCCAGTATGATAACCAGTGAATCTTTCTGGCTGCACCGGAGAATTTTCTAGGGTAATGTAAATACCAAACGGCTTTTTGGTCACCCGTTCACTTGCTCGGTCAAGCGCTGATACAAAGTCGGAAGAATTCGCTTCGGGATTGGAAGACTGTGATGTTTCACTCGGGGCGCGTCAGTCATAAAAAAATTAATTTTATACAGCCAAAATATGGCCGCTATCGCGACCAGCGCCAAAATCATTAAAATAATTGTTAACAATGTTTTTTTCAGTTTGTAGCACGACTTAAAATAATTTTCAATAAATTACGAGCTATCTAAAAAAAGACTTCCCATGGCAAAATATGGCAAACCATAGTTATGCCAAGTGACAGAATTTTCCACTAAATACTGGTCAAGCTTAATCAATAAATTATCATTATCATTAAAACTATTATTCGTCTCAAGCAATAAATCGCTGCCAGCAGACATTCTAAACAAATAATTACCGTGGTTGTGGTATAAATTGGAATTATTTAAAATAATCCTGCTTTTATCATTCAGCTGTAAAACTTCATTGCTATTTTCAGAAGCATCTAAATTGTCAAGACCGGCTTGGCTGTTATTTTTAACTAGCACTCCTGGATTTAGGCTTTGTCTGATTTTAATATTGGTAAAATTTAAATCAGAATTGTCAAAAACCAGACAGCCCTCATTGCCAAACGCGCTGCCGCAATAATTGAATTCTGTATTTTGGATTGATGAATTATTATCATTAACAAAAGTAACGCCTTGATAATCGCCAGGTTCGGCAAATAGTCCTTCAAATCCGTCGGTATCGCCATAATATGAATCATCAAAATATGAAGTAAAAATAACTGGCTCATCAGAAATGCCTAAAATTTGCAAAGAGCCGTTATTATTGCCTTCAACTTTCAGGCCATAAAATTGGTGCCACCATTTATTGCCGTAAATTTTTATAACTGTACCGGGCTGAATAGTTAATTTAGCGCGCAAAATTAGACCATTTTCCTGCCAGCCAATGATGTAGGGAGAATTTTCTTTAGTCCAGATTTGATCTTCATCAATCACGCCATAAACCCAGGTTGGTCCGGCTGCTTGAGAGCCAAAGGGCAAAAAGAAAAAAATAAAAAAGCTGGCGATAAAAAACGCCAGCGCCAAATGCTTTAATTTTAAAAAATTAAAATTTTGAATTTTTTTAAACATGTGAATAACTTTAACTTTTTTCTAACATTATCAGTATACCATATTTAATTTCAATCACAAATAAATATGGCGTATGAGAATTAGTCGTCTGGCCGTTTTAGTGTTGACAATATTTTCGGTTTTCTTTCGGTATGCTATAATGTAATTATAAAATTAAGGTTATCCACCATAAAATATGCCAAATACCATGCTTACCAGAAAACAAAAAAATATTCTTGATTTTATTGCCCAATACATCAGGAAAAAAAGCTACTCTCCCACTTACGAGGAAATCAAGAAACATTTTAA
>PFBP01000023.1:12188-12671 GCA_002778535.1 Candidatus Kuenenbacteria bacterium CG10_big_fil_rev_8_21_14_0_10_36_11
CGAGGAAATCAAGAAACATTTTAAATTGAGCTCAGTAGCAACCGTTCATCAACATATTGGGATATTAAAAATTAAGGGTTTTTTAAAAAAACAACCTCGAGGAATTGAAATAAAGAATGAGAAGTTGATTCAAATTCCATTGATTGGCACAATATCTGCCGGACAACCAATCGAGGCATTAGAAGAAAAAGAGACAGTGGCCGTGTTGGATTCCAAATTACCAAAAAACGGAAAAGTTTTTGCTTTACGCGTAGCTGGTCAAAGTATGATTGACGAAAATATAAACAACGGAGATATTATTCTAGTAAAACAACAAGTCACGGCTGAAAATGGCCAAAAAGTTGTGGCGCTAATTGATAATTCCGAAGCGACTCTAAAAAGATTTTATAAAGAAAAAGGACATATCAGATTACAACCAGCCAACAAAATAATGAATTCACTGATTATTCAGAAAAATACTCCCTTTGCCATCCAAGGCATAGT
>PFBP01000021.1:0-10922 GCA_002778535.1 Candidatus Kuenenbacteria bacterium CG10_big_fil_rev_8_21_14_0_10_36_11
CGGCTTGCACTGGCGGAGTAGGGGGCGGAAGTATTTGTCCTTTAACAACTTTGACTCCAATGTGCGCTATGTCAGGCTCGCAAATTAGCGCAAAGCATCATTGCGGAGAAATAAATTTGCGCTGGCAAAAGATAGAAAATGTTAAGAGTTATGAAATTCAAAAAAGTTTTGGCAGTGAAGGCAATTACACAACCTTGCTTTTGATTGATCAAGCGGAGATTCCCACTTACTGCCCGGCTGGCTTGAATTATTGCCAATATGATGACACAGAAGTCGTGACAGTTAATAACATTAACCCAAGCAACAGCCAAAAGTATTGGTATAAAATCAGGGCCCAGGGCCAAGATGATACATGGTCTGATTGGTCTACTAGCATTAATAGTTTTTCTTATTGCTACCGGAGCAAAGCCTGGCAGGAGAGATAGAATGTGTAGAATGTATAATGTATAATGTATAATGGAAGGAGAAAAAACAGATAACCCCCTTTGGTGAAAAGCCAAGGGGGTTTTGAAATAGAAAATTTTGACAGATTTTTGCTTTATCTTTAAATTAGAGTTATAATTGACTTATGAAAAAACATTCTTATCTAATTATTACTATTATTCTGGGCTTGATTGCTATAGTTTTTTTATGTTGGCTGTCTTGGCAGATAAATAAGGAATACCAATCATTTACTTGGCAGAATCTTTTAATTAAACCAAAGCCGATTGTTTATGAGGAATTAAAAACAGAGATGGATACAAGTGGGTGGTTGGAATATAAAAATGATGATTGGGGATTAAAGTTTAAATACCCGAGAGATTGGGAAGTGAGAAAAATGTTGGGAGAATTGGCAATAAGACCAAAAAATTGTCCGGAATTTTATACTGGTTATGATAACGACCACACATGGGGGGCAGCGATTGTGATTTATTATCCAATTTTGCTTTCGGAGACCACATTGCCAGATAGTGTATTAAATGACATAAAAACAGAAGAAGGAAGAGTGGATTATTATAAAAAAAATTATAATTATCAAATTCATAAAGTTAGTTATAATAATGACAACAAATCAATGGTAATTGCGATGATATTATATGAAGATAAAGTTTTAGAGGCAAGAACAAGTGGTCAGTGTTTAGCGGTCGTGGATGAACCCAAATTTATTGATGCCATTCTAACAACCCTTAAATTTTACGATTAAACATATTGCGTAAAAGAAAAACAAAAAACATTTCACAATCCAAATTTAAGGAGGAACACAATGAACGGAAAAAAATTGGAAAAGAAGATAGATAGAAATAAAGAAGTAAAGATTGAACAAGAAAACCAAAAAGGAGAAAGAAAGATGAGAAAGTGTATTGTTGTTCTGTTGATAGTGTTAATAATTATGCTGGCACAGACAAACCTATTGGCTCAAAAACCGTCGTTAATTCTGCCATTAAAACTAGATCAAACTTATAGAGTTACAGTTGGTTATGGCGGAGTTTGTGATAATGGGGTCGTTTGTGATGATTATCATTATGGCTATAATCAGTATGCTTTGGATTTTGGCCATCCTGTTAATAATCTTAATCCATCAATTTTAGCTACCGCAGAAGGTGATATTGAAATTTCAATTGATGGTACTCCTGATTATGGCAATTATATTGTCATTAAACATTCTGGCGAGTATAGAACTTTGTACGCTCATTTAAAAACCAGATATGTGAAAAAAGGCGCCCATGTAAAGCAAGGCCAAGTTATTGGCTTAATGGGTACAACTGGAAATTCAACCGGTGAACATTTGCACTTTGTTTTAAAATTAGGTGTGACAAGTATTCTTCCGGAACCAATATCTGGCTTAACTAATTTACACGCTGGACAAGTGATTAGCCTAATTGGAATGTTTGCAGATGGCTGGCATAGCGATATCTCGCCAAAATTTGTAATGGCGCATGCGTTTTATGGCGGAGAAAAAGTTATTGGTGTGCCATATAATGCTGGTTATGGAATTTATGTCTATGACAGATATGGCGTTAAGATACAGGCTTACAAAAAATCAAATGACAGTCATATATATTATCTGGTGTTTAATAAATATCAGTATCATGTTTTCTTGGTTCACGGCAGTCTTGCCAGTTATTTTTTCTCAAATCTGATCGCCTCCGGTTATCTGCCAATTACTGACGAAGCGACTTATCTTTATGGCGGCCATGACACAATTTTTATCAAACGCGGCATCAGTTGCGTGATGCAGAAGTTTGGCAAAAAAACTAATGCTGACTATCCGCAAAAAACAATCGTCTGGAATTCTCAAACCAAGAAAACGCAAAATTTTCCTTGCGGAGAGTTTAGCACCAATGTGATTAGCGGCGGCTGGTGCGCGGAATTTATTAACAGCACTACCATTGTAAAAATGCCCTGCAATGGCGCCACTGACGGTTATCATTTATGGCTTTGCGCTGTCGGCGACTATATTTTTCACATTTATGATTCGTTTGGTCAAGCAATAGATGGTTTAGCGCATTATGTTTTTGAAGGCAACGCGCAGAATTGGGAACCGAATTATTCAAATTCAACTCCGGCCCCAGAACCTGTTCTGCCTGGCCAGCCAATGGTTTTTGATCCGCCGACAAATTTATCAGCGCCACCGCTTTTGCAGTTAAATGCTTTGGGTTTTGATTTTGACCTTCAGTATAATAGCGCTGATTTGCAAATTGCCAATACTGGTGGCCAAATTCTAAACTGGAATCTAACCAAAACAAGCGGCGACTGGTTTAGTTGGTCAAAAGGCAATGGATCTTTGATTGCTGGCGAAGCAACTTTTGTGAGAATCGTGCCCAACAGAAATCTGTTGCCAGCTGGTCAGCACACTGGTTATCTAACGGTCAATTCTAACGGCGACAATAAAACTCTTGATGTTAGAATTAACATCGCGAGTGTTCAACCGCCAGACCCTAATGCCGAACCACAAAATCTGACTGGCAGTTGCGTTTATCAAAACAACAGAATCTTCCTAAACGGCAATTTCTTTGATTGCTATGATATTCTTTACATCAAATGCAGCGATGGCAGGATTCTTAACACCAGCGTTAGTGCGGCCTTTGATTATCAGCCCGAGTATGAAGCAATAAATTTTGCCTTTGGCGCCACAGACCAGGAAAAATATTATCCTGGCCGGGGCAATTGCCAACTTAATGTTACTGGTTTGACTTGGCACGAAAGCGATCATTGGTTTTGGTTTGACTCAAATCCACCACCCCTTCCATCCAATAGCAATATGCTGGTGTCTGAAAACTGGCAATTTGAATTGCACGCTGGCAATCAAGCGCAGATGTTCAATGATAATGGAACTATCTATGTAAAGATATTATCATTGGCAAGCGATTACAGCAATAATCCATATCGGGTTCAGGTGTTTCAGATTGTTAATAGCTTCAAGGCTAATAGTTCTTACCAAATTAGTTTTCAAGCTACAGGCACAATCCCTTGGATGATAGCTGAAGTTGGAAAAGCTGAACCAGATTGGAAATCGTATTTGCACAATACAGTTGAACTAACATCAAGCTGGGAACCATTTTCATACAGCTTTACTGCGCCAACTGATATTATCCAAAATATAAAGCTGGATTTTCAGCTTGGATCTGGTATTGGCGAAGTCTGGGTCAAGGATATTATCTTGATCAAAACTTCACTTGCTAAGGAAATGTTTGAGACAACTGTCATTTCACTGCCATCCGAGTTTGAACTTTTTCAGAATTATCCTAATCCATTTAATCCAGCAACCACGATTTCTTTTGCCTTACCGCAAGAACAAAATGTAGTGCTCAAAGTATTTGATGCGCTATTTTTATTTTACATCTGTGACAAAGGATTGATTTTTTTGCCATTCACAATTATTTCAAAATGAACATGCGGGCCGGTTGACCAGCCAGTTGAGCCAAGAGCGCCAATAACTGCGCCTTGCTCAACTTGCTCCCCGTTTTTAGCATAGAGTTTAGACATATGGCCGTAAAGTGTTTTGGTGCCGTCGCCATGATCAATAATAATATAGTTGCCATAGCCAGTGCCCCAGCCAGATTTAATAATTTTTCCTGGCCGCGCCGCGTAAATTGGCGCGCCTGTTTGGCCCCCAATATCAATAGCTAAATGCCGCCAGCTATAATATTGCGTAATGCGGCGCGAAGTAGTGGGCCAGATCACGCCAAGGGCGTTTGATTCGCTTGATTTTTTGCGCAGATTACTGGCCAAACTTGTATTGGCTGGCGCGGGCGCTGCTTTGATAACTCCATCTGGCACTATTAAATTTTGGCCAATGGATAATTGCTCGTCACTAATGATTTGGTTATAGGCCAATATTTTTTCAGCTGTGACATTGTATTTTTTAGCAAGAGCGGAAATCGTATCTCCTTTTTTTATTTGATGAATCACTCCGGAAACAGGCGGGATGATAAGTTTATTGCCTGGCCTAATTGTGCTATTGGCTCCGAGTTTATTGGCCCAGAGAATTGTGTTTAAAGAGATATTAAAATTTTTGGCAATAGAATAAAGAGTGTCACCGGCGCTTATGGCATATTCAATAATTTTACCCCGGGCTTCTGGTCCAGAAACTGTTTTAGACGGGCTGTTTTTAACAAGCGCGTTAAGCGCCAGATTATCATTAGCATCAGTTTCCGCTGGCAGCCAAGCTTTTTCCTGTTCCAAAGAACTATTTTTATTCACGAATTGATTAGGGTCAGTAAAAATATTTTCATTTACATTATCTTGGTTAAGCCCGACATTTTGAGCTAAACTGGACTCCTCAATATCTGCTTCAAATTCATCTCCTGCGGCTAATTGATAAAAAATGCTTTTTTTTGCCAGATCTTCCGCGGCCGCGTTTTGGATTAAAAGATTATTGATTATTACAGAAATAAAAAGCAAAATACCAAGCGCGTAAAGCAGGTAAGGGCTGGTTAAAACTACCGTCATCTTATTGCTGCCTTTATCATTCAGAGAGTTTCTGGTTTGTTTTTTAAGCAAATGAAGAATATTGTATAAAGGCAGGATTAAAGTTTTTAAAACAGTTCGTCCGATATTTGTTAAGGGTTTGAGAAAAAGCAAAAAAATTTGGCCAAGCGTTCTCATTAGCCAGGTAACACTTCTCATGAGCCAGGAAGCTAAAATAATGCCATATTGTTTAATATTTTTTAAAATATCAAACTCCTTTTTTCTTTAAAATTACTAAATATCTGACTAATAAGCAATAGCACAAAAAAGACTATTTAGGCTGATTTTAAAGATGTTTAAAGCAAAGTTATTGTAGCATAGGATAAGGTTTTTTAAAAGAGTTTAAAGGTTGCAAAAAAAATATAAGTGCGATAGAATAAAATTACTATGGAAAAATATAACCCGCAAATAATTGAAAAAAAATGGCAAAAGTTTTGGCAGGAAAACAAAACTAATTTTTGTGACTTTGATGATGAAACCAAAAAAAAGTTTTATAATTTAGTGATGTTTTTTTATCCATCTGGCGCTAAAATCCATATTGGACATGGCTATAATTATACTGGTTCTGATGTTTATGGCCGCTATAAAAGATTAAAAGGTTTTAATGTTTTTGAACCCATGGGCTATGACGCTTTTGGTTTGCCAGCGGAAAATTACGCGATTAAAACAGGGCAACATCCTTCTTTGACTACGCGGGCAAATATTGATTTTGGCAGAATTCAACTTAAGAAATTAGGTTTGATGTATGATTGGGAAAAAGAGATAGATACTTCCTCACCCGAATATTACAAATGGACGCAATGGCTTTTCAGGGTTTTGTATCAGGCTGGTTTGGCTTATCGCAAAGAAGCGCCGGTTAACTGGTGTCCTTCTTGTAAAACTGTTTTAGCTAATGAGCAAGTGATCGCTGGCAAATGCGAAAGATGCGAGACAGAGGTGGTGCAAAAAAAATTAAAGCAGTGGTTTTTTAAAATTACTGATTATGCGGATAAATTATTGGCCGGCCATGAAAAATTAAACTGGCCGGAGAAAACAATTTTAATGCAGAAGAATTGGATTGGCAGAAGCGAGGGAGCGGAAGTAAAATTTTTTGTCATTCCGACCGAAATGAGCGAAGCGAATGGAGTGGAGGAATCTCTTAAACAGGCGACGGATGAAAGATCCCGCGACTTCGCTCGGGATGACAATAAATTGTCAGTTTTTACCACCCGGCCTGATACATTATTTGGCGCGACTTTTATGGTGGTGGCGCCTGAACACGCCCTAATCACTAATCACCAATCACTAATCACGAATTTTGATGAAGTAAAAAAATATATTGAAGAGTCAAAAAATAAATCCGATTTGGAGAGAACTGATCTAAACAAAGAAAAAACTGGCATAGAGCTGAAAGGCATTAAGGCAATTAACCCGGTTAATGGCAAAGAAATTCCAATTTTTGTGGCTGATTATGTTTTGTCAAATTATGGCACTGGCGCTATTATGGCTGTGCCAGCGCATGATGAAAGGGATTTTGAGTTTGCTAAAAAATATGGATTGGAAATTATTGAAGTAGTGAAAGATGTACAAAAGCACAAGAGCACAGAAAGCACAAGAGCACAGAAAACACAGGCATGTTTTGAAGGTGAAGGTGTTGCAATAAATTCTGATGAATTTGACGGATTAACCACAGCTGAGTTCAAAGAAAAAATTATTCATTGGTTAGAAGAAAAAGGACTTGGCAGAAAAGCAGTGAATTACAAACTGCGCGATTGGCTGATTTCTCGGCAAAGATATTGGGGAGCGCCGATTCCGATTATTTACTGCGATAATTGCGGAGAAGTTTTAGTTGAAGAAAAAGATTTGCCAGTTAAACTGCCTGAACTTGAAAATTTTAAACCCACTGATGATGGCGAATCGCCCTTGGCCCGTTCAAAAGAATTTGTTAATGTTAAATGTCCAAAATGCGGAGCTGCTGCCAAGCACTGCACAGAAACTATGGACACTTTTGTTTGTTCTTCCTGGTATTATTTAAGATTTCTCAATCCAGATTTGGCTGACAAACCATTTGATAAAGAAATAATTAAAAAATGGCTGCCAGTAGACCAGTATTGCGGCGGAGCAGAACACGCTTGCATGCATTTATTGTATGCCAGATTTATTACTAAAGTTTTATTTGATCAAGGATATATAAATTTTGATGAACCATTTTTAAAATTAAATCATCAGGGCATGATTTTGGCGGCTGACGGCGGCAAGATGAGCAAATCCAAGGGCAATGTGGTAATTCCTGATGATTATGTGAAAAAATATGGGGCTGATGTTTTTCGTCTTTATGTTTTATTTTTAGCGCCTTTTGAACAAGGCGGCAGTTGGAGTGATCAGGGAATTGTGGGTGTGAAAAGGTTTTTGGAAAAAGTGTGGAATTTACAAGAAAAACTCAAAAGTCAAAATTCAAAAGTCAAAACTGAAAGTCAAAATTCAAAATTTTTAGTCTTATTAAATCAGACAATAAAAAAAGTTGGGGAAGATATTGAAAATTTTCATTTTAATACAGCGATTTCCGCTTTGATGATATTGCTTAACGAGTTTGAAAAACAAAAGGAAGTTTCCATTATACATTATACATTATACATTATACTTTTATCTCCATTTGCACCCCATATTGCTGAAGAACTTTGGAGCAGATTAGGACATAATAAATCTATATTTTTTGAAAAGTGGCCAGAGTATGACTCAGCTTTAATTCAGGCAGATGAATTTGAACTAGTCGTGCAGGTGAACGGCAAGGTGCGAGATAAAATAATTGTGCCAGCTGACATTTCTGAAAGCGAGGCAACTAAGACAGCCATGAATTTGGATAATGTGAAAAAATGGTTGGCGGACAAAGAGCAGAAAAAAATAATTTATGTAAAAAATAAATTGGTAAATATAGTTTTATGACCCAAGAACAATATGATTTTTTAGCTAAAAAAGTTGAAGAATTAATGCAAAAGACAAAAGATCCGGTACATGATTTTGAACATGTTTTGAATGTCAAAGAAAATGCTTTGCGCTTGAAAAAATTATTGTCAATAAAATATCAACAAAAAGTTGATGACCAAATTCTGGCCATCATTTGTTTGTGGCATGATATTAGTTATGTTTATTACAAATCTGGTTTATGGCAATTTTTTGTGGAAGGAATAAGAGCGGAAAAAATTGTAGGACCATATTTAAAATCAGCTGGTTTAAGCAAAAAAGAACGGCGTCTGATAAAAAGCGCGATCCGCACTCATCCTCATATTTATCATTTTTTTACTCATTACCGCACCCTGTATCATAAAATTTTAAATGATGCTGATTTTATAGAAGAGTCTAATCCTAAAAGAATTGCTCAAGCCGAAGCCAGTGTGCGGCAATCTGTTTTTCGGTTTTTGGTCATGAAAATTTTAAAGCCTTTGTTTTACAAAAGTTATAAAAATTATTTCTTTAATTTTAAAGAAAGTCAGCAACTTTTGAAGCAGTATGAAAATATTGAAAGCAAATAAAATAGTTTAAGAATGGATTTAACTAACATCAAGACAATTAAACATTTATGCCAAAAGCATGGCCTGCATCCGAACAGAAAAAACGGACAGAATTTTTTGATTGATAAAAATGTTTTAGAAAAAATTATTGCGGCGGCTGATTTGAAACCAACTGATAATGTTTTGGAAATCGGGCCAGGATTTGGCGTCCTGACACAAGAATTAGTCAAACATGCTGGGAATGTGATTGCGGTGGAACAGGATAAAAGATTGGCGGAGTTTTTGGAAAAAGAAATTAAGAAAGAAAAAAGTAATTTGGAAATAATAAATGATGATATATTACAAATTCAAAACTCAAAGTTCAAAACTCAAAACTATAACTCAAAACTCAAAACTAAATCTGCTGTAAATTACCAATTACCAATTACAGATTACAAAATTGTTTCTAATCTGCCTTATCAAATTACTTCGCCGGTGTTGTGGAAATTTTTGCAGGAAGAAAATATTAACTCCCTCTCCAGCTCCCCTTTGAAAAGGGGGAGAGTTTTGGAGTCAATGGTTTTGATGGTGCAAAAAGAAGTGGGTGAGAGAATTTGCGCCAAGCCAGGGAAAATGTCAATTTTATCAGTGATATGCCAATTTTACGCTGAATGTGAAATTGTAAGTTTGGTGAGCAGAAATTGTTTTTGGCCAAAACCAGAAGTGGATAGTGCGATAATAAGGTTACAAACAAATAACCACCCCTACACCCGTTCAATCTGCCACCGGCAGATTTTCACTTTAAAAGGATGGGACAATAATAAAGAATTTATGAGAATAGTGAAAATTGGGTTTAGCGCAAAAAGAAAAATGCTGAAAAATAATTTGGCCAATGGTTTGCAGATGCCAATGGAAAAAATTGTAGCAGTTTTGCGAGAGGCAGGATTGAATGAAAAAATCAGAGCGCAGGAATTGGGAGTGAAGGAATGGAGGAAGATTTATTGGTTATTAAAGAATTAACATATTTTTGTCCTCCCCTTTTCAAGGGGAGGTGTCCCGAAGGGACAGAGGGGTTAATTTTTGTTAATGAAAATTATTAACCACCCCGCTCGCCTAATCGGCTCGCACCCCTCCTTGAAAAGGAGGGGACAAATACGGAGCTCCTTCAAATGAGGGGACAAGTGAATGTTGTGGATAAATAATTAGTCCGCTTTTTTGTTTTATGCTATAATAAACATAGTTGTTAATGATTAGTTATGGATATTTCCCCACCAGATTTTCAGGGAAAAAATAATTCGTTTAAGAAAGGCTTGGAAGACAAGGCTGATTTTACATTGGCAAATAATTTGGCAGATAAAGATGTTTTATATAATGATGATTATAATGATGATAATAAAAACAAAAAAAGCATTTCTCCCAAAGTTGTATTTAGCGCGTTAGTAATAGTGGCGCTCGGCACTTTGTTTTATGGTTTTATCAGTTTATCAGCCAAGATTTATAGCGGCGCTAATCTGCAAGCGCAAAAAAATCAGAACACGCCAGCAGAAGCAGATAATTTTATTGATGAAGTTGCTAAATTAAAATTATTAGATACTGATAAAGACGGTCTGAATGATTATGATGAAATAAATGTTTATGGCACTTCAGCTTATTTAGCTGATACTGATGGAGATGGGTATAATGATAAAAAAGAAATTGACACTGGCCATGATCCGTTGTGTCCGAAAGTAGATAGTTGCCGGGGTGATTGGACAGGCAAGAAAAGTAATGCGACCAGCACCAATGACATTGTGCCAAAAATAATCGCGCCAGAAAATAATTTAACCGCGAGCAGTTCTGAATTAACAGCAGAACAAATGCAATTATTAGGCCAGCTAACGCCCTCAGAAGTGCGCGAGCTTTTAAAATCATTGGGCCAGATTTCAGAAGAACAATTAAGCCAAATTGATGACGCGACCTTGATGCAGATTTATTCTGAGGTGTTGGGACAAACCGCTGAATAACGCGGAAAATAATTGTTTAATTTAAAATTTTGGTGTCTTTTTTCGTCCTCCCCTTTTCAAGGGGAGGTGTCCCGAAGGGACAGAGGGGTTAATTATATTAAATGAAGAAATTTATTTTCATTTCCATGCTCTTGTTTTTTATTCTCACGGCTGTGGGCATGGGTTTTGGTTGGGATAAAAAAGTTTTGGCAGCTACGCCATCAGGAGACATAAGACAGCCTGCCGTGAATACTTTAAAAGCAAGAGGCGGTTTTAGAGGCGGCAATGCAGTTTTAACTACTGTTGGCGGCACACCCAAAGGGCCGTTTGATGATATTTCAGCCGCGATCAGATGGGTAGTGGAACAAGTAAAACAGGGTTTGAATGTGGCTTATCAGGAAGCGGGCGATATTGCTTATAAAAATTCTTTAAGATATTTTTTAAACCGCGTGGCTTATGACACTGCCACCTATATTGCCTCTGGCGGAGCCGGGCAAAAACCATTGTTTATTTCCGAGGGCTG
>PFBP01000021.1:10976-11118 GCA_002778535.1 Candidatus Kuenenbacteria bacterium CG10_big_fil_rev_8_21_14_0_10_36_11
CTTAGGCAAGCAAATGTGGGGCAAGAATTTATGCGAACCATGGAATCCATTGGTAAAAATTGATTTGACTGTGGCGGCTAAGCGCGCGCTTGAACCAAGACGGCCCACTTGCACCTGGAATAAAATCAAAAAAAATATGAAT
>PFBP01000021.1:11189-11341 GCA_002778535.1 Candidatus Kuenenbacteria bacterium CG10_big_fil_rev_8_21_14_0_10_36_11
CGGCACTTATCTAACTATGCGCACTGGCGCTTATGAATATAAAGTTAAACAAGAAAACGAAGCTAATCTGGTGCGCATTATTGAAGGCGGGTTTAAATCTGTTATTAATCCGATTACTGGCGCCATAAAAACGCCAGCTGGATTAGTCGGCG
>PFBP01000021.1:11542-11774 GCA_002778535.1 Candidatus Kuenenbacteria bacterium CG10_big_fil_rev_8_21_14_0_10_36_11
TATATTTTAGCGAACTTTCTGAACCAGATTATAAATTTAATATTGGCATGAGTTTGGACGAATTATCAATTTCTGGCACGGAACAATATAATGGCGTGATCAATGACAGCTTTACTAGGGCCATTGAAGAAAAATGCACAGTTGGCCAAGCTACTGGATTTTATAAACCCGGGGACGAAGCATATCGCGCAGAATGTACGCAGGGCAGTGTTGGTTTGATTAGCGGCATGGC
>PFBP01000021.1:11780-11937 GCA_002778535.1 Candidatus Kuenenbacteria bacterium CG10_big_fil_rev_8_21_14_0_10_36_11
TGGTTTTGATCAAGACGGAGTAGAACCAAAACCAGAAAATGGCATTCCATATCGTTCAATTTTGGTTTTGCGAAAATTCAGAATCGTGCCTGTTGGCTGGGAATTAGCCGCAGAGTATTATAAAAATTTTTATTTGGGCAAAGAGCAAGAAAATAAA
>PFBP01000008.1 GCA_002778535.1 Candidatus Kuenenbacteria bacterium CG10_big_fil_rev_8_21_14_0_10_36_11
GCAAATTTGAAATAAATATAATAAAAAGGTAAAATAAATTCATGAAAAAATTTCTTATTATTGACGCGAATTCTTTAATCCACCGGGCATTTCACGCTTTGCCGCCCTTGACTAATAAAAAGGGCCAGTTAGTTAATGCGGTTTATGGTTTTACCACGATTTTTTTAAAAGCACTCAAAGAAATCAAGCCGGATTATGTGGCTTGCTGTTTTGATGTGTCGCGCGCCACTTTTAGAAAAGCGGAATTTGCCGCTTATAAAGCTAACCGCAAGGAACAACCAACCGAATTATATCAGCAGTTTCCTTATATTAAAGAATTACTCGCGGCTTTTAAAGTCAAAGTTTTTGAATTAGAGGGCTATGAGGCTGATGATATTATTGGCACAATTTCTAAAATTATTGACGAGCGGATTAAAACAGGCGGTGTGTGGCAAGAATTAAAAAGCATTATTGTGAGCGGAGACATGGATGTTTTGCAATTAGTGGATGATAATACTGAAGTTTATACTTTAAAAAAAGGAATTTCCGATACTTTAATTTATGACGAATCAGCAGTGCAGGAAAGATTTGGTTTTGAACCAAAAAAACTGATTGATTACAAGGCCTTACGCGGGGATATCTCGGACAATATTCCTGGTGTCAAAGGTATTGGAGAAAAAACAGCGATAGATTTGATTAAAAATTTTGGCACTCTGGATAATTTGTATGGATTTTTAGAAAAAATAACTGATTATCAAAAAAAAGTCGATGAATTAAAAGATAAAAAAATTACGCCCAGCATTTTTAAAAAATTAAAAGAGCAAAAAAAGACTGCTTACCAATCAAGGATGCTTTCTGAAATTGTCCGGGACGCGCCGTTTAAATTTGATTTAGACGCCTGCCAAATAGAAAATTTTGACACAGAAAAAGTCATAGGGCTTTTTCGCGACTGGAATTTTAATTCTTTGATTGGTAAAATTCCTCAGGCAGAGAGTATGATGTACGAGAAACAAGGAAATATCTTTGATAAACTCAAAACTCATAACTCAGAACTCAAAAGTAATGAACGAAAAATTAAAGAAGGATATAATTTAGTTGACACTAAAGAAAAATATAATCAATTTATTAAGAAACTACAAAAGCAAAAGATATTTGCTCTGGATACAGAGACTGATGGATTAGATCCTTTTAAAAATAAATTGATTGGCATATCATTTGCGTGGAAAAAAGAAGAAGCATGGTATTCGCCAATGGAAAATCAAAAATCAAAAATCAAAAATCAAAATTATGGAGAGTTAGCAAGTATTTTAGCGGATGAAAAAATAAAAAAAGTCGGGCATAATTTGAAGTTTGATTTGGAGATTTTAGAAACAGCAGGATTCCAAGTTAAAGGATTGTATTTTGACACCATGATTGCTTCGTATCTGTTAAATCCTGGCACGCGCCAGCATGGTTTGGATAATTTAGCTTTTGTGGAATTGGGTTATCGCACTCAATCAATTGAAGATCTGGCCCAGGAAAAAAATAAAACTAAAATTGATTTGTCAAAAATTGCGGTAGAGCAGGTGGCAAATTATTCTTGTGAAGACGCGGATATTACCTGGCGGCTTTATGAAAAATTAGAGCCCAAAATTAAAACTGATAATTTATTAAAAGTTTTGGAAGATATTGAAATACCTTTGATTTCTGTGTTGGCTGAAATGGAAAGATATGGTGTTAAAATAGATATTAAATTTTTAAATAAAATGAGTGCTGAATTGGCCAAGCGCATTCAGGAATTGGAAAATAAAATTTATCAGTTGGCCGGCCTTAAATTTAATGTGGCTTCGCCAATGCAATTAAAGGAAATTTTGTTTGATAAATTAAAAATTTCTACAGCCGGGTTAGCGCGCATTAAAACCGGGATTTCTACGGCCGCTGGCGAATTGGACAAACTCAAAGGCCGGCATGAAATTATAGATCTGATTTTGGAATTTAGAGAATTGTCCAAATTAAAAAATACTTATCTTAATCCTTTACCAAGTCTGGCTGATGAACATAATCGTGTGCATACTTCATTCAATCAAACAATAACGGCGACTGGCCGTTTGTCTTCCAGCGAGCCTAATCTGCAAAATATTCCAATCAGGACAGATTTGGGCGCGAAAATTCGCCAGGCTTTTATAGCGGAGCATGGTTATAAAATAATCGCGGCTGATTATTCGCAAATCGAATTAAGGATCGCGGCTTCATTGTCAGGCGATGAAAAAATGCTTCAGGCGTTTTTAGATGGACGCGATATTCACACAGAAACAGCCAGCGAAATTTTTAATGTGCCAAGGAGTGATGTGACCAAACAAATGCGGCGCCATGCCAAAGTGATTAACTTTGGCGTGATTTATGGCTTAGGCGCGCGCGGGCTGGCTCTGGGCGCGGGTGTGAGTTATGAAGAAGCAGAGGAATTTATTGCCAAATATTTTACAGTTTTTAACGAGCTTCATGATTATCTGGAAAATACTATTGCTTTGGCTAGAAATTTTGGTTATACTGAAACTCTGTTTGGCCGGCGCCGTTATTTGCCAGAAATCAATGCCACTCATCAGCAATTAAAAGCTCAGGCCGAGCGCATGGCTATTAACCATCCAATCCAAGGCACAGCTGCTGATTTAATTAAAATGGCTATGATAAAATTATCTGAAAGAATTAAAAAAGAATTTGCGCCAGGCGAAGTTAGAATGCTTTTGCAGATTCATGATGAATTAGTGTTTGAGGTGCGCGAAGAATTAATTCCCCGTGCAGAAAAAATTATTAAACAGGAAATGGAAGCGGTTTATAAAATGAAAGCGCCGATTAGAGTGGAAGTGACAGCTGGAAATAGTTGGGGCGAATGCAAATAAAAAATTTGTAACCGATTTTTATGAACAAAAAATTTATTTTATCCTTAATTATTTTTTTTATCCTGGTGCTTGGTGTCGGGTTTTTTTATGTCACTGGCAGAAAAGCAAAGGTTAGTAATAATTTGACTGTTTATCTGCCCAAAGAAACTGTGCTTTATTTGGAGTATAATCTAGCAGACGAGAAATTGGCCGCGTTGAATGAGAATGGTTTTTCAAGCGCCAATACTTGGCAGAGCTTTTGGACAGCGTTAGAAATAACAAAAGGCTGGCCAGTTGATTTATTGAAAGAAATTAAAAAAATTGGTTACGCAATAGCAGAAATTGACGGCAGACAAAAAAGTTTTTGGCTTCTTGAAGTGAACAATGTGCGCCGTGCATATTCGTTTTTGCCAGCTAATTATGCAAGTAAGATTATGGACGCGGAAATGATGGTTTTGGCCAAAGATAAAAAAGACTTAAATTTAATTAGTAATGATTTTTTAGAGTTAGAGGAAGCGAGGGCTAAAATTTTAGAAAAATTTTCTTTAGATAATTTTTTAAATGTTTATCTCGCGCCAGAGTTTTATAAAAAACATTTAACAGGATTGGGGTTTAATTTTTTTAATAAGTTAAATTTAACCGCACCCATATTTTTAGGTCTAAAGCTGGGCAACGGTCAATTAGTGTTTAATTTAGAGACTTTGACCAATGAAAAAGAATTGAATAATTTTAAAAACGATGATCAAAATATAGCGCCTTTGGATTCTTTTGAAGATTTATTTATGGTTTTGAAATTGTCTGATAGCCGCGCAGTGTTAGATATTTTAATTGGTTCAGAATTTCTAAACAAGCAAACAATTTCTAATAATTTGGCAGATACTTTTAGCGGACCAGCCGTATTCTTTGGCCAGACAAAAACCAAGAAAATCGCGCCTAAAAATATTTTTCAATTAAATTCTTACTATTATGGTTTTGCGATTAAACTATCAGTTGATCAGCCGGCAAATGAGCAGGTAAATTTGATTAAAGAAGTTATTAAAAAAAATTTAGCTTTTAATTATCCACAGGAAAGAATTAAAAAGCTGCCTGATGGCACTCGCATGACCGAACTTGTCACTGATGAAAATGTTTTTGAATTTAAGCCAGCTGGTGCTTTGGAATATGTGGATTATTCAGGATTGAATTTAGTTTTGGCTGTTAAAGATGGGTATTTGATTTTAAGCAATAACCGGAGTTTATTAGAAAATATTTTGGCTTTGAATATTAATGATGATAAAACAGAAGCGTGTCTGGATTTTTCCGGCCAAGAAGTGGTTTATTTAAAAACCGGGCAGTTGGAAAATAGTTTATTGAATTTAGTCGGGAGTATTATGTTTGATGTGAAACAAAGTGGAGAAGAGTTGAAAATAGAGGGATGTTTAGAGTAGTATTTTAGAGTAGTATTATGGATTGTGCTAATTGTCTGCGCTAGTAATATTAATTGTCACCTGATAAACTTTCTTATGAAAGTAGTTATTGACACCAATATCTTAATTGACGCCATGGCTGATGATTTTTCTTACACCTGGAAAATCATTGATTTGGTTTTAACAGGAGAAATTGAGGCAATTGTTTCAGAAAAAATTTTAAAAGAAAACAAATTGATTATCGCGAGAAATATTGTGCGAGCCAGAGACAATGAGCGGCTGGAAAAATTTTTTAATGCAGTTAAAGTTATTTTAGTTGATAAAAAAGTGTTGGCAGTGTTAGATGATACGGAAGATAACAAATTTGTTGAATGCGCGTTTGAGGCAGAGGCTGACTATATTATTTCTTCTGATAAGCATTTATTGTTTTTGGAAAAGTATGAGAGTGTGAAAATTTTATCGCCTAAAGATTTTTGGCTGGTCTACACTGGCCAAAAAGATGATGATAAAGAGTGGAAAAAGATATTTAAGAATATTTTAGGGATTTAAATAAAAAACCAATGCCATAATATGCATCGGTTTTTTTATTTTTTAAATAAGATCCCTCGCTAATCGCTCGGGATGACAACCACAAAAAAATTATTCTACTTTCGTGCGATATTGCAACGCCTCAGCTACATGAGGTAGTTCTATATTTTCCGCACCGGCTAAATCAGCAATAGTGCGGCTGACTTTTAAAATACGGTGATAACCCCGAGCTGATAACTTTAATTGTTGCACCGCGTTTTTTAATAATTCCTGCGTTTGCGCGTTGATTCGGCAGAATTCGCGGATTTCTTTAGCGCCCATTTCCGCATTAGTGCTGATTTTTAAATTTTTAAAGCGAAAAATTTGCCGATCACGAGCTGCCTTAACTCTGGCACGGATCTTTTCTGATGGCTCGCTTAGTTGATCAGAAGTTAATTTATCAAATTTAACCCGCGGCACTTCAATATGCAAATCAATTCTGTCTAAAAGTGGTCCGGAAATTCTTTTTTGATATTTTAAAATTTGAGTGGGCGTACAAATGCATTCGCGATCCGGATCAGAATAATAGCCGCAAGGGCAGGGATTTTGTGAAGCGATTAAAGTAAAACGCGCTGGAAAAGTAATCGTGCCTTGAGCGCGCGACACAGTGACCACGCCGTCTTCTAATGGCTGGCGAAGATTTTCTAAAACCAATCTTGGAAATTCTGGCAGTTCATCCAGAAATAAAACGCCTTTATGCGCCAGACTGATTTCTCCTGGTCTTGGATAAGTGCCGCCGCCGACCAAAGCCACGCCAGAAGAAGTGTGGTGCGGACTTCTGAAAGGCCGTTCAATAATTAATGGTTTGTCAGCGGTTAATTTGCCAGCCACAGAATAAATTTTTGTCACTTCTAAAATTTCATTTTTGGTCATAGGCGGCAGAATAGTGGTCAGGGCGCGAGCCAAAAGCGTTTTTCCAGAACCAGGCGGGCCTGACATTAAAACATTATGCCCGGCCGAGGCCGCGATTTCCAAAGCGCGCTTGGCATGTTCCTGACCTTTGACAAAAGCCATATCCATTTCAAAATTTTGTTCTATAGTAGCAATAGCTTCGGTTTCTGATTTGTAAGGTTCAATAATATTCGAGCCAGTTAAGTGTTCAAACAACTGCAGCAAATTTTTAACAGGCACAATTTCTATGTCTTCAATCAAAGCTGCTTCTTTGGCATTTTCTTCTGGCAGATAAAGCCGTGATAATTTTTTTTCTTTAACCATTAAAGCAACCGGCAAAACTCCATTGATTGACCGGAGCCGTCCGTCAAGCGCTAATTCGCCCACATAAATTGCTTGCTTATCGCTTTCGTTAATAGTTAATAAACCAGCCGCCATAATAAGCGATAAGGCAATTGGCAAATCATAAGATGGGCCTTCTTTGCGCAAATCTGCCGGCGCCAGATTAACCACGATTCTTTCGCGTCGAAAATCAAGCCCGCTGTTTTTAATGGCTGACCAAACTCGTTCTTTGGCTTCTTGCACAGCCGTGTCTGGCAGACCAACAATAGGAAATTGGCCAGCTTGGCCGCCGCCAATATCTGCTTCCACTTCTATAATTTGCGCGTCCAAGCCAATTGTTCCTGCGGAAAAAATTTTTGAGCTCATATAAACTCATTATAGCGGGAGAATATTTTTTTGACAAAATTTTTAAGAGTGGTATTATTAAATCAAGTTATAATTTTTTTTTAATTATATGGCTAAATTAGGATCAATGGAAAATTTTGGTCTTAGTCCAAAACAACTTGAAAAAATACAAAAAGATGCTGCTGAAGCTTCCAAAGGCAATTTAGAACAAAAAGATTTTTTTCAAAGACAAAAGGAAGAGTTGGCAAAACAAAAACAAGCAGAGCGTTTAATGAAAGACAGCGCTACTTATTCTGATCATGATAAAAGAAGTTTAAGAGAAGGCAAACACAAACACGGCACTAGGATTTCAGCAGGTTATGATTTGCCGACAGGTAAGCGCGGTGGTCGCAAATATGGAGAATATAGGGCGGCATAATATTAGTAATATTTTAAAAAAACAGTCTCGAATATCTTTGGGCTGTTTTTAGTTGTTTATTTTAATTTCTCTCTCTTCAATATTTTTCCCTAACCTGAATCTAATCCAAATAGTTTTTTCTGGCAAAATTTTTTCAATTTTATCAGCCCATTCAATCACTGTTAAACATCTTTTATCTTTGAGGTATTCTTCAAGCCCTAAATTTAAAAGTTCCTGGCAGTTGTTTAAACGATAACAGTCAATGTGGACCAAAAGTTTGCATTTTTTATGGTGCGTCGGGTATGGCTTCATTAAGACAAAAGTTGGCGAGTTAACTTTGTTTGCCACGCCTAAATATCTGGCTAAACCCTGGACAAAATTAGTTTTGCCAGATCCTAAATCTCCTACCAAACCTAAAATTTCTCCTCCTTGGAATTTTTTTGCCAAAGTGGCTGCCACTTGTTTGGTTTCTTCAGAGTTGTGAGTGATATATTTTTTCATAAAGCGCGGACTAACGCGGAATACCACACGGATTTACGCGGATAATTTTAAATTTGGTTCCGCCTTAACTCTTTTATAGTTATTCTTTTTTGTCATCCCAAATTTAATTTGGGATCCAATCATATAATAACCCGCCAAAGCAATCATAGCCGCGTTATCACCAGTGAATTTCATTTCTGGCATTAGAATTTTAATTTTTGGAAATTCAGTCCTGATTTTTTGCGCTAATGTCTGGCGCAATAATTGATTGGCAGCCACACCGCCGCCAAGTATGAATGTGCTGGGTTTAAATTTCTCAATGGCTGATAAAGTTTTGGCAATTAAAACATCAACGCATGCTTGTTCAAATGAAGCGCAGATATCTTGGATTGTTTGAGTTGATAATTTTTTCTGTCTTTTTAAATCTCGCACTAAATATAACAGAGCAGTTTTTAAACCGGAAAAAGAAAAATTAAAATCATGGCTTTTTAGCATTGGTCTGGGTAAATTAAATTTTTTTGAATTGCCTTTAGCCGCGAGTTTGGCAATGATTGGCCCGCCTGGGTAACCGAGGTTTAAGATTTTGGCCGCTTTATCAAAAGCTTCGCCAACCGCGTCATCTAAAGTTTCGCCAATAATTTTATTATTATTTTTTTTAATTAGCACAAGCATGGTGTGTCCGCCGGAAACAATTAAAGCCAGCACTGGAAATTTTATTTTAATTAATTTTCCATAATTTTGATTTTTATTCAGCAAAGCTGAATAAATGTGGCCTTCTAAATGATTAACTAAAAATAATGGCTTATTAAGCGTGAAAGCCAAAGTTTTGGCTGTTTCTACACCAACTGTAAGAGAAGTAATAAGCCCTGGTCCTTGCGTCACTGCAATATAATTTATATTTTTTATTTTTTCTTTTAAATTTTTTCCAGGCAAACAAATCACTGCTTTGTTAATCACAGGCATGATCATTTCTATTTGCTTTCTGGCTGCCACTTCGGGCACAATGCCGCCGTATTTGGCATGAATTTTAACCTGTGAAGAAATAATGTTTGAACGCAGATTAAAATAGCTGTTTTTAATTTCTAAAATTGCGGCCGCGGTCTCATCGCAAGAAGTTTCTATGGCTAAAATTCGCATATCAAATATTGTAGCTTAAAATTTGTTTTTTTTCAAGAAAACAAAAACATCCTCTGAAAGCGAGAAATGTTTTTTAGCTGTTATTAAAATTATATTTTAATAGTTAATAAAATATTTTATGTTTGCCTGCGCGCGCAAAGAGGTAATTAGTGTTTGAGAAGCAGTGGCGAGTTTTTGTTGCTGGAGTTGTGTTTTGGCCTGGTTTTGATAGTTTGCTTCTTGGCCTGCTGGGATAGTAACGCCGCTGTCTTTGAGATATGTTTCTATTTCCGCGTCAGCCACTTGTATTTCATCAGCGAGTATTTTTTCCAATTCTTTTTGCGTAATAATTTGTTTTTTTAAATCATCAAGACTCATATTTTGAGTAGCCAGCGCTTTGTCCAATGTTTCGCCTTGCGCTTTGAGCTGGTCTGCTATATTTTTTATTTCCGCATCAATCTCCTCGGCATTGACTAATGCTCCTTTTTTCTTAGCTTCTTCATCAATAAGTTTTTGAGTAATCAATGATTCTAGGACATTTTTACCAGAGGCTTTTTCCAAGATATTGATAATTTCTAAACGACCAATAAGGGTTCCGTTAACTTTTGCGGCAATGAGTAAATTTTTATATTGATAAGCTAAAAATCCTATGACCGCAATGACAATTATGGATAGCGCAATAAGAGCTGTTTTTTTATTAAATTTTTTTAAGAAAGAAAGCTTGGCTTTTGGCGCTTCTGGCAATGGAGAAGCCGACACCTTCGTTTCCTGTTTTGTGATTTCTTCAATTTGATTGTCCATAAAATTTGATGTTAATTTTTAGTTTGTAATATGAATAATATTTTAATTAGTCCCTAGGGGAATTGAACCCCTGTTGCCAGGATGAAAACCTGGTGTCCTAACCACTAGACGAAGGGACCTTGTTAAAATCAAAATTACTAATGTCTAATTTCTAATTTAATTATTTTTTAAACATATTTGATAGTTTAGCAAGAGGTTTAAAATCGGTCAATGTTTAGATAATATTTTTGACAGCTAAGCCAATAACTAAAATACCTATGAAATTTAAAATGTAAGATAAAGGAATAAAATATTTGATTTTAATTTTTGAAAGTCCTAAAAGCGAGACACCTAATTCATCTGGTAAAGGTGAAGCAATAATGACTGCCCCGAGAAAAGGCGTCAGCCAGTGAAAAAATTTTAAATGAAATATTTTTTTAACTCTTTTTAAGCCAGTTGCTTCAATTAGATATTTAACATCTTCTGCAATATGATTTTTAACAAAGCGAAAAATTATTAAATCACCGACCAAGGCACCAAGTCCTGCGATTAAAGCAGTTTCCATGGTTTGATTGTTTTTGAAAAGTTCTGCTAAAACAACTATAGCTGGCGCAGCTGTGAAAATTGAAATAAAAAACATACCGGCCAAAAACGCGCTTATAAATTTTATCCCTTGCGTGGCTGTTAAAAAATTATCTAAGATACCGTTTCTCACGAAAAAAATAGCAATGATAACACTAGCCATGATTATTATCAAATTTTTGTATAAGTTTTTTTTCTATTTGGCATAAGTTTATTTTATCATTTTAAAAATCAAAAATCCAGACTGAACGCCGGATTTTTGGTTGATTTTTATCTCACAATTTTTAACCCCATATACCAGCCTTGGGGTTTTTTGCATAATGGGCATTGGCCAGGCGCGCTTTTGCCTTTGTGAATGTAGCCGCAATTTAAACATTTCCATTCTATTTCTTCGTCGTTTTGAAAAAGTTTTCCTTGCTCCAAACGGTCAGCCAGAATCGTGTATCTTTCCGCATGTTTTTCTTCCACTTCGGAAATTTCTTGAAACAGATGAGCAATTTCTGTTTCGCCCTCTTGTTCTGCGACTTTTTTAAAATCAGGATACATGGTGCCGAATTCATAAGTTTCGCCTTCAGCTGCGTGCCTTAAATTTTCTAAAGTTGTACCAAGCGGATTAATATCATATGTATTGGTCATTTCTGTTTTTTCAGTAAGTTTTTCTAATTCTTCCTGGGCATGTGCCCGTTCATTATCTGCTGTTTCCTCAAAAACCTGCGCAATCCATTCATAGCCTTCGGTTCTCGCAATTTCTGCGTAAAAAGTATATTTATTTCTGGCCATTGATTCGCCGGCAATGGCTTTGAGTAAATTAGCATTGGTTTGATTCATAAAATTTAATTGTAAGGACAGATTTTAAACCTGCCCTTACCACATGATTAATTATTTTAAAATTTGTATAGCTAAAATAATTATTACAAAAATTATTAACCAGCCCAGAGTGCAGAAAAATAATTTTAAAGCTTCTTTTTTCTGGTTTTCCATATACATTAAAACAGGCCTGCCTAAAATTAAAGCGCCAGTAATGGCCGCGGATAAAACAAAAAGGAGTAAAATAGAAATCGGTCCGAGAATAGTATGAGATGGTTACAAAACTCACTTGCTTAACTTTTTAAGGTAATATTTGATAAACATTAAATGGTAGAATCCTTGGTAAGTGGAAGTTTTCTTTTCCATGAACCGGTCAATCCGGCGGTTGTTATTCAACCAGTTAAAGCTTCTTTCCACCTTCCATCTTTGCTGGCTGTATTTCCTTTCTCTTAACTCCGCTTTGGTAATATTCTTTTGGTTGTTGCTTCGTCTAATTAAACAGGGTTTGATATTTCTTGTCCTTAATTCTTTTCTGAATTTAGCATCGTCGTAGCCCTTGTCAGCGCCTAATCTGGCCGGATGTCTGGTTTTGCCTCCCACAGTTATCCGTTTAACTGTCTTTAACGCGAATTTTTGGTCGTGATGATTGGCTCGACCGCAAGCGATGGCTAAAGGATTACCTTGGCCGTCAATCACAATAGTGCGTTTTAAGCCATTTATCTTGTGTTTCCCCGTATAACCGACATGTTTTTTACCCCCTTTTTAGACTTGACATCGCTAGCGTCAAGGTAGGCATTGCGCCAATGAAGCAAGTTCTTTTTATCAGCCCGCTGTTTTAATTCTTCAAAGATTTTCTTTAATTTGCCATTGTTAACCCAGCGGATGAAGTGTCGGTAACAAGTTACATAAGATACTCCATAATCATGCGGCAAGTCACGCCAGCGACAACCAGTGGAAAGGACATAAAGCATGCCGTTCACCACCTCATAAAGGTCGGCTGGCGGCCGGCCGGTCTTGCGACGTTTCCGCCTGATTAAGGGTTCAATGAGTTGGAATTGTTTCACCGTTAGATCTGAAGGGTAAGGTTTTCGTTTTTGTTTTTGTGGTAGCATAAGAGCGCAAGGTTAATTGACTTTATGCCCTTATTTTACCACAAAATGGGTTTTGTAACCATCTCAATGTC
>PFBP01000020.1:0-570 GCA_002778535.1 Candidatus Kuenenbacteria bacterium CG10_big_fil_rev_8_21_14_0_10_36_11
AAAGGAGGGGATAGGAAATATACCTAATTTTGTTTAATTAAAAAAGATCGACTGAAACCAGTCGATCTTTTTGTCACAGATTATTTTCACTGCGGCAAAAGTTTTTTGTTAAAACATATTTTCTGGAACCATTTTGAACGGTTCAAGAAAAATTTATGGATCGCCGTTGGCAGGGGATTAGTCGGCACATTTTGATTGTCGTAATCCAACGGATCCACAATCAATGTGTGGATTAAATAGACGGCTAAAAATAATCCGCCCAGCAATACTTGCGCGTGCATTATCAGCAGTCCAACTGCCGTCATGAACAAAAATCCAATCAGCGTGTGGAAAAAATTAACCCCAGTCGGATCACAAGTACCAAGAGTTAATTTCTTTTGCATTAGCCCAACTAAAATCTCTTTTCGTCGCGGCTTAGCTTTTTTGCCGATATAATGATCGCTGTCAATTCCCATGCCAGCGAACATAATTAGACAAAATCCAACAAACCCCAGCCAGCTGCCTTGATGCAAAAAAAAGTAGCCAGCCAGCAAAAACGTTGGCAAAAAATGCAAAACGCATAAATGATAT
>PFBP01000020.1:629-1270 GCA_002778535.1 Candidatus Kuenenbacteria bacterium CG10_big_fil_rev_8_21_14_0_10_36_11
ATTGCCCCAAATCCAACCAACTCACTCTTAAAACATAATGATTGGCAACGAAAAGCGAATTGTATTTTTCTGGCTTGTTGCTATAATATTTTTTAAATATTTTTGTATTACCAGCCCAATGAGTTAAAATATTTATTTTTATTATCATCTTAACCCAAAACAGAAAAAAATTGTTATCAAAACCAATTCTTTTTCTGTCTGTAATTTTAGCGCCGACTAAAAATACATCATAAATCAGCGCCAAAATGCAATTAGCTAAAAAACAAACAGCTAAATTTGGGTCAGGCAACATAAAAAATAATAGCATCATTGCCAAGCCACCCTTAACAGATTCCTTTGCCCCATTATCAATATGCCCATGCGGTATGGCATCAATTGGAAAATGGGAAATAAAAGATGGCACTACGCCAAGCCAGCCAAATTGCACAGTAAAAAGAAAAGCCACGGCAATATGCGCCAGTTGGTCATTACCCACCAGTAAAAAACTTTTTAACCATTTCACTTCGCACCTCCGTTTGTTAAAATGATGATGAAACCAATTAAAAAAATTACAAACAACATAAAAGAAAAAACGCCTGCCATGTTGTTCGCTCGGCTATCCGATTGCCCTAAAAACGAAAAGGCACCAAAAAACAAAAAAG
>PFBP01000020.1:1288-11311 GCA_002778535.1 Candidatus Kuenenbacteria bacterium CG10_big_fil_rev_8_21_14_0_10_36_11
CCACCCAAAAAGTTTTTAAGATAATAAAAAGACTTCCCAGTATGGCCAAGGTCAACTTCAGCCACATTTTCCACCATAAAGGAATTTTTTCTTCATGTTCCATTGCCTTTTCCTCCATTATTTTGAATTTAAAAATCTCACACTTGTTATAGCGTGAGATTAGCACAATTCAATAATTTTGTCAACCACAGAGGTGTTCGCTCCAGTCTCCCAACTGGAGCGTTAATGCATTGTGCCTCCAGTCGGGAGACATGGAGGCAACAAACAAAAATTTTTGTTCCCTACAACACATTCATTTTCCATAATTTAATAATTTCTCTATTTCTTAATTTCTTTTCCTTATTCGTGTGATATTCGCATGTTCATTCGCATCGCTATTCGCATGTCCCTACTGCCCGCCGCCGCTTAAAACAGTTTTAATGGTTTTCAAAAAAATTGAAGTATCCAATATTGCAGAACGGTTTTTAATATAATACAAATCATACTGCAACTTTTCCATCGCATCTGCTTCGCTTGAGCCATAAGGAAAATTAACCTGTGCCCAGCCAGTCAGGCCCGGCTTAACCAAAAGCCGTTCATTATAATACGGAATTTTATGTTCCAATTTTTCAATAAATTCCGGCCGCTCTGGCCTGGGACCAATAAAACTCATCTCCCCGCGCAAAATATTTATTAGTTGCGGAATCTCGTCAATTCTGGTTTTTCTCATAAATCTGCCGCTTCTGGTTACGCGCGGATCATTTTTAATCGCCCATTGGGGGCCATTGGTTTCTGAATTTTTATGCATGGTCCTGATTTTAATGGCCAGAAATTTTTTGCCCAAACGGCCGGTTCTTGTTTGCATAAACAAAAATGGACCATGGCTGTTTAATTTGACTATTAAATATAAAATCGGTAAAAACGGCACAGTCAAAATCAAAATAATTAAAGCCAAAACAACATCTATCGCGCGCTTGTAAATTTCATAAATTATTTTTTGGCTTTCTTTTAAATTTTCTAAAAACCAAATTTGTCCGATGGAATTTACCGGAATCTTGCCGGTAAATTTTTCAATAAAAGTTGGCAAATCAAAAAAATATATTTTTAAAGGAATGCATTCATACAATTTATTAACTAATTCTGGATTATGATGCGGGTTTAGGGCAGTAATAATCGTTTTTATTTTTTTAATTTTAATTAGGCCGGGCAAAGAATGGGGCGGATTTAAAATCTCCACATCCAGAATTCCATTAGGCTCTAATTTGGTTTCACCCTCGTTGATAACGCCGACTACTTTTAAACCCAGCTGCGGACTGGCATTGATTTCCCGGGCTAATTTTAAGGTTTCCTCGTTTAACCCGATAATTAAAACATTATTCTGCCAGGGTTTAATTTTAACCAATAAATTAAAAATTTGGCGCCAAGCCACAAACAAGACAATCAACACCAAAAATTCAATCAATAAATTTGTTTTTGGCGCAATGCCCGGTTTAATCACATAAAAGAAAGCCATGGATAATGCCGCGCACCAAGTTAAACTTTTTAAAAGAACTGAATAAAAAATCAGGTTGGTTCTCGCGATCTGCAAACTATAAATGCCAGAAATGTAAAATACCAAAAGCCAGATGGCAAAAATAAAACTAAAAGGCAACAAATGCTGTGCCCATCGTTCTTTGATGTCTATGCCCTGATAACGAATTAAAAGAGTGATATATAAAGACAAATACAACACACCAATATCACCCAAAATTAAAGTTAAACGTTTTATTTTAGTTAAGATGTCAGACATAAAATTATTATACAAAAAAATTGGATGCTTGGCAAATTGCGTTAAAATAAAATGTATATTATAATACAAGATATGTCTCAACAAAAACTTGCTAAATATCTTTCTTATGCTTTAAAAACATTGCTCTATTTGATTTTACTGACACCTATTTTAATCTCGGCCAAATATCTGTTTCCTTTTATTACCACAAAGACTATGTATTTTCGGCTGATGATAGAATTGGCTCTTGTGCTCTACACCGTTTTGGCGCTCATGAGTGATGACTACAAACCAAAGATGACCAAATTGTCTTGGTCAATAGTAATTTTTGGGTTTGTGATTCTTTTAACAGGCATAACCGGCGTTGATTTTTATCGCACTTTTTGGGGCACGATTGAAAGAGGTGAAGGGTTTATCACCATCAGCCATTTAATTATTTATTTTTTGCTTTTAACTTGGGTTTTTAAATCTAAAAAAGATTGGTTCAATTATTTGTCAGTTTTAATAGGCGTCGGCGTTTTGGTTGATTTTTATGCTATTTTGCAACGGGCAAATGTGGAAAATTTTTTCTTGTTCGGCCGCATTATTCATCCTGGCGAAGGCCGGCTTTCAAGCACGCTTGGCAATGCCGCATTCTTGGGCGCCTTTACATTGGCCCAATTTTTTCTTTCAGTTTTATTATTTTTTAAACGCGACCATTGGGCTTGGAAAATGACTTTTGCTTTAACCGCTCTTTTAAATATTTTAATTTTATTTCAAACTCAAACTCGCGGCGCTGGCATTGCATTAGCCATTGTTTTAATTTTAATCAGTTTATTTTACGGTTTAAAATCGTCTGAAAAAAATAAAAAAATAACCGCGCTTACTCTTTTTATCTTTTTAATCATCGCCGGCTTATTCATCTGGCTGAATAAAAACAGCTCTTTTGTTCAAAATAATAATATGCTGCGCCGCTTGGTCAGCATTTCTAAAACTGATATTACCACAGAATCGCGTTTGGCCGCCTGGCAAACTTCCTGGAATGGCTGGAAAGACAGATTTATTTTTGGCTATGGCTGGGAAAATTATAATATTGCCTTTAACAAATATTTTCCAGCTATTATTTACAAAGACGCCGGTTCCCAATTATGGTTTGATCGCGCCCATAACACCATTTTTGATGTGGCAGTTGCGACCGGCCTTATCGGGCTTATCAATTATCTGACAATTTTTGGCCTGGCTTTATATTATTTATTTAAAAACATAAAAAATGATTTTGATTTTTCTGTTATTTTAATCGCTTTTTTAACTGCCCATTTTATCCAGAACATTTTTGTTTTTGATGTCTTAGCCAGCTATATTATTCTTTTCACAATTTTTGCCTTAATTTCTTTTACCAGTAAAACCGCTGATGAAAAAAAATCTCCTGCAAATTCTAAAAAAAATTTTAATATTCTTATCTTAACTGCTATAATTTTAGTGGTTTCTTTTGTCTCATACATTCTCAATTTTAAACCTCTTTCTGCCAATAAACTCGGCCTTAAAGCCATGTCAATGGTTAATGTCAATGAAAACGAAACTGTGCAGACTTTTGTTAAAGCCATTAATTTAAACACTTATCAGACTATGGAATTGCGGCAAAAATTAGCTGACAATGTGTTGGTTTCCAACCGTCCTAAAAACGGTTTAACCCAATTTGATGTTTATAATAATTATAAAACCGCCATTAACGAAATCAAAAAAAATATTAATGATCACCCTAATGATGTGCAAAATTATCTTTATCTGACAGCTCTTCTAAATCAGGCAGGGGGGTATGATGCTAAAAATTATGATGAAATAATTCAGTGGAGTGAAAAAGCGCTGATTCTTTCGCCAACCAGGCCCCAAATTTATTTTGAAATGGGCCAGGCAAAAATTACCCAAAACAAATTTGCTGAAGGCATTGGCTATTTTAAAAAAGCTTTAACTCTTAATCCAGACGCTCAAGAATCGCATTGGAATTTATTTGCCGCTTATGTGCTGACTAATAACACCAAATTAGCAGAAGAAGAATATGACTGGCTTAATACTAATGGTTTTGATTTTAA
Source organism: Candidatus Kuenenbacteria bacterium CG10_big_fil_rev_8_21_14_0_10_36_11 (assembly GCA_002778535.1). Classification (GTDB taxonomy): domain Bacteria; phylum Patescibacteriota; class Patescibacteriia; order UBA2196; family UBA2196; genus 1-14-0-10-36-11. The sequence goes on from PFBP01000020.1 coordinate 5,105, forward strand.
TGTAGCGCAAAATTTAAATCGTTTGTATAATATCTATCTCTTAGCCAATAAAAAAGATAAATTGGTTGAAGTGATGGAAAAAATGGTCACTCTTGATCCGTCTGCTTCTAATTATGCAAAACTCGCCGCTGTTTATAAAGAAGCAGGGCAAATCTCCAAAGCCAGAACCGCGGTTTTAAAAGCCGTGGAATTAGACCCGAGCTTAAAAACAGAAGCAGAAAAATTTTTAGAGTTATTAAAATGACACCCTAAAAAGTTGTATGAACAAAAAAATCTCTACTCCATTATTTCTTTGTTTCTTAATTTCTTTATTTCTTCTATTTCCATTATGGAATAATCCTTTTATTTTCGCTCAGATGATGCCGCAAGATAATCTGGCCGCGCATCAGTCAGGCGAATTATTAGTCAAATTAAAAAACAGCGAACAAATTTACAAATTCAAATTTGCGAATGAAACAGAATTAAATGGCTTGATTAAATTTTATCAGGCACAAAAAGAAGTGGAATATGCGGAACCAAATTATTTATATCAAGCAACTCTCATACCAAATGATTTATATTTCAGCCAGCAAAATTATCTGGAAAAAATTCAGGCGCCTAATGCCTGGAATATTACCACTGGCACTAGAAAATCAATTATCGCGATTATTGATTCTGGCGTGGATATTGATCATCCTGATTTAAAAAATAACATCTGGACCAATGAAAAAGAAACTCCGGGCAATGGTATTGATGATGATGAAAATGGTTTTACTGATGATATAAATGGCTGGGATTTTTTAGCCAATAATAATGATCCGCGGCCAAAATTAATTCTGCCTTATACAGATATGGGCATTAAGCATGGCACTGTTGTGGCTGGCGTGGCCGCTTCTGAAGGCGGCAATGGCCAAGGCATAGCTGGTATTGCTTGGCACGCGAGAATTATGTCTCTTCGGGTTTTAGATGGCGAAGGTGCCGGCGATACTTTAACTGTGGCCAAAGCCATTGATTATGCGCGGCTCATGAAATCTGATATTATTAATTTAAGCTTTGTAGGCGAAGGCAACAGCCAAACTCTGGAAGCGGCCATAAAAAAAGCTAATGATGCAGGCATTCTAATAATTGCCGCGGCTGGCAATGAAGTCAAAGACGGCATTGATATGGATTTATCACCGCGTTATCCTGTGTGCCAAGACGGGCCAAACGGAGAAAATTTCGTGATCGGAGTCGCCTCAATAGATAACTATAATGCCAAAGCAAGTTTTTCTAATTTTGGTTCTAAATGCATTGATATTGCTGCACCCGGCGTAAGTATTTTCAGCACTGTTTATCATAATGAAAATAATGAAAAATTTAAAAAATTTTATGAGAGCGGCTGGACAGGCACTTCTGTGTCCGCGCCCCAGATTGCTGGCGCGGTTGCTTTAATAAAATCTTTGCGGCCAGAACTTTTATTAACTCAAATCAAAAAATTATTGCTCAATAACGCAGATGACATAGATACTTTTAATCCGGGCATCATCAATAAATTCGGCCATGGCCGGCTTAATGTTTTAAAAACTATTTCTAACGCCATTATTGAAACTATTCAGGAGCCGACTGAAATTAAAAAAATTATTACTTTGCCAGCTACTGGCGCCGGACCTCTGGTAAGGATTTACAAAAAAAATCAGTTAGAAAATCAATTTTTTGCTTATGATGAAAAATTTCGCAGCGCCTTTAGCATCACAGGCGGTAATTTTAATAGCACTGATGCAAAAGAAATTATTGTTGGACTTGGACAGGGAACTTATCCTTGGGTAAAAATCTTTTCAGAAAACGGTTCTTTAAATGAAAAAATATCTGTTTATGCGGAAAATTTCCGCGGCGGAGTAGAGGTGACCTTGGGCGATGTTGATGGCGATGGAGTTAAAGAAATAATCACTGCGCCAGGTTCAAGTGGCGGTCCTCATATCAGAATTTTTGACATCAACGGCCAATTAAAAAATCAATTTTTTGCTTTTGATAAAAATGAACGCGTTGGATTAGAAATCGCTGTGGCTGATATTGACGCTGACAATATTGAAGATATAATAGTAATTAGAAAAAGGGGAGTGCCTGAAATAAGAATTTTTAGTCAAAACGGAACTTTAAAGTATAAATTTTTAGCCTATGACAAAAATTTCCGCGGGTCCTTTCACTTGGCCGGCGGCGATCTTAATCACGACGGTTCAGCTGAAATCATAGTTAGCACAGGCGCTGGTTTAGAACCACAAATTAAAATTTTTAACAGTGAAGGAATTTTAAAAAGCAGTTTTCTCGCTTATGACAGAAATTTCCGCGGCGGAGTCTATGTGGCTATAGGTGATATTGACGCAGATGGTGAAAAAGAAATTGTCACTGGCGCGGGTGCTTCTGGCGGTCCGCAAGTGCGCGTTTTTAATTCTCTTGGTGCGCTAAAATTCCAATTTTTTGCTTATGACAAAAATTTTCGCGGCGGAGTAAAAGTCGCAGTAGAAAAATAACAAATTAACTCAAAACTCAAATGTCAAAACTCAAATCTACAACTCTTTAACTTAAAACTTTATCATACTAAATTATTCTCATTAGTTTTAAGTTTTAGTTTTGAATTTTTAGTTATAAAATTCTATGTCCCACCTCTTTCCTTCTGGCCAGCCCAATGTTTTAATCACTGGCGGCGCCGGCTTTATTGGCTCGCACTTAGCCAGTGTTTTAGTGGAAAAAAATAATCATGTCATTGCCATAGACAATTTTATTACTGGTTCAGAAAAAAATATTGATCTTTTATTGCAAGACCCGAATTTTGAATTCATCCGCCATGATATGACTGAGCCCCTGGATTTTGCCAAATTTCCAGAACTGAAAAAATTTAAAATTGAACTGCAGGGCGTGCAGGAAATTTATCATCTGGCCTGTCCTACTTCGCCCAGAGAATATAATAAATTTCCTTTAGAAACTCTGAAAGCTAATTCTCATGCCACCCTGAATGCTTTGGAAATTGCCAGGCAGTATAAAGCTAAATTTTTATTTCTCTCATCATCATCTGTTTATGGCGAAACAGATGAACAGCCAATCAAAGAAGATAATCATGGGAATGTGAATCCAATCGGTCCAAGATCTTGCTATAATGAAGGCAAAAGATTTGCCGAAAGCCTGGTTATGAATTATCATCTTGTTCATAACTTAAACACAAAAATCGCACGTGTCTTTAATACTTTTGGCCCTAAAATGAAATTAGATGACGGCCGCATGATTCCTGAATTGATTTTGTCAGCGTTAAATAATAAGCCCCTGGTAATTTATGGCACTGAGGAAGACTCTGGCAGTTATTGTTATATTGATGATGCTTTAGAAGCGCTTATGAGACTTATTAAAAGCGACATTAACACCCCTGTTAACATTGGCTCAATTCATGAAGTGCGTTTAATTGAAGTGGCTAAATTGATAATTGCTTTGACTGGCTCTGATTCTAAAATCAAATTTGAGCCGCCTTTGCCATATTCTGCCAAACAGCTTATTCCTGACATTTCTTTAGCCAAAGAACAGCTTGACTGGTTTCCGATTGTTTCACTTGAAGATGGTTTGCAAAAAACAATTGAGGATTTGAAAGTTAATGCTGGGGAGTATAAGGTATAGTTTTTGTCCCCTCCTTTTAAAGTTCGATCTGCCTGTGGCAGATCGAACGGGCGGATTGATGAGCGAAGCGAATCAAGACAGGGTGGTTAATGATTTACATTATAATAATTCTTTTCCTTAATCTTAGCCAAGAAATGAACTTATCCACAATTAAGCCCTTGACAAAGTTTTTAATCAATGCTATACTGACTTATTCAGAAAATAAACATTTCTGAAAAGCACATTACAATTAAATTAAAAATGCTGACAGTTAGCTTATTATGTCTTTTTCCTTTTTGTCATCCCGAGCCCTGATATAAAATTGGGGTAAACTCTGCCGAGGGATCTAAAAGATATAGCAAGCTAGCTGCGCAGCAAAGCACGGTGTGAAGGTGGGCAAATTCGATGATCAAACGAAGGCCCCCAAGTTGCAAATTCTAGGGTACCGCATATAGCCCCCTTCACACCAATATTTTACAGGCAAGGACATGAGCACATCGTCTCGTGCTTAATGAAACGCAGACATTAGTATAAGTCTGCTCGATCATGTCCACAAAGCAAGGAGTCGACCTTGCACGCACCATCAAGGCGAGCTTTATATGTTCTGGCCAAATATAATCAATTAAAGCTCGCCAATTTTTCCGAGCTGAGAAATTAAAATTTGTCAGTTCAGAAAAAATTATAATATCCGCGATCTTTCAAAATTTCTATATTTATCACGAGAAGAGATAAATAATTAAATAATATTTTATAATTATTTTATTTTCAAAAATCTCTTCTCTAATCAAGAAGATTTTTTTATCTTTCAAAAGTTGATGTTTGGGAGGCTCCTTTGGTGAGTTCTATCCAAGCATTAACTTTTGGGTGATGAAACACTTTTTTCACAAAAATGGGGATTAGCCGCAATTTAGAAAAGGACTAATTTGGTCTCACTGAATTAAATCCTTGGATAAATTGCATGGCTGGCGGATATTTTTTTATCCAATGCCAGCTAATCTATTGAGCATGGGTTATCTTGGCGCGATTTCTCTAGGCGCGTCAAAGCTATTCCCCAGCTTTGTGGAAAAAATGACATCCTTGATAGGATGTCATCCTGACGAAAGTCAGGATCTCATGATTAAATTTTTAGACAAAATTTAAGTAAATCTTTTGGCGCCAGAAAGCTGCCTGTCAAATCTAAACTTTAAAGACAAAAATCTCTCTTCTCAAAATGTCTTGATAACTATCAAGGCAATCGTCTTCAAGGTTTATGACCGGCAGCTTTTTGGTTTGCAAACTTGCATACTAAATAAAAAACCCTTCTCAAAATTATGATGTGGACATGAGAAGGGTTTTTCTTTTTTAAAACCCGTTATGTTGGTTACTGCGTTAATCGTTTTCATGATTGTCTCCGTGAAAGTCTTTGCGTGTTAACTGGAGAATGTCGGTGGGTTGGTCACTGGTTCCTATTGTGGCAGTGATGGTGTCGCCGCTTTGTTCCAACTGATAAAGCGTACCCCAATACATAAAATGGCGAGTTATTAATTTTATTTTTTGTGGCAATTTTTCTAAAGCCAACAATTCCTGCCAGGACTTAATCTCTCGCGGCATTTTAATTTTCTTTCTCTTGCCTAATGGTTTATAAAGTACAGCCAAAAGAGCGGCAACTTGACGCGCGGGCGGTGGTTTTTGTGTCAGCATTGTTCTCACCTCCTTTCTAAATTGAGTTAATGCTTTTGATTTAATTTTATAACAATCAAACGATTAAGTCCAGCCAAGTCTTTTTTAAATTCAATTTTTGCTATTGGCAAATGTTTTTTTATTAAAAATCTCATTTGATTTTTTTGCGATGGATCAATTTCAAGAAATAAAGTAATGGGTAATGAGTAATAAGTAATGCGAGATTGGATTTGTTTCAACAACTGGCAATAATATTTTAAACCGTCTTTTCCCGCTATCAAAGCGCTCTTAGGTTCATATTTTAAATTATTATAATTTTGACGATAAATTTTTTTAGATAGGTAAGGGAGGTTCGCTGTAATAATTAAATGTGTATTATTTCCTTGTAGGGGCAATTCATGAATTGCCCCTACAATACACAAAATATTTTTTAGCAAATTACTTTTAATAAACTTAATTTTATTATTAACTTTATGTAATTTGGCATTGCGGCAAGCGATCAGCAAAACTTTTTTTGAAATATCCAATCCAATTATTCTTAAATCTTCCTGGATTCCCGCTTGTGCGGGAATGACAGAATAAAAAATTTTCACCAAACAAATCGGAATACAGCCACTACCTGTTCCCACATCAATTAAAGTAAAATTTTTTATTTTATCATTCTTAATTTGTTTTAAAACTTCTTCAACCATAAGTTCAGTTTCAGGGCGAGGGATGAGAGTGTCTTTATTGACCAAAAAATTTAAGCCGTAAAATTCTTTGTGGCCAGTGAGATAAGCGATGGGCATGCCTTTGGCACACTGATTAATTAATTTTCTAAATTTTGTTAATTGCTGGCTGTTAATTATTTTTTCAGGATGCGCATAAATAAATTCTTTTGGTTTTTTTAATATCCAAGATAACAAAATTTCCGCGTCTAAAACAGCGGAATTTATTTTTATTTTTTTTAAT
>PFBP01000020.1:11355-20540 GCA_002778535.1 Candidatus Kuenenbacteria bacterium CG10_big_fil_rev_8_21_14_0_10_36_11
TACTGATTACGGATTACAAATTACACATCTGCTTTTTTTAATTCTTCAATTATCTCCCCAATCCCTCCGTCCATAATTGCCGTAATATTGTGCCAGCTTTGTTTAATGCGATGATCTGTCACACGATCTTGCGGAAAATTATAAGTGCGGATTTTTTCGCTTCGGTCGCCAGTGCCAACTTGCAATTTTCTTTCTTTGGCCAATGCTTCAAGTCTTTTTCTTTCTTCTTCTGCCATTAAACGCGCGCGTAAAATCTGCATAGCTTTTTCTCTATTCTGCAATTGTGATCTTTCATCCTGGCAGGATACTGCCAACCCAGAAGGAATATGAGTAATGCGCACGGCCGAGTAAGTTGTGTTAACTGATTGTCCGCCATGGCCACCAGCGCAAAAAGTATCAATCTTTAAATCTTTAGGATTAATTTCAAATTCAATTTCCTCTGCCTCTGGCAAAACAGCCACGGTCACGGCCGAAGTATGCACCCGGCCTGCTTTTTCCGTTTCTGGCACGCGCTGAACACGATGTGTGCCGCTTTCATATTTCATTAAACCATAAACATTCTGACCGTTAATCTCAAAAATTATTTCTTTAAAACCGCCAATGCCAATGCGATTGCTAGCTAAAATTTTAATTTGCCAGCCCTTGCGTTCGGCAAATCTTGAATACATCCTGAACATTTCCGCGGCAAAAAGCGCTGACTCATCGCCGCCAGTGCCAGCGCGTATTTCTACAATAACATTTTTTTTGTCTAAAGAATTTTTCGGTAATAAATAATCTTCAATTTCTTTTCTTAAATCATAAATCTTAATTCTTAAATCTTTATTTTCCTTTTCCGCCATTTTTTTAATTTCTTCATCGCTCTCCGATAAAAACGCTTCATTGTGCTTCATATCAGTTTCCATCTTTTCCAATAAATTTATTTTTTCCAACATTTCTTTTAATGCCGCGAACTCTTTAGCCAAATTACCATATCTTTTTTGGTCAGCCAAAATATCAGGACTTTGCATTGCCTGTTCCAATTCAGCATATCTATTTTTTATTTGTTGATATTTTTTTTTCATATAATTTATACCATATAAAAATCCTATTTCGCCATTAACAAAATAGGATTTTATTTTTCAGTTATTTTTTAACTTTTTTAGCCGCCACTTCTTTGCCTGTTCTTCTGGCTTTCAGGGCTTCTTTTTTAAGAGTTTTGCTTTTTTTTGACACATTCTTTTTAGCCGCTCTTTCTTCAAATTTTTCCACTCTTCTCGCCGTATCTAACAATTTCTGTTTGCCAGTAAAAAATGGATGGCAAGCTGAACAAATTTCTACCTTGATTTGGGGCAAAGTTGAACCAGCCACAAAAGAATTGCCGCAGGCGCAACTGATTTTAGCCTTAGGATAATATTGGGGATGAATATCTTTTTTCATAATAACTTCAAGATATCATCATTGCCAAATCTTGTCAAATACTGCACAAGATGAGATACCTTGGTAACACTTTTACTTGCGCATTTTTAAATTTATGATATGATTGAATTGCTTATAATTAACATTTTTAAAAAACTTTATGAAAATACCAGATGAAAAAGAACTTTTGCAAGCTGGCGCTCATTTTGGACACAAACCGGAAAGTTGGCATCCACAAATGGCCAATTTTATTTATGGACAAAAAAACAATGTCCAAATTATTGATCTTGCCAAAACCAGGCAAAAACTAGCCGAGGCTTTGGATTTTATTCAATCTATAGTTAAAAATGGCGGCCAAATCCTTTTTGTGGGCACCAAAATCCAAGCTAAAGACATTATTAAAAAATACGCTGAATCAGTTAACATGCCTTATGTGGTGGAAAAATGGCTGGGCGGCACCATTACCAATTTTAAAGTTATTAATGGTCTAATAAAAAAAATGGAACAATTGGAAACACAATCTGCCAAAAGCGACTATGAACAAAAATATACTAAAAAAGAAAGATCGGAATTTGCTTCAGAAATTGCAAGAATAAAAAAAGTTGCCGAAGGGCTTCGTTATATGTCAATTTTACCAGCCGCTGTTTTTATGGCTTCAGCCCGGCATGAAAAAACAGCTGTTAAAGAAGCAAAAATAAAAAAAATTCCGACTATTGCCATTTGTGATACAAACACTAATCCTAATGATATTACTTATCCGATTCCTGGCAATGATGACGCTATAAAATCCATTGAACTTTTTACTTCTTTAATGTCCGAAGCTATTAAAGAGGGAATTAAAAAATAAAATTTTCTTTTGTCATCCTCGCGAAGGCGAGAATCACATGGTTCCATGAGATTCCCGTTCTATTTGCCACTGGCAAATTTGAACTCGCGGGAATGACAATATTTTTTTATGATTTCTACCGAATTTATTCAAAAACTCCGAGCAGAAACTGGAGCGGGCATAATGGATATTAAACACGCCTTAGAGGAAGCTAATGGCGATAAAAACAAAGCCAGGGATATTTTGCGCCTTATGGGCCAAAAAATCGCTCATAAAAAACAAGCCGAAAGGATGGCCAAAGATGGTTTAATCGGGCAATATATTCATGCCAATGGCAAAGTGGCGGCTTTGGTTATGTTAAGCTCTGAAACAGATTTTGTGGCTAAGAATGAAATTTTTAAATCACTGGCTCATGATCTGGCCATGCAGGTCGCGGCTATGAATCCGAGCTATATTGCGCCCGAAGATGTGCCCATGGAAATTATTGAAAAAGAAAAAAAGTTTTATCAGGAAGAATTAGCTAAAGAAAATAAGCCCGCGGAAATTGCGGAAAAAATTATTGCTGGCAAACTTAATAAATACTTTGAAGATGTCTGTCTTGTTAATCAAAAATTCATCAAAGACGAGACAAAAGTAATCAAAGATCTGCTCACTGAAAATATTGCCAAGCTTGGTGAAAAAATTGAAATCAAAAAAATTATCAGGTGGGAAATCTGATTTTTGATTCTAAAAATAATCTCATGAAAGTCATAGAAGTCCAATTCACGCCTCTTTCAAAACCATATTGGTTTGATCCTGAAAATCATGATTTAAAAGCAGGCGATATGGTAATTGTCAAAACCGATTTAGGCATAGAAATAGGCAAAATTATTGCTTTCAAAGATGTCAGCCAAAACGAAATTAACTGCCGGGAAATTAAACCAGTTATCAGAAAAGCAAACCTTTCTGATCTGGAAAAAGCAGAAGAAAAAAACAAACACAAAGAAAATGATTTGAATATTTGCCGGACTTTAATTGAAAAATATGGTCTAGACATGAAAATCACCAATATTCATTACTCCTTTGATGGCGGGCGCATCACTTTTTATTTTACTGCTGCCAATCGGATTGATTTTCGCGAATTAGTCAAAGAATTAACCCATTATTTTCAAAAATCAATCCGCCTTTATCAGATTGGGGTGAGGGATGAAGCGCGCTCGCTTGGTGAAATCGGCCCTTGTGGCAAAACCCTCTGTTGCAAATCTTTCTTAAATAAGCTGAATCAGATCAATGCTGGTTATTCTCATGTGCAACAAATTGCCCATTGCGGTTCAGAGCGGCTGGCTGGAGTTTGCGGCCGGCTTAAATGCTGTTTAAAATATGAACAAGAAACTTATGAAATTTTGGCTAAAAATCTGCCTGTACTTGGCGCTACTATTAATACTCCCCAGGGCAAAGGCAAGGTAATTAAACAACATATTTTAAAACAAGCAGTGGAAGTACAACTTGCCAATGATCCTGAAACAAAAATAGAAATAAAGATATAATTTCTAAATTCTAATTTTTAAACAATAGTTTTGAGTTTTGAATTTAAATATAATATGTTTATCAAAAAAATTGGCATTGATCTTGGCACCACATACACTTTGGTATATTTGCCAGGCCGAGGCATTGTAATTAATGAACCCTCGGTTGTGGCTCTTTCGGTGGCTGATAAAAAAGTATTAGCAGTTGGCGATGATGCCAAAGAAATGATCGGCCGCACCCCTGATACAATTATTGCCGCGCGCCCTCTAAAAGAGGGCGTGATTGCTGATTATAAAACAACCGAAGCCATGATTAGATATTATATTAATAAAGCTCTTGGGGGTATTAGATTCTTTCGACCAGAAGTCATGGTCGCGGTGCCAGCAGGTATTACTTCCACGGAAAAACGCGCCGTGATTGACGCCACTCTTTCCGCCGGCGCTAAAGCCGCCTATATTATTAAAGAGCCGATTGCTGCGGCTATTGGCGCTAACATTCCGATTGGTTCGGCATCAGGCCATATGATTGTTGACATGGGCGGCGGCACCTCGGAAGTCGCCGTGATTTCCTTGGGCGGTATTGTAGCCAATACTTCAGTCAGAATCGGCGGCAATAAATTAGATTACGCGATTCAGGAATTCACCCGCCGCCGTTATAATTTAGCCATCGGCGAACGCACGGCAGAAGAAGTTAAAATAGAAATCGGCTCCGCCATGTTTTTAGAACAGCCCTTGAAAAAAGAAGTCAAAGGACGCGACTTAGTATCTGGCCTGCCTAAAAGTATTGAATTAACTTCTGATGATATTACTGAAGCGATTAAAAATGAATTAGAAGGCATTGTCAGCGCTGTTAAAAATGTTTTGCATAAAACTCCGCCAGAACTTTCTGCTGATGTTATGGACAAAGGCATGGTTTTGTCTGGCGGCACAGCTCTTTTAAGAAATATTGATAAATTAATTTCTCAAGCCACGGGAGTACCAGCTTATGTGGCTGATGACGCTCTGCTTTGCGTGGCCAAAGGCACAGGCGTGGCTTTGGATAATCTGGAAGCGTATAAAAGAAGCATTTTAGCTACGAAATAAAACCGCTCTTTCTGTCATTCCCGCCCCTCATCCTGGTGCGGGGATGACAAATATTTTATGGTCTACATCCTCATCCTTATCTGGAACGGCGAAAAATATCTGCCAAAACTTTTTGAAAGTTTACGAAATTTAGATTATCCTCAAGATAAAATTAAAATCATTACTTTTGATTCTAATTCAACTGATGGCTCAATAAATTTTTTAGAAAATTTAAATTTGAAAAATTTAAAAATTATAAAACTATTGAAAAATCCCGGTTTTGCTCAAGGCAATAACATTGGCATGAAATTTACCTTAGAAAATAATGCAGATTATGTTGTACTTTTAAATCAAGATACTTTTGTAGAACCAAACTTTTTAACAGAACTTATTGCCCCAGCAGAACGAGAAGAAAAAATAGGCGTCGTTCAACCGCTAATTTTATATTATGATAAGCCAGAAGAAATCGCTTCCACTGGCAATCAATTGCATTATTTAGGCTATGGCTGGTGTAAGGAAAATCACAAATTAGTATCAGAATATCAAAAAACCAAAGCGCCAGAAAATAAAAATTTAGTCTACGCGAGTGGAGCCGCTGTTTTATACAAAACCAAAATGTTAAAAGAAATCGGTCTTTTTGATGAAAATTATTTTTCTTATTATGAAGATACTGATATTTGTTTAAGAGCCGCTTTGGCTGGTTATAAAACAATGCTGGCTCCGGAGGCAATTTGTTATCATGACAATAAAAATCCTGTTTCTAAAAATAAAATCCGCTATTTTTGGCTGGAAAAAAATCGGCTTTATTTGCTTTTAAAATTTTATCAGACAAAAACTTTATTTTTAATTCTGCCAATGTTAATCCTGACAGATTTAGGCAAACTTTTTTCTGCTTTTAAAAACAACTTTGTTTGGCCGTGGCTAAAAGCCAGATTATGGTTTTTAATCAATTTTAAAAAATGGCACACAGCCAGACAGACCATTCAAAAAAATAGAGGGGTAGGGGACAGGGAATTATTAAAAGATTTTGCCGGAGAAATTATTTATCAGGAAACTAATAATTTTTTATTAAATAAAATTGGCAATCCAATATTAAAATTATATTGGCTGATTATTAAAAAAATAATTTAAAATGAAAACCCTTATCATCCACGACCGTTTTATGTTTATGGGCGGCGCCGAGCGCTTGATTTTGATTATGGCTAAAGGATTGAACGCCGACATTGCCACTGGTTTTTGGAGCGATATGGAAACATTTCCCAGAAGCGATGTGCCGCACAAATTATTTGTCTTGGGGCACCCTTCGCAAAAAAGCGGCTGGCGTTATTTAAAATTCCAGTGGCTTTTTTATTTTAAAACCAAATTTATCCGCGATTATGATTTAGTTATTTTTTCCGGCAATAATTGTCTGTCTGCCGCGCACAATGTGAGATCGGGTGTTAAAAAAATATTTTATTGTCACACGCCAGTGCGCCACGTCTTTGATCTCAAAAATTATTATTTAAAAAATAAAGTCTGGTGGAAAAAAATTATTCTCCGTTTATTTATTCCAATTAGCCGCTTGGTCTACTATTACGGCTTTAATCAAATGAACACATTTATTGCCAATTCCATCAATGTCCAGAAGAGAATAAAAAAATATTTAAATCGTGATTCCGTTATTGTTCACCCGCCGATTCAAACCAATAAATTCAAATGGTTTGCCCAAAGCAATTATTATCTTTCTTTTGCCCGGGTTGATAAATTGAAAAGAGTGGAGGACATTGTCCGCGCTTTTCAAAAAATGCCAGATAAAAAATTAGTGGTCGCTTCTGCTGGTGATGATTTTGAAAATGTTAAAAATTTAGCTGCTGGTTTTGAGAATATAAAAATTCTCGGTTGGCAATCAGACGATGAATTAAAAGAATTAGTCGGCCGCTGCATTGCCACGCTGTATGTTCCAATTGATGAAGATTTTGGCATGACACCCTTGGAAAGTATGTCTGCTGGCAAGCCCTGCGTTGGCGTTTTTGATGGGGGATTAAAAGAAACAATTATTGACCGCCTGACTGGAAAATTTATACCGGAAAATTATACGATCGACGACATTATCAAAGCAGTGGAATGGCTGACTCCAGAGCAGTCTCTGAAAATGCGGTTTGACTGCGAAGCCCAAGCAGAGAAATTTAATAAGGAGAAGTTTATTGAAAAAATAAAACAAATAATCACATGACCATTGGTATTGACGCATCCCGTAGCATCGCGACAATCCAAAAAACAGGGGTGGAAAAAGTGAGCGATGAATTGCTAAGGCAATTTGTCAATTTCCAATTTCCAATTTCCAATTTCCAAAATAAGGAAATTAACTTTATATTTTACACCCCAAAAAAAATTTTCTGGCTGCCTAAAGAAAACCAGAAAGTTTTGCATTGGCCATTCAATTTTTTTTGGACACAAATCCGGCTTGCTGGGGAGCTTATTTTCCATCCGCCAAAAGCCATGTTTTTTCCAGTGCATACTATGCCATTATTCCTGATAATTTTTTCTTTCCCGTTGTCCCATAAAAAACTATGGCACAGGATATCTCCCACCACCCCGGCTCGCGAGCTCGCCACCCCTCCTCAAGGAGGAAGGGAAAGAACCCATTACTACAAAATCATCCACGACATTGCCTTTAAAAAACAACCCCATCTTTATTCTTTCAAGCAAAAAATAATTCTCAACCTTGATTTATGGCTGGCTGAAAAATTATGCGTTAAAATTTTTGTACCAAGTGAAGCGGTCAGGGACGATTTGTTAAAATATACCAAAATTAAACCGGAAAAAATCATGGTAACTCCATGGGGTTATAATCCCAAAAATTATGGATTACGGATTACGGATTACGGATTACGTAAAAAACAAATTTTATATCTTGGCCGCGTTGAAGAAAAGAAAAATATCAGCAATTTAATTAAAGCGTTTGGAATTTTTTATGAAAAACACCCTGATTACAAATTAGTTTTAGCTGGAAAAATAGAGGAGAGATTTAAGAACAATATTTTTTCTGTCATTGCCCGAGTTGCCTGCTCCGCGACTGCGGCGGATCGGGCAATCCAGAAACAAAAACAAAAAGAACTGGATCCTCGGGTCAAGATCGAGGATGACAGTGGGGGCGTTGAATTTCTCGGTTACATTTCCGAGGACAAGAAGCGGGAGCTATTATCCGAATCAGCCGCGCTTGCGTTGGTTTCCAAAGAAGAAGGTTTTGGTTTTCCAATTTTAGAAGCATTTGATTTTGGTTTGCCAGTGGTCGCGTCTGACATTCCTGTTCTTCGTGAAATCGGCGCTGACGCCTGCGTTTATGTAAATCCTGATTCATTGGAAGATATTGCCCGAGGGTTAGAAACGGCCGTTGTAGAGACGCATTGCAATGCGTCTCTACAAAAAATAGAAAAAGGCCACGAGCGTTTAAAAAAAATTTCTTGGCAAAAAACCGCAGAAAAAATTTTAACAGAAATTTTAGGAAATAAAAACCCCTCATGATAAGTAAAATTTCATGAGGGAGTGTTACTTTAATTGGATGGAAATTGCCACCATTGGTGGTGGTAGTTGCCCACCTACTATCAGCAACTAAATTTATATTAGCGTCAAAATTAGATGTATGATAGAATAAAAAAGTAATCAGTAAAATTTTTTTATGTCTTTTACCAATTACCAATCCTTTTATTTATGTCCAAATCTTTAATTTTTAAAATATTATCAATACTGATTTTAATCATTACACTGACAACTGTTTTTTTTATTTATCAAATTTATTCCAAACCAAATTTTAAAAGTGAAAAAGAATTTGTGATTCAAAAGGGGGAGACAGTCAATCAAATCAGCAGGAAATTATTCACTAATGATTTAATTAAATCACAGATGATTTTTCAGGTTTATCTTTATTTGCGCGGCTGGCAAAGCTCAGTGCAGGCTGGCATCTATATGCTGACCCCAATGAATATGGCGGAGTTAGCCAAAACATTTGTGCAAGGCAAAGTTGATAATGAAATTTCCATCACTTTGAGAGAAGGGGAGACGCTTGCTGATTTGGCTGATGAGCTGATCAAACAAAAAATAATCAATAATAAAAACGATATTTTAAATTTGACAAAAGTCAATAATTTTAAAAATGATTATGATTTTCTAAAAAATTTGCCTGACAATAATTTAGAAGGATTTTTATTTCCTGACACTTACAGAGTTTATAAAGATGCCGCGGCTGAAGAGGTTATTAAAAAAATGTTGGATAATTTTGAAAACAAATTAACTTCGGCTTTACTCACGGAAATCAAAGCGCAAAACAAAAGCCTTTATGATATTTTAAAAATGGCTTCAATTTTAGAAAAAGAAATTAAAAACGAAAAAGATGGAAAAATTGTCGCTGGTATTTTATG
>PFBP01000045.1:0-10620 GCA_002778535.1 Candidatus Kuenenbacteria bacterium CG10_big_fil_rev_8_21_14_0_10_36_11
GGGCCGATTGAAGCCGGGCAAAGTTTGTCTGAAAATCAAAATAAAGAAAAAATCAAAGAACCGGAAACTTATCTATTAAAACCAATGAACTGCCCGTTTCATGTCAGAATCTATAAAAATAATCCGCACTCATACCGCGCACTGCCGATGCGTTGGGCTGAATGCGGCACTGTTTATCGTTTTGAAAAAAAAGGCGAACTTTCTGGCTTAATCCGCGTCAGAGGCTTTACTCAAGATGACGCTCATATTATTTGTCAGGCAGACAAGGTGGAAGAAGAACTAAAACAGGTGATTGATTTTATTTTATTCATCTATAAATCTTTTGGGTTTAAAATAGAGGATGTTAATGTATATTTATCTGTCCGGGATCCAAAAAACAATAAATACGCGGGCAATGACAAGGGCTGGGAATTCACTGAAAATGTTTTAGAGAAAGTAGCTAAAGAAAAAAATCTAAATTTTCAAAAAGAAGTCGGCGGCGCGGTTTTTTACGGGCCAAAATTGGATTTTAAAATCAAAGACGCGCTGGGACGCGAATGGCAATGCTCTACTTTGCAGTTTGATTTTAATTTGCCGGAAAGATTTGCAATGACATTCACCAATGCCCAGGGCCAAGACGAATCGCCTTATATGCTTCACCGCGCGCTGTTCGGCTCTTTTGAAAGATTTATCGGGCTTTTGATTGAGCACTATGCCGGCGCGTTTTCTTTATGGCTCTCCCCGGTGCAGGTAGTAATAATTTCTGTTGGCGAAAATCATATTGAACACTGCCGCAAACTGGCTAATGAATTTAAGCAAAACGAAATCCGCGCCGAAGTTTGGGACGAAAATGAAACAGTCGGCAATAAAATCAGAAAGGCTGCTAAGCAAAAAATTCCTTATATGCTCGTCATCGGCGACAAGGAAATGCAAAGCGATAAGCTACAAATCCGCAAACGCGGGGAAAAAGAAACAACTGGGTTTGACAAAAATGAATTTATTGATAAGATAAAGAAACTCATCGCTGAAAAATCAAACAATTTATAACTCATAAACTTATTATATGCCACAAAAAACATTAACACTTAACGCTACGACAAGAACAGAAACAGGCAAAAAGGCAGCTAATTTAAGATTGATTGGCCTAATACCAGCTGTAATTTATGGCCATGGCCTAGAGACAAAAATCCTGACTTTAGTTGAATTAGAATTAGAAAAAACACTCCAACAAATCAGTGAATCAGATTTGGTTGATCTCGTGATTGACAATGAAAAACCAATCAAAGTTTTGTTTCATGACATCAGCCGGGATCCTTTAACCAATAAATTTGTGCACATTGATTTTTACCAAGTCAGGATGGATGAAAAAATCAAAACTGAAATCGCTCTTAATTTTATGGGCGAATCAGGAGCAGTTAAAGATTTAGGCGCAGTCTTAATAAAAACTTTGGATTCTATTGAAATAGAATGTTTGCCGGGTGATTTGATTTCGCACTTGGATGTGGACTTAAACGCGCTTAACCAGCTTGGCACCATTATCAGAGCTAAAGATTTAAAAATCCCAGCCACATTAACTTTATTAACAGACCCAGAAACGCCGATTGCTTTGGCTGAAGAACCTAAAAAAGAAGAAATTCTAACTGCAGCTCCGTCTCCTAAAGAATTAGTGCCTGCTGAAGTGGCTGAAGCGGAAGCGGAAAAAGAAAACGCAACTGAAGAAATAAAAAAATAATAAATCAATAAATATTATTCCACTCCATGCTATGGATCTTGCCAATCAGCAAATTTCAGCTTTTAGATTAAGCAGAATTTTCGCCTGGCTTTTAGTTTTAACTTTAATTGGCCTGACAGCTGGCTATTTGGGTTTAATCCAGGGCAAAATTAGAGACATTAAAAGAAGAGTTGATCTGCGCCAACTGCGCACAGCTTTAGCAATTTATCAAGACAAATTTGATTTGCTGCCAGCTTCAGACGACAATGATGTTGGCGGCTGGGACAACTCCTTAGAACCGGCTGAACACACTAAGGAGTTTTTAAATATTTTAAAAAAGAAAAAAATTGTTGAACAGGATATAATTGACCCGCTCAATATTGACAGTTATTATTATCGCTATAAAAAATTCCCAGCCGGAGCTTACGGCTGTGCTAAACCATTTATTATTTTGCAAATAAATAATTTTGAAGTTTATACCAAAGACCATGGCGCTGGCGCTTGCCCAGAAAAAAACTTTGCGGCTGAAATATCCAATGGCTATACAATACAGATTTTTGAGTAAATATTTTATCTTATGCACCGCCACAAAAAACTAAACGACTCATTGCTTATAGATTATCTTTTAATCGCCCTGGTCATGATCATGGGTATTTTTTTCTATGCCGGGAATCTTATCAAGCAATCAAAAAATATTTCCTTTAATAAGCCCTTAGAAAAAACATTTTGCAGTTTGGCTAATGAAAGCAATGATTGCGGCCAAATTCAAAAACTATGGCCAGTAGCTTTAATGATTGATAATAATCCTGACGCCTGGCCCCTGGCAGGACTTAGCCAGGCGGAAATAGTTTATAATACTTTGGTTGAAGGCGGCACCACGCGGCTCATGGCAATTTTTACCTCGGTTGCTGACATAAAAAAAATTGGACCAGTGAGAAGCGCCCGGCCGTATTATGTTGATTGGGTGAAAGAATTAAACGCCCTTTATGGCCATTCTGGCGGCTCGCCCGAAGCATTGCAAAAAATTGATGATTTAGATATTTTAGATTTGAATGAAATTAGTTATCTGGGGCCGGTCTATTTTTACCGCGACAAAAACAAATTAGCGCCGCATAATCTTTTTACTGACAGCAAAAAAATCAACGTAGCTAGAAAAAATTTTGAACTAACGGACAAAACCACGGAATTCGTGCATTGGAAATTTAGCAATGTGCCAGTCAGATTTTTAGAAACAGCTAATAAAATCAAAGTCAATTATTCAGCCATGGACTTATTTAATACGCGTTATGATTATAACACTTCAACAAAGACATATTTAAGATTTCAAAACGAAAAGCCTTTTATTGACGCTAATGATAAAAAACAAATAGCAGTAAAAAATTTAGTGGTCCAATTTGTGCCAGAAGAAATTCACTTGGACGCGGAAGATCGTTTAAAAATAGAAATAGTTGGCCAAGGCGCGGCTTGGATTTTTATTGAGGGCAAACTTATGCGCGGGAGCTGGACAAAAAAAAGCCCGAGCGAACGGACAATTTTTTATGATAGCAATAAGCAGGAAATAATTTTCCAGCCAGGCAATATTTGGATTGAAGTGGTGCCGGGGAATAGAGGGGTAAAAATGGAATAGTCTACTGTAACAAAATTATTTTTTAGCACAATATATATTATTCTTTTCCCCGCCACTTCCAAAAATATTTTAGCCAGGAAAAAATGTGAATCCAAGTGATTTTTTTGGTCAAATCTTTTAACCACTGGCCGCTGTCAGCAGATTCTCTGGCATAATAATGAATCAACTGGGCTTCAGGTAAATACCAAATCTCAAAACCAAGGCGCCAAACGCGGCGGCACAAATCAGTATCTTCCATATACATAAAAAAATTTTGGTCAAAACCGTTGATCTGCTCTAAAACATAACGGCGAACCATTAAAGCCGACCCCCTGGCCCAATCAATTTTGTGAGCCGAATCTCCTGGCACATTATTCATAAAATATTCATCCAATTTCCCCTGGCTGATTTTTTTTAAGCCTGTACGGATAAAAGCAGGCAAAAGAAAAAAATCTGGAAACTGATAGCGTGACTGCTGATAAGTTCTATTAGGATTTAACAATTTTGGCGCCACAGTGCCCGTCTGTGAATGCCCATCCAAAAATTCCACCATTTTTTCCAAAGAATTTTCTAAAACCACTACATCTGGATTTAAAATCAAAACATACTCGCCCCAGGCCGCTTTAATACCCAAATTATTACCAGCGCCCATGCCATTGTTTTTATCAGATTGAATAAAACGCACATCTGGAAACTCCTCATCAATCATTTTCTCAATCCCGTCGCGAGAATCATTATCCACCACGATAATTTCGTATTTAAAAGGTAAATTTAAATTAACAATATTTTTTAAACATTGCTTAACCAAATTTTTTGTCTGGTAATTTAAGACAATAATGGAAAGTTTCATACAAAAAATTTATTTATCTCCTCGACAGCGGCTTTTCTGCGAGCCATAATTATTTTTCTTTTGAATAACATTTTGGGCAACAATTTAAAAAAAAATTTTAAAGACGCAAGGGTTTTTTGCTCAAAAAATAAAATGAAAATAAACTTTTTCAGTTCCAGCCAAAAAATAAAAGGGAAATGACGCCAGAAATTAGCCATGAGTTCGTTTTTAACCAATACCCAAAAATGATTTTTGTAAGAATGGTAATTGATAAGCAGAGATTTGGCGCGTCTAGCCCGAACTATCTGTAAGAATTGCCATGGTTTTAGAGTATTGATTCTTGAAGCGCGGAAATGATAAACTTTGGCTCCTGGCACAAAAATATTCTGCCAGCCAAAAAGACGCAAGCGCCAAGCCAGATCAAAATCATCCTGATAGGCGAAAAAATCTTCATCAAAATATTCCGCTCCTATTTTAATATCTTCCAGGGCTTCTCTTCTGAATAAAAGGCAGGCGCCGCTAAAACCAAAAAAATCTTGAACATTATCATATTGGCTATTATCAATTTCGCCTTCGCCAATATTTTTAACCAGACGCGACTTTTTAACCATTAAACCACAAGAATCTATCTTATTCGTTTTAATAATTTTTGGCAAGCTGTCTTCAAAAACTGTTTCTGCTTTTAAAATCTTTGGGCCAAAAGAACCCGCTTTTATTTTATCAGAAATGCGCTCGGCTGTTTTTAAAATTACAGCTAAAAAATCAGACGCTAAAATCGTATCCACATTCATAATCAATACCCAGTCAGTTTGATGCATTTTTATGGCCTGATTGTAACTCTTGCAAAAACCAACATTATTCATATTTTTTAAAATATGAATTTGCGGATAATTATTTTTAATAAACTCCACCGTGCCATCTTCCGAACCATTGTCCACCAGATTAACAGCTATTTTAATTTCAAAATCAGGATCTAAAAAAACAGTCTGACTAAAAATAGATTCCAGACATTCGCGGATAAATTTCATTGAATTCCAGGTAGCAAGACAAATTGAAAGGGTCATAAAATCATTTTAATATTAAAACAAAAGACAAGATAAGAAAACCAATACCCAATGGATGATTTAAGTACGGACTAAAAATATTAACAACTAATAAAGCGATGAGTGCGAGAAAAAAAACCATTTGTAATCTGTAATCCGTAATCTGTAATCCGTAATTTTCTTTGTTGTTATCCTCTTCTTTTTTGTCATCCCGACGAAAGTCGGGATCCAGAAAGTTATTATTTTGAATCTGATTATTTGAATTTATTTTGAGTTTTGTCCGCCAGCTGGCGGTTTTGAGTTTTAGCAATCTGCCTAAAATTTTAAAAATAATAATTAAATAAATAACTAATCCTACTAATCCAAACTTCAATATCATATCCAAATATCCCCATTCAAAAGCATAAGTAGTCACCAATCCAGATTGGCCAGCAGTTTCATTAACAATACGTGGGTCATTAGATTTGTAAGTAACGGTTGTGCCAAATCCAGAGCCGATGAGCGGGTGTTTAGTAATGGCCAGTAAAAGCGGTTTTAATTGATTAACGCGCGAGTTGCTGGCCGCTTCGCCTTGCGTGGCTCTTTGGCCAAAAACAGCTATCAAATTTAAATTAGAAATCTTGGGCGGTAAATATAAAATAAAAATAACCAAACCCAAGCTAATAGTAGCAATAAAAAATAATTTGGCAAAGGAATGAAAAATAATGGGTAATGGGTAATGGGTAATGGGTAATTTAAAAAATAAAATAATAAAATAATAAAATAATAGAGTAATAATAAAGGCAACCCAAAAACTGCGGGAGAAAGACAAAATTATAACAGTAAAAGTTGTAATAAGTAATAAGTAATAAGTAATAAGTAATATAAAATTTTTTTTGTTATGCTTGTTTATTTTGTCATCCTGACGCAAGTCAGGATCCAGAAATTTTAAATTATTTTTTTCTGGATTCCTGCTTTCGCATGAATGACAAAAAAGAATTATAAAAAATAATATCAGCGAATATATCTGCGCTTGCATAAACACGCGATAAAATCCACCAGCCATATTTGTGATTTCTCCCACGCCAGTATCCCGCACCCATTTATAAATATCTGAACCAATAAAAGCAAAGCTATGTGTAAAAATATAAAATAAAAAAATAGTTTTTAAAAAAATAATCACCGCAGTCGCAGACAGAATAGAAATAATATTTTTGATAAATTTGTGTTTATTTGTGTTCTCATTTGTGTAGATTCGTGTGAGCGGCAACGCCACTAAAAAATACAGCCAATTATTAAAATCCAAAAATACATTGCCAAAATCATTGCTGCGGATGATGCCCCAAACAAAAGCCCAACATAAGACTATACCAAATAATATTATATTCTTTGCCATCCCAGTTTTTTTTGTCATCCCCGCGCAAGCGGGGATCTCGTGGAATACGGCATTGCTTTTAATTTTGGGATTCCCGCTTGCGCGTGAATGACAGACTTTATAATTCCAGTCTAATGCTAAAATTTTATTCGCATCAATTCGTTTTATTATTCGCATCAATTCGTGCATCAACCACACTCCCGTCACCACCACAAATATCCCCATCCTAACTGATAAATTTATATCGCCCGAATTTAAACTAAACATTGCCCCGCTTTTTGATCCGATAAATAATTCCGCCAGCAAAATATAAATCCCCCACTCTAATTTTTTTAAACATAAAATCAGCATGGCTAAAATAATAACCACGAAACAGATAGTATTTATGATGGGGTGTGCCCAACCAAGATATGACAAAATTTCTGCTAAAATTAGCAGAAAAAAGGTTATTTTAAAATATTTTGCATTAATTATGCTTGACATAATAATAAAAAAATCGGGACTTTTTTATTTTGGTTTATTATTGTCATTCTGACGAGTGCAAATTTGCCGGTGGCAAATTAAACCAGAATCCAGACATTTTTAAATTTCTTTCTGGATTCCTGCTTGCGCAGGAATGACAGAAATGGATTAATTTTTAATTACAGATTTTTACTTTTACCTTGCTTTTTTCTAATGCCAAAAATTGTATCAACAATTGTCAACAACAAATTTATCGGCTGGACAAGCCATAATAAAAATAACTGCCAAAAGGGCTGATGTTTTTTAAAATAATAATATAACGAACGGTTAAAATTTATTTGTTTTCTTAGTCCTGGCCACTGCTTAAAACTTTGTTCTTTATGATGGATAATTTGCCAGTCAGGATAAAAATAAATTTTATAGCCGGCATCCTTGGCTCGCTTGCAGAAATCAACTTCTTCAAAAACTGCCCAGAAGTTTTCATCTAACAAACCGATTTTCTCTATTACTTCTCTTCTCACCAACATTGCCGCGCCCATAACCTGATCAACTTCTTTAATTTCATTATAGTCAAAATCCAACATAAAATAATCTCGTGTGGCTTTGATTTTTTCAGGAAAAAAGTTATAAAATTTTAATTGAATAAAAAGTTGGTCAAGAATACCAGGGAACCTACGGCAAGACTTTTGCAATGTCATATCGCTATTCAAAAGTTTAGGCCCAAAAATGCCAATGTCTGGATGTGTTTCCATAAAATCTATAGCTTGCTTGATTTTATCATCAACAAATTCTGTGTCGGGGTTAAGAAGTAAAACATATTCTGACCGTAGGGACAGGTCTAGACCTGTCCCTACATTGTCATCCCCACGAAAGTGGGGATCCCAAAGTTCCACAAGATTCCCGCTGGAGCCTGCCCTCGACTTTGATCGGGGGCGGGAATGACAAAAAAGGGTGATTAATGCTTGATTATTCGCTCTCGCAAACCCCACATTTTCTTTATTGGCGATAATGTGTAAATTTTCCGAACTAAAATTTGGAGTTACAAAATTATTTGTAACTCCGGCCTTCCTGTCTGCCGACGAGGTAGGTAGGCCAGATTTCTCCACAGCATCCACCGTGCCATCGCTTGAATTATTATCTACCAAATAAATTGCAAAATCTATATTTTTCATAAACTCAAAAATTGACTTTAAACATTTTAAAGTCAACTCGCGAGTGTTCCAGGAAACAATAATAATTGATAAAAACATAAAAAATTATTATTTATGCACTATAACTTTGGTTTTATTAATTTCCACCCAATCATAAACTTCCTTGGCCACACCTATGCCTAAGCGCACGCAGCCATGTGAAACAGCGCGGCCTAAACTTGTGGCGCCCTCGCGCCGGCCATTTAAAAATGGCAACTCATGAATGCCGTTTTCCAAACTGCCTGATTTGTAAAAACCAATAAAATATGGCATGCCCCAACTCTGGCCGTCAACTCCGCCATAAGCCATATCATATTTTGAAAAAGCTGTAAATTCTCCCAGACGGGTTGGCGTTGATGGTTTACCAGTAGAAGTTAAGACATCATCAATTAAATAACCATTTTGATAATAACGAAAACGCTGCTCAGAAACATCAATATCAATATATTTATACAAATCTAACCGTCCAGTCGGCAGACTTTGCGGCAGTAAAATTAATTCTAATTTTTTATCGCCATTAATATCGCCGATCATTGGCTTTACTCCGCCTAAAAAATTATCATCAAAACTAAAAACTGGCAAATTATTTTTAATTTTACCATTACCAAAAACTGTTATGAGTGGAGAACCGCCAACGCCCTGGCCAACCAATATCTCTCCTTGATTATCCTGATCTATATCAGCACCCCAAACAGATAAACCATTAACAATATTTTCTGTAGTTAAAAAAATCTTATCCACCAAGCTCAAATCGCCTCGATAAATATTAACTACTGGCTTGTTACCACGGCCGCCAGCCACTAAAATTTCTTCAATACCATCGCCGCCCAAATCAATGGCGGACAAACTGACATTATCTGATTTAAAATCCAACTGCTGTTGTTTAATTAACTTGCCAGCGCTATCAAAAATTTTTATCACTGGCTTATTGTTTTCTAAACCAACAACAACTATTTCATCTTTCTTGTCACCACTGATATCAACGCAAGCAATTTCCGCACCAGTTAATTGTTTCTGATCAAAAGCAAAAAAACCAGCATTAATTTTCGGCTGACCGTAGCTATTAAAAATCCTGATGTGCGCTGAACCGCCCAGGCCAGCGCTAGTTAAAATTTCACCGTTGCCATCGCCATCAAAATCACAACCAGCCACTTTGACCCCGCCCACAAATTTCTTATCATAAGCTAAAAAACTATTGACTAATGAACCATCGCTTCGCAAAATTTTTACTAATGGCTCGCTCTGGCTGCCAGCACCTAACAAAATTTCTTGCTGGCCATCACCGCCAAGATCAATTAAAGATGCACTGTAACCGCTATTAAAAGTTGGCAAAATAAAACTACCTGCTGAAACACCATCGGATAATTGCAAAAATTTAATTTGGCCAAATTCACTATTAGCTACAGCTGCTAAACTAATCGGCAAAAAATTAATGCCAAATATCATTAAAGAAATAGCCAAAAATAAATAAAATTTTGATTTCATAATTTAATTTTACCTAATTTATCACTTTTAAGCAACCTAAAAAGCGCCCTCATAAGAGACGCCTTTTATTTTCCCATAATACATTATACTTTCTACTTTATACCATTATTTTAACTCCCGGCCCCATGGTAGAACATAAAACTATTTGCTTGATATACGCGCCTTTAACGCCTGATGGCTTGGCTTTTTTCACAGCTTCAAAAAAAATCTCATAATTTTCTTTTATTTTTTCAACTGGCCAGGAAACTTTGCCAATAAACTGGTGCAGATTGCAAGTCTCGTCATTTTTAAAAGTAATTTTGCCTTTCTTTAATTCTTCAACGGTTTTTTTAATATTTTTACTCACGGTTTCATTTTTAGGTGAAGGCATCAAACCCTTGGGACCTAAAATTTTAGCGATTGTTGCCATGTCTTTCATAATTTCCGGGGTGGCGACAGCCACATCAAAATCAATGACTCCTGTATTTTTAATTTTTTCAATCAACTCTTTGCCGCCAGATAAATCAGCGCCTGATTCAGCTACTTCTTTTTCATTATCAGAGAAAACAGCTACCTTTTTTGTTTTGCCAGCGCCGTGCGGCAAAACAACTGTGGCTCTGATTTGCTGTTCGCCTTTTGAGGCGTCAATGCCAAGCCGAATATGTGCTTCTATTGATTCATCAAATTTAGCTTTGGCAATTTCTTTAATTAAATTTAAAGCTTCATCCAAGCTGTAAAATTTTGTTTTATCAACTTTAGACGCAGCTGTTAGATACCTTTTTGATTTTTTCATAAAATTTTCGTGGTAAGCGTCCCACAATCACGAGACTCCCACAAGTTAATTTATAATTATAAAATTTTTGCTCCTTAACTTATTAAATTCTACCCTCTATCTTCTCAAAATTTTTGTCAATTTTTCTACATTCCATTCCCACCTCTGCCAAATCCTTATCCGTAATTCCCAAAGCCAGCCGTGTGAACA
>PFBP01000045.1:10721-11499 GCA_002778535.1 Candidatus Kuenenbacteria bacterium CG10_big_fil_rev_8_21_14_0_10_36_11
AATCTTTTGGCTAAGTTATTGTCTGTTTTGAATCTGCCTTGGCCAATACCTGCAATATATGGGCTATAACCATTTTGTAATTCTTGTTTATCTGGATAACCGTCATTATCAGAGTCCAAATAAGGATCAATGCTGTTAGTGTCAGCTGGAATTTTAACTAAATCAGCATTAGTAATGCCTAAAGCAAAACTCTGGAACAAACTTAAAGCATTGGCAAAAGTCACTTGATATTTCTGGCTATCAGTTGGATTAACATACCAAATGGCTCCGCCTTTTTCCACTTGCAAAAGCAGACGGCCTTTAAGACGGTTGGTAATGCTGTTAGCGGCAGAAGCGGTTAAGGCAAAAGAAAATAACAAAACTAATGTCATCAAGAAAAAGAGTGGTTTTTTCATAAGAGTTTCCTTTATTTGTCTAAATAAAAAATATTTAGGCAATAATTTTTAAAATTTTTGATTAAGTTTTGAACTTTGCTTTTATTATAGCATCTTTTTAAAAAAAAGTCAAAAAAAACTTATCCACAGCGCTTGCTATTGATAAAATTCTTAATCCGTGCTAATATATTGAAGTCATCAAAAGATGACTTTTAAACTCTTTTAACAATCAACTAATAACTAAATTTCCAAGGTCGGAGGACTTGGAGAAAAAATAGTAGTGTAGTGTATAGTAGTGTCAAAAAGTAAAGGTAGTTAACCAAAAGACCAGAAGGAGGTCCAAAAATGAGACGAGCTATTTTTTTGCTAACCATTTTAGTTGTTGTCTTGGTGAGCAATTTTTC
>PFBP01000024.1:0-10591 GCA_002778535.1 Candidatus Kuenenbacteria bacterium CG10_big_fil_rev_8_21_14_0_10_36_11
AAAACCTTACTGCCGCGTTAATCAGCGACAACAATCTAATCTACGCTAACAACAATGTTCACGCGCCAGAGCATTCCCTGGAAGTTGAAATTCCATTTTTACAAAAAATGATTAACAATAATTTTAAATTAGTTCTCGGACTTATCAACTCCGATGATCAAAAAACTTTACAATCAGTCGCTAATTCAATTTATAAAATTTTTTCTGATGAAAAAATTTTACTTGTCATTTCCTCCGACCTTTCTCACTATCCGAATTACGATGATGCGCTTTACTCTGACGCAAGAATCATTGATTCTATTTTAACCAAAGACACAAATAATTTTACCGATACTTTCAATTCCATCCTAGCTGAAAATCGCCCTGGCCTTGATACCTGCGCTTGCGGTTCATCAGCTATCAAAATTGGCATGTTGCTTGCTGAAAAATTAAATCTATCTGGCCAAATTTTACATTATAGCAATTCCGGCGATACGCCTGATTATGGTGATAAAACCCGCGTGGTCGGCTACGGCGCCATTGTCTTCGCGTCTTTGTCCTCCCCTTACCAAGGGGAGGTGCCAAGTGCAAACGAGGCAGAAGGGTCTCTAACAAAAGTTGAACAATCCGCCGCTCTTGATCTGGCACGTAACACCCTTGAACGCGCTTTTAATTTAACGGATAAAAAATTTGAAGATTATAAAAACTACCCTATTTTCTCTGAAAAACGCGGGGTATTTGTGACTTTAAAAAAAAATGATGAACTCCGCGGTTGTATTGGCCTAATTGAACCAATTAAAGAATTATGCCCGGCGATTATAGAAATGGCCCAAGCCGCGGCTTTTGATGACCCGCGTTTTCCAGAACTAACCGCCAATGAATTAGCAGACATTAAAATTGAGATTTCTGTTTTAACTCCCCTGCAAAAAATCTCTGACCCTAAAAAAGAAATCAAACTTGGCCGCCACGGAGTCATTGTCCGTCAGGGTAACAACTCTGGCGTCTTCCTCCCCCAAGTCGCCACCGAAACCGGCTGGGATTTGGATGAATTAATGAGTCAACTCTGCTCGCAAAAAGCTGGGTTACCAACTGACTGCTGGAAAAATGGTTCTGTTAAAATTTACACCTTTGAAGCGCAGGTGATGGAGGAAGAATAAAAATCCACTTTTTTGCGCGATTCTTGCGCGATTCTTGCGCGAATCAAAAATCTGTGCTATAATTAAATTAGCCAACCAACACTTTTATGTTTAATCCGAAATACACTTTGACTAATAAAATTTTAAGTGACCTGACAGCCATTGCCGAGGTCAAAAATTTTATTAGCCGGGCCAAAATTTTACCGCAACAAGAATTGCGTCTGCGTCGCCAGGCAGTTATCCGCATGACTCATCACTCTACTGAAATTGAAGGCAATCAATTAAATATGGGCCAGGTTGAAGCGCTTTATGCTAAGAAAAAAATAGATGCGCCAGATAGAGATATTTACGAAGTAAAAAATTATCTGAGTGCTTTAAAATATATTGAAAAATTAGTGGCTGAAAAAAAATCTCTCACCGAAAAAGTGATTTTAAAAATTCACCGATTAGTCACAAACAACACTTTACCGGCGCAAGATTGCGGGCATTATCGATCAGGGCCGATTTATGTGGTGCGCCGCCGTTTGGGATGGCCGCAAGAAACTTTATACACTGGACCGGAAGCAAAAAAGGTGCCAAAACTAATGTCAGATTTTATTTCCTGGCTAAAGGCAAGCGAAGAAAAAGAAATAAATCCAGTCATTGTTGCCGCGATCGCCCATTTGGAAATCGCCGCTATCCATCCTTTTAATGACGGCAACGGCCGCACTGCCCGTGCGCTGGCTACTTTAATTCTCTATCAACGGGGCTATGATTTCCGGCGTCTATTTGCTTTAGAAGATTATTATAACAGCGATCGCCCAGCCTATTATCAAGCCATCAATATTGGCAAAACTTATGATCAAAGACAACTTGACGCCACATCATGGCTGGAATATTTTGTTAAAGGATTTAAAAAAGAGATTGCCGAAGTTAAGGAAAAAATTTTGTTATTGTCCAGCCGTAAAGTTAATGGTGAAATAAAATCACAGATTTATCTGACGGCAGAACAATTAAAAATTATTGATTTTTTGGACCAAAATAATCATCTTGATGTTAAAGATGTGGAAAATATTTTATCTTGCCCGCGCCGTACTGCCCAACTGCATTTGCAAAAATTAAAAAAGATAAAAATGATTAAAGCCATTGGTAAAGGAAAAGCCACGAAGTATGTAGCTGATTAACAATAAAAAATAATTCTGTTGACATTTACATTTTTGAAGCGCAAGTGATGGAGGAAAGATAATTTGTTTAAAAAATCCCAACTTTTTAGTTAGGATTTTTTAAATATTCCCAGTATGCACCCACTTTAATCCGGCTGCCAGACCGATTTTTTGCGCTTCCAAAACTTTTTCTCTTGATGTTGGCGCTAAATTATTCAGTTTATAACTCGGATAAAACGCACTGACATGCCAAGGCGTATCAACGTCTAAATTTTTCACAATAAATTTTGCGATTTGTTTTAATTCTAATTTTGAATCATTTTTTGTTGGGATAATTAAAGTCGTGATTTCCAAATGAATGCCTAATTGTCTAATTTTAATTAAGTTGTCTAAAACAGGTTGTAGACACGCCCCGCAAATTTCCTGATAAAATTTTTCTGAAAAAGATTTTAAATCCACGTTAATTGCGTCTAAATACGGCGTGATTAAATCCAAAGTTTCTAGTGACATAAAACCATTAGACACCCAAATATTTTTTAATCTCTTTTCATGCGCCAGCTTCATTGTATCAAACGCATACTCTAAAAAAACAGTTGGCTCATTGTAAGTATAAGAAATTGATGGCAATTTTTCTTTTAGAGCCAGCGCTACAATTTTCTCTGGTAAAATTTCTTTAATTCTTTGCGCTTGATATTCTTTTAATTCTAAATTTTCTTCTTCCGCTTGGCTCATAAAAAAATTCTGGCAATGCAAGCAGGAAAAATTGCAGCCGAGTGTGCCAAATGACAAGGTATAAGTGCCAGGCATAAAATGCGCTAAAGGTTTTTTCTCAATCGGATCAATGGCCAAACCCACAGCCTCGCCATAATTTAGAACCATCAATTTGCCAGCAATATTTTGTCGCATTTGGCACTTGCCTTTTTCTCCCAATTTTAAAACGCAAAAATGGCAGCAGGTCTGGCATTGGACTAAATTATTTTGAAGTTTTTTATAAAGATAGGATTCTATTTTCATGTTTATATTTTACCACTTAATTTTTATTAGCAAAACAAAAAAGTGGCATTGTTCTGGCAACGACCTACTTTCGCCAATAAAGACTATCATCGGCGCTGAAGGGCTTAACTGCTGTGTTCGGAATGGGAACAGGTGTAACCCCTTCGCTAGAGTCACCAGAACAATACCACTTTTTATAATAAAAGATTTTTAAAAGGATATTAGATAAGCCATATTAGTACGGTCTACGCTCAAACCCTTGCGGGCCTTACACCAGACCGCCTATCAACCTCATAGTCTCTGAGGTGGCTTGCAAATCCTAATCTTGGAGACGGCTTCACGCTTATATGCTTTCAGCGTTTATCCTACCCGAACTTGACTACCCGGCGCTGCCACTGGCGTGACAACCGGCTGATCAGAGGTTCGTCCTTCCCGGTCCTCTCGTACTAGGGAATGGGCTCCTCAAGATTTAACGCTCACAGTAGATAGGAGACCAACAACTTTGTTACTATCCCGCAACCGCGGGATGAATAAATATTTCTATTTATCTCCCCAACTCGCGTCGGGGTTCGGACTATATCTTGTCCGATCTTGCATCGGACTCTAGCGTATAGTCTCTGAGGATTTTAAAGCCATAAATCTTGTTTTTTTATTTTACGATACTTACCATTAACATTCATTTTGTAAGCCAAATTAATAATTTTCTTAATTCCCGCTCTAGTTGAATGAGCGCCACTTTGCATTAAAAAAACTATTTGCTTAAAAATAATGAATGATTTTTGTTTGTCAGAAATAAAATTATGTTTTTCAAAAAAAGGTATAATTTTATTAATCAAATCATCTCTGTTTCTAACAACAAAAACAAAGGTATCGTCTTTTTTATTTTTAACATGGTTTTGTTTTAAATATCCGCAATCAAAATATTTCTTTATAATTTCCAAAATTTCTAATCGCAAATAACTTTGATTAATATGAAATTCCGGAATTACTTTTATTCCTTGTTTCATTTGCGGATCTTTATAGAAAGCAATATGGAAAGTTCCTTCGCCTTCAGTAAAGCCAACAATATACCATGGATTTATAATCTTTAATCTTTCCTGCTGATTGTCTGCGCTCAACACTTTGTTACTATGTTTTATATTTTTCATATTTTTATTATAACATAGTAATGTGAGATACTTCAACTCCTATTCCTAAAAGGAGTTAGTCAGATTTTCCAGCATTTAGCTAGATTTATAGACAGCATGGATACTCCTACTGTCTCACGCATGTTAATCACTTATTACTAAGTGCATTGGACTATAACTTCACCCCGCGTTTGCGGGGGTCTAACATTTAGTCTCTACGGGCTTCTTCTTAAAAAAATTCCCTCGGTATTGTCCTTTATTAGGATTCCACCGATATTAGTTAGTATCGCATTTAATATTACTATTAAATGCCGCCGTGTTGGATGTCTAATGCCTCGGGTTCAAACCGTCAAAAAACCGAATTTATTTTCAGTTGCTTGACGTTTTGAACCCAGCTCGCGTACCGCTTTAATGGGCGAACAGCCCAACCCTTGGGAGCTTCTTCACCCCCAGGATGCGATGAGCCGACATCGAGGTGCCGAACCTGGCCGTCGCTATGGACGCTTGGGCCAGACTAGCCTGTTATCCCCGGAGTAGCTTTTATTCAATGATCTTTCAGCCACCTATGTGGCGTGATCGGTTCACTAACTTATGCTTTCGCAACTGCTTGTCTTGCTGGACTTGCAGTAAAGCAGGCTTATGGGTTTGCCCTATCAGCTCGATTTCCATCCGAGCCTAGCCTACCTTTGTAAATTTCTCCGTTACTTTTTAGGAGAAAACCGCCCCAGTTAAACTACCCACCAGATACTGTTTCCCGCCTTGGGCGGGGTTAGACTTACTAAATAACAAGGGTGGTATCTCACTGATGTCCCGATAAATCGGGACTCCCACCTATGCTGAACATGTTGTTCAATAAATCAATATCAAGTTGTAGTAAAGCTTCACGGGGTCTTTTCGTCTAACTGTGAGAAGCCAGCATCTTTACTGGCATTGCAATTTCACCGAGTCCCTTTTTAAGACAGTTTTCAGACCGTTATGCCATTCGTGCAGGCGGGAACTTACCCCGCAAGGAATTTCGCTTTTTGCTTCCTTTGCGCAAAGGACCATATCTTATTCTTACAAACTTATAAGAAGTTTGGCGTGTGGTCTCTGAGGATTGCCCAATGTTAAATCGGGCTCTTTCCTGCTGATTATCCCGCCAAGGCGGGACTTTCCAGCATATAGCCAAATATTTTAGGACCATTTTTCGCATTACTGCGAAATGAGGCAGCATTTATTTTTAAATCGTCCCAGTCCTTTTTCGCTAAAATTACGCTAACTTTAGCGAAAAACCTTAGGACGATTATAGTTATCGCCGGCGTTCATCCGCGCTTCGGATCAGAGCTAGTCCTCTGATTTGCATCAGAGTGTTCACCCCTCACGTTAACGTTCGGACACTGGCCAGGCATCAGCTCCTATACATAGTCTTGCGACTTGAGCAGGAACCTGTGTTTTTGGTAAACAGTCGCCTGAAACACTTTAGTTGCAGTCCCGATAAGCTTACGCTATCGGGACAGGGCTTATCCCTAAGTTACGCCCGTTTTTTTGCCGAGTTCCTTAAAAAAGGGTTCTCTCGTACACCTGAGTATTCTCTACCCGCCTACCTGTGTCGGTTTGCGGTACGGATATTTTAAATCATAACCCATGAGTTTTTCTTGGCATTCAATTACACGAATTCGATCCAGCCGGAGCTTTCACTTCTACCCCGACTTTACGTCGGGGAACGTCATAGCCATAGGACGCTCGTTCACTTGAATACGTCGCTTATGAGATAAATTTAAAATAGGACAGGAATATTAACCTGTTCTTCCATCTTGTTTAACCCTTGGGCTAAACAATTAGGATCGCCTAACCCTGGGTTGACAGTCATTGCCCAGGAAACCTAAGGCTTTCGGTGGGCAGGATTCTCGCCTGCCTTTTTGTTACTCATGCCAACATTCTTGCTTCTGTTTCCTCCATCCCGACTCACGTCGTGGACTTCGCAGGTTAACAGAATACTCCTCTACCGCGTCCCCGTGCCGATATTGATCCCGAAATTGCAATATGTCCCAAACCGAAATTGCAATTTCGGTTTAAGACATATTCAACATCGGAAGCAATGTCGGCATTGGGACACCCTCATCTTCGGTACCATATTTAGCCCCGATACATTTTCGGCGCATTTTCTCTTGACCAGTGAGCTGTTACGCTATCTTTAAAGGATGGCTGCTTCTAAGCCAACCTCCTGGTTGTATGAGAAAAAACACCACCTTTAACACTTAATATGGATTTAGGGACCTTAGATAGAGATCTGGGCTGTTTCCCTTTTGACTAATGAAGCTTAGCCCCCATAGTCTGACTACCGGGAATTTTAATCAGTATTCGGAGTTTGATTGGGGAGGATACCTTGCGGCTCCAAACCCCATCCAGTGCTCTACCCCTGATTAAATATTTTGCCGGCGCTAGCCCTGAAGCTATTTCGAGGAGAACCAGCTATTACCAAGTTCGATTGGAATTTCACCCCTAACCACAGCTCATCCCCGCGTGTTGTACGGCGCGTGAGTTCGGACCTCCCTCCGATTTTCATCGGAGCTCATCCTGGCCATGGCTAGATCACCTGGTTTCGGGTCATATTTATGCTGCCAAATCGCCCATTTAAGACTTGGTTTCCCTTTGCCTATTTCCTTTAAGGACTTAGACAAGCAACATAAAATATACTCGTTGGCTCATTCTTCAATAGGCACGCGGTCACCGCGCTCCGCGCGAAATTTCCAATTTTTAATTTCTAATTTCTAAATAATTTCCTAATGCTTAAATTTTTAAATTAGACATTAAGTCATTGATTAGTAATTAGTAATTAGTTATTAGACATTCCGTGCGAAGCACGGCTTCCACTCCTTGAAAACGTATGGTTTCAGATACTATTTCATCCCCCTCACCGGGGTGCTTTTAACCTTTCCCTCACGGTACTAGTTCACTATCGATCTTCGAAAGTATTTAGCCTTGGAGCATAGTCGCCCCAGCTTCAAACAGGATTTCACGTGTCCTGCCCTACTTAAGCTTGGTTAAACAAGATTTTTTCTTTTCGCATACAGGGCTCTCACCTACTTTGGCAGCAGCTTTCCAGCTGCTTTCTGCTAAGAAAAAGTTTTATAACTTGTTATCTGCGTTATAAGCCGCAGAATTTAACAGCTTGCAACCCCAAAAATAACAACAGCTTATACTTTTAATTTACTCGCTACTGCATTGCTGCAGTAAATTTGTAAAAACATTATTTTTGGTTTAGGCTTTTCCCGGTTCGTTCGCCACTACTGCGGGAATCTCTATTGATTTATTTTCCTCCGCTTACTGAGATGTTTCACTTCAGCGGGTAGGCGCCGTCCCCATGCCGATATTGCTACCGAAATTGCAAAATGTCCCGACCGAAATTATTTCCATAAGGGTCAACAGACCCTTTAAACAATTTCGGTTTGGGACAAATTCAACATCGGGATCAAAATCGGCATGGGGACGGTAGCGCAGTTTTACTGCGCTGGGTTTCCCTATTTGGAAATCTCCGGCTCAAAGCTTGCTTGGGAGCTCCCCGGAGCTTATCGCACCCTGCCACGTCCTTCATCGCCTTTCGAAGTCAAGGCATCCACCATACGCCATAGTTCTAATATCCTTTTAAAAATCTTTTATTATAATATTTTTAAGGTGTACATTTGATATTTAAAATATCAGTAAAATTGCTTTTCTCTTTTCACTCCTTAATATTAAATTTTTAAAGTCCGATCCTTATCAGCTAATGTCTGGCTTTTTATAAATCACACACCAACTGACAATTGTTTTATTCTTGGATAAACAAAAGACCCGCCTTTTTCAAGCGGGTCAAAAAATCACAGGTATGCCAAAATCTAACCGCTTGAAGAAGATAGAGTTAAATGATTGTTAAACATATATGATTTCAAGAGTGGATAACTAAAATTTTATTCTTAAGATATTATAGACTTAAATAAAAATCTTGTCAAATTCAGTTTTTGATAAATGGCAAAAGGCCCATCACGCGGGCTCTTTTAATGGCTCTCCCCACTTTTCTCTGATGTTTGGCGCAAAGCCCGGTGCGCCGGCGCGGCACAATGCGCGCGTAATGTGACACAAAGCGCTGAAGTTCCTGGGCGTCCTTAAAATCAATGTCAACATTTTTGTTAACACAATAATAACAATTTTTTTCTTCTTGAAGATTATTAACTATCATAATTTTATTATCTTTAAAAAAATATAGAAAGCGAACGGTTGCCTAATTAAAACGGCATGGGTTCGCCCGGCACATTTACTAATGGTGTTTCTTCAATTGGATTGCCAAACTCATCTAAATTTATGGTTTCAATTTTTTCCACTGGTATTTCTGGCTCGCGCGAAGGCATTTGATTATCAATAACTGGCGCTGACGCTGGAGAACTTTGGGCGTAAGAACTGCCGCCAGGATTAGAAGCTCTCGGGCCCAATTGAATATTTTCAGCCACTACTTCAGTGCGGTATTTTGTGGTGCCGTCAGTCGCC
Source organism: Candidatus Kuenenbacteria bacterium CG10_big_fil_rev_8_21_14_0_10_36_11 (assembly GCA_002778535.1). Lineage (GTDB taxonomy): Bacteria > Patescibacteriota > Patescibacteriia > UBA2196 > UBA2196 > 1-14-0-10-36-11. The sequence goes on from PFBP01000024.1 coordinate 8,878, forward strand.
TGCCAGGAACGAGTTTGAATTCTGCCTTCAACCATAATCAGACTGCCTTTTTTTGTGTATTGATTAACAACTTCTGCCAAGCGCGCCCAGGCCACCACATTATGGAAATCAGTTACTTCCTGTTTTTGTCTTTGGTCATTATACCAAACGCGGTTAGTGGCTAAACCAATCTGGGCCACTGTTTGGCCTGCTTGAGTGGTGCGGATTTCCGGATCCCGAGTTAGCCGGCCGATTAAAAAAACTTTGTTAAGATTCATAGGATTAAAAATTAATTTATTTTTTAAAAATTAGAAATTAGAAATTTTTTATACGCTCTCGCTTTCCAAAATATCATCTAATTTTTTATCCAAATCATCCAAACTTATTTTAACTTCTTTTTTGCTTTTTTTTGCTGTCTCTGCTAAAAAACTTTTTTCAACAATTTCATCAGATAAAACACTGGCAGGCATCTCTTTTTTTAAACTCACTTTCTTGTCATAGTAAAGAGAAGTTTCAAAACGAAGAATATTTACATTGTGTCTTAATTCCTGCCACATTTTTTCTGTTTGTTCGCGGGTTAAATTAGTCAAATCCAAAATATAGTTCAGATAAAAACCATGGCGGACTTTTTTAATCGGGTATGATAATTTTCTTTTGCCTAATTTTTCTTCGGAAATCACGGAACCACTGTTGTTTTGAATAAGCTCAACAACAGCCTGGCTCGTGGCCGCGGCTTGCTCGTCAGTCGTATTAGGCAGAAGAACAAAAAGATTATATTTTTGCATATTATCTAATTTATCATAGAGTTATTTTTTTGGCAAGAGGTTGTCCTTTGTTTTTTGTTTTATTCTAAAAATTACCACAACCAATATTACTATTATTGCCAAAGTTAGAGCTAAAAAATATTTTAAAATATTTTGGCCAAAAATTTTATTGGTTAAATTAGTTTTAGCAGTGGCTTGACCCAAAATTTTTTCTATAATCAAATCTTCCGCGCCTCTTGGCAAAAGCCGCAACCCGCTTGAAGTTTTGGATAAAATTCCAACTACTTCTGCCTTGTCTCCTGTGGCAACAGCTAAATTTTTTAAAGACAAGCCGGTCGTTGGCTTAATCACAACTTTAATTTCTCCCTCTCCATCGTCCAGCCAAAAAAAATCTGTTTTTACTGAAGTTATTTCACCTGCTACTTTTACGAGTGAGCCAACAAAATCATCGCCGTCTTCTAAATCTCCAAGACTTATTTCTTCCGGCTCTGGGGCTGAACCAAAATTTAAAATTTGCACGGCTGACTTATCTTTAATTTTTATTCTTAATTCTCCATAAGCAGAACTTAATTCGCCAATAATTTTTATTTGGTCGCCGACTTTAAATTCTGGAAAATCTTTTTTATAACAATAAATTTGCACGCCTGATCCTGCCACATAAAAAATATTCGCGCCTAAAACTCCTGGTAAAACAGAAACTATGCCAGTAGTTTCAACAGCACTGCCAAGCGCTAAATTTTTAATATTGTCTAAATCAGTTTTAATAATGTTTGCGCCAGAAACTTTGCTAACTGATTTCGTTGCTTGCGCAGATTTATTTGCTCCAGCAGCGCTCAAATCAGTCGCAGCCTTATCTTCTTCATCCCACCAAAAAACTTGTATTTTTTCTGGCTTAATATTTTGAGTTTGTTCATCAAAACCATTTTCTTCATCAATAACTTTTAGACCGATTTTTAATGTAGCTGTTTTAT
>PFBP01000024.1:10650-11576 GCA_002778535.1 Candidatus Kuenenbacteria bacterium CG10_big_fil_rev_8_21_14_0_10_36_11
GCGCGTTAAAATGCCATTCATAAATTAAATTACTGCCCTCTGGGTCATAGGACTCGCTGGCGTCTAACAAAATTTCTGATTCAGGTTGAATAAGTCCGCTTACTTCAAAATATGCTTTTGGCATCAGATTATTTTTTGTAAAAATATTTTCTGCCAATGGGGTCGGAGTGGTTGTCCATTGCCAATTTTTATTTTTATCCATCATATATGCCAAACTCTCTATAACTTCTCCGCTGTATTTTACTTCTGAAACAATTTTGCCAGTTGGATCAATTAACTGAATTTTATCGCCACCGGCATTTTTTAAATTTAAATTAGTGATAACGCGCGCTAAAAGAAAAAAACCATTGGCTTCAAGATACGGCCATTTGAAATCCGATTCTTTAATAATGTATGTACCGAGGTTATTTTTTATCTGCCAATCAATTAAAGAAAACATTTCGCCTTCAAAACTTTTGAGTTCAATCCATTCATCCGCGTCAGAGCCAGGCGGATTTGGAAAAATTTCATTGATTTTTATCTGGCTGGGATATTTTTTTGGTTCATAACTGGAGCCGCCGCCAGGTCCTGATGTGACAGGCGCAATAATAATATTTTCCGCGCCAGTAGTTTGAGTGGTGCTCCAGTGCCAAATTCCTGCTTCGTCTCTGGCCCAGACAAAATCATCTTTGGCTGTTTCACTATAGCTGATTTCAGAAATCAGATTATTTTGGCTATCAAACAAACGCGCGGTTTCTCCTCCTGAATTATTTAAAGAAATTTTTGTAATTGATTTGGGCAAAATAAAAAAGCCAAGCGCGGAAATTGTGGTTGTGGCAAAATCAGTATTTTTAATTGTGTATTTAGTGCTAGTATTTAAATCACTAATTTTCCAATTAATTAAATCAACTGTGGTGGTGCTTAAATTTTTTAATTCAATCCATTCA
>PFBP01000034.1 GCA_002778535.1 Candidatus Kuenenbacteria bacterium CG10_big_fil_rev_8_21_14_0_10_36_11
TTATTCTTTCATATTTTAACAAATCCAAAACATTTAAACTGTCTGCCGTCACAACTTTAATTCCCATTAAATTTCTGGTTGCATTAAAAATCATTCTATCTGATTTTGGCAAAATAATCAAGAGAGACAATTTATATTTCTTAATATCAAATTTGTGTCTTTCCTGCTCTGCCTGTAATTGTGCTTTTGTGTTTTCTGTGCTTTTGTGTTTTCTGTGGCTTAAATTTAATATATCTTTCAAATTTTTTATGACTCCTACAATTTCTTTTGTTTTGCCTGCTTCTATTTTTACATCATCTAAAACAGTTAATAAATTATTGGCAACTTTGTCTGAAAGACACATGAACAAAGCTTTGGTTTTCATTTTTTTATTTATTTTCTGGCTGAAATTTCTAATATTTCTCGGACCAAATGTCACGCCGCCGCCAACCCAAATTGGAGATCTGCTTGAACCATGTCTTGCCCGGCCAGTGCCTTTTTGCGCCCAGGGTTTTTTCCCCCCGCCTCTGACCTCGCTTTTTAATTTGGTATGGGCAATTGCTTCGCGGGAATTTGCCATTTGCGCCACTATCACTTGATGCACCACAGATTCTTTTACTTCCACGCCAAAAATTTTGGCGTTTAATTCCAATTCTTTGATTTTTTCGCCAGTTTGTCTAAAGACTTGAGCTTTAAGAATGGTGCTTGACATAAAATATTTTATTCTGTTTTTGTTTCCGCTTTTTCTTCTGGAATATTTGTTTCATTATCAGTATTATCAGCGCTTGTCAGAGTGTTTTCTGTGTCTTCTGCATTTTTATTTTCCTTATCACTTGTCGCTAATTGCTTATCACTAATTTTTATCTCACCTTCTCCAATAATTTCCACTAAACTTCCGCGTCGGCCAGGGACTGCGCCTTTGAGATACAAAGTATTATTTTCTAAATCTATTTTAATAATTTCCAGATTTTTAACAGTAGTTTGCTCATTGCCCATATGCCCGGCCATTCTTTTGCCTTTGGCAACCGAGCCAGTTCTTTTGGAACCGATTGAGCCAGGCATTCTTTCCTGATCTTTGTGGCCATGACTGGCTGGATGGCCATGAAAACCATGGCGGCGAACCACGCCTTGGAAACCCTTGCCTTTAGACACGCCAGTGATCGTAATTTTATCTCCAGCATTAAAATTTTCTAAAGTAATCACATCACCGCGTTGTAGGGGCAATTCATGAATTGCCCTTACGCGAAATTCACGCAAATATCTAAAATCGCCTAAATTTTTTAAGTGTCCTTTTAAAGCTTTGCTTAAATTTTTCTTTTGACCAAAACCAAGCTGGACAGCGACGTAACCGTCAGTTTCTTGATTTTTTATTTGTGTCACAGCGCAAGGTCCAGCTTGAACTTTTGTTACAGGCATTACATTGCCTTCTTTATCAAACATTTGTGACATTTCTATTTTTTTGCCAAGGATGAATTTCATAGATTCCATTTGTCATCCTCGCGAAAGCGGGGATCTCGTAGCTGATGAGATTCCTGCTTTCGCAGGAATGACAGAAAATAAAAGGTGGACAAAGAAAAAATAAAACTGGCTTTAACAAAAACCAGCTTAAAAAATCATATAATTTTTTTGTGTTGTTTTTTTATGATTATTTAAACTGAATTTTGTCTCATTATCATTTCTAAGTATTAGCCAACAGTAATCCCTTTTTGGAGAACTTCATTAGCGTTTCTTAAAATGATGTGATAACTGCTACTTAAATTTATTGACGAGATCCCGAAGCGAGTTCGGGATGAAATAAAATTTATAAATAAATTTTATTTCACATTTTTATTTCCACATCCACGCCGCTGGGTAAATTTAGATTAGACAACTGATCAATGGTTTTGGCAGTGGGGTTATAAATATCAATCAAACGCTTATGGATGCGCATTTCAAACTGTTCGCGCGCGTCTTTATGGACAAAGGTAGAACGGTTAACAGTGTATTTTTTTAATTCAGTTGGTAAAGGAATCGGTCCTCTGACTTCCACGCCTGTTTTTTTCACATTATCAATAATGGTTCTGACTGATTGGTCAATAACCTTATGATCATAAGCGCGCACTTTGATTCTGACTCTTTGTTTAGGTTCGTCCATAAATTTAACCTCTCCCCCACCCTTCTCCTAATTAGGAGAGGGGGAGCTAAAAAATTCTAAAGAATTTTTTAGCGGGGTGAGGTAGAAAACAACAGTTTTTTATTTGTTAATCTTTAACACCACGCCAGCGCCAACCGTATGGCCGCCTTCGCGAATAGCAAATCTTTGTTTTTCTTCCAAAGCCACTGGCGCGATCAGTTTAATTTTTAAATTAACAGTGTCGCCTGGCATCACCATTTCCGTGCCTTCTGGCAATTCAATTTCACCGGTCACATCAGTGGTGCGGATATAAAATTGCGGTTTGTAGCCTTTCATAAAAGGAGTATGCCGTCCGCCTTCTTCTTTGGATAAAACATAAATTTCAGCGTCAAATTCAGTATGAGGCGTGACAGAACCTGGTTTAGCAATTACTTGGCCACGCATCACATTTTCTTTTTTTGTACCGCGAAGTAAGATGCCGGCATTATCGCCAGCCAGGCCAGAGTCTAAAGATTTATTAAACATTTCAATGCCAGTCACGACTGTTTTTTGTGTATCTCTTAAACCTACGATTTCAACTTCGTCATTTAATTTAACCTGGCCTCTTTCAATTCTGCCTGTGACCACAGTGCCTCTGCCTTCAATAGAAAAAATATCTTCAACAGGCATTAAAAATGGTTTATCAATTTCTCTTTTTGGTTCTGGAATATATGAATCTAATTTTTCCATTAATTCTAAAACTGCTTTATAATTTGCGTCATCTTTATTGCCGGCTTGGGCCGCTTCCAGAGCTTTTAAGGCCGAGCCTCTGATAAAAGGCACTTCATCCCCGGGAAATTCATATTTTTTTAAAAGTTCGCGCACTTCTTCTTCAACTAAATCAATTAAATCCTTATCATCAACCTGGTCAACTTTGTTTAAGAAAACAATGATATAAGGCACGCCAACCTGATGAGCCAAGAGAATGTGTTCTCTAGTCTGGGGCATTGGGCCGTCAGCAGCTGAAACCACGAGAATCGCGCCATCCATTTGTGCGGCGCCGGTAATCATATTTTTGATATAATCAGCATGTCCCGGGCAGTCAATATGGGCATAGTGTCTTTTATCTGTTTCATATTCCACATGAGCGGTCGCAATAGTAATGCCGCGCGCTTTTGATTCTGGCGCTTTGTCTAAGTCGTCAATGCCTTTTTTTTGCGCGATTTTTCCTTCGGCATTAAGGACGCTTAACATAGCAGCTGTTAAAGTGGTTTTGCCATGATCAACATGGCCAATAGTACCCACATTAACATGCGGCTTGGATCTTTCAAATTTGTCTGCCATAATTTTTTATTTGTTGCTAACAACCCCCGATTTGGCGGAGTTTTCTCCAGTTGTTAGAGATTAAATTATTCTAATGATTATTATACAAGATAAATTTATTTTACGCAAGAGTAAGAATAGCAAAAGGAAAAAAGGATGTCAAATTTTATTTAATACACTGGTTCTTCTTCAAATTTGTCTTCATCTTCTGGTATGTCAGCCATTGTTGCTGGTCCTTCAAAACTTATGTCAATCACAGGGCTTTTTTCTTCTGGTACAATAGCCGGCGCTGGCGACAAATCTGGCGGGGGCGGAATATTTTCATATTTTAAAGATTCTTCTTGTGTCCTAATCGGTTTTTGCTCTTTTTCATCTTCTGAACCAAAAGATAAAGTTTCTGGCAAAATTGATTTTTTTTCTTTGTCCCACGGCAATTCTTTTTCAAAAGATAAATCATTAGGCATAAAATCTTCTAAGTCCTCTTTGTTCTCATCAGAATATTTTTTCCAAGGCTCCTGATTCCAGATGTCTTCATTCCAAGAGTCAGAAAAATCATTTTCATCTTCTAAATTTTTATGAGAATAGTAAGATGGCCCAAATTCTAAGCCGTCCGAATTATCTGTCTGGGCGTTTTTCCAAAGCGCGATATCGCGGTTGATTTTGTCCAGCAATTCTTCTTCGGTTAAGTTTTTGACATCATTAGTGTTATCAATATTTTTTTCATATTCATCCAAAGACATCAATAGAAAATCAGCGTCTTCGCGCTCACTCATAACAATTATTTTATCGCCAGTTTTTTTAACTAAGCGGAGAATTTTTTGCAGTCGTTGCATACAAGGAATAGTATAATTTTTTTGCAAAAGATGTCAAATTATTTTTTCTCTAAACCCCTGCTTTCCAAAATTTTATCAACGACCATCAGCGGAGCTTCCTGATAATGTGAAAATTCCAGATTAAATGAAGCCCGGCCTTGGGAAAGTGAGCGGATAGTGGTGGCATAACTGAACATTGCGGATAATGGCACTTCGCCGTCAATAATTTTTGTTTTGGCCCGGTCTTTCATTTCTTTAATCACAGCGCGTTTGGAATTAAGGTCGCCGATTACTTCGCCCATATATTCTTCTGGTGTAGTAATTTCAATTTTCATAATTGGTTCAAGTAAAACTGGTTTGGCTTTTCTGGCCGCTTCTTTAAAGCCCAAAATAGCAGCCATTTTAAACGCGGCTTCTGATGAATCAACTTCGTGGTAAGAACCGTCAAAAACTGCGATTGATAAATCAACCATTGGATAGCCAGCTACTACACCATTAGCCATGGCTTCTTTAATGCCTTTTTCAATGGCTGGAATGTATTCGCGCGGGATAATGCCGCCTTTGATTTCATCAATAAATTCAAATCCTTCGCCTCTGTTTTTGGGCGCGATCCTAAGCCAGCAGTGGCCATACTGGCCCCGGCCCCCAGATTGTTTAATATATTTGCCTTCGCCCTCGGCTGTGGCTTTGACTGTTTCTTTATAAGCCACTTGCGGGGCGCCCACATTACAGTCAACCTTAAATTCACGGCGCATTCTTTCTACCAAAACATCCAAATGCAATTCGCCCATGCCGGCAATAATGGTTTCCAAAGTTTCATCATCAGTATGAACTTTAAAAGTCGGATCTTCCTGGGCCAATTTTTGCAGAGCCATCCCCATTTTTTCTTGGTCAGCTTTGGTTTTTGGTTCAATAGCGATTTCAATGACTGGTTCTGGAAAAGTTATTTTTTCTAAAATTATTGGTTTATCTTCAGCGCACAAAGTGTCGCCAGTAGTCGTGTCTTTTAAACCAACAGCCGCGGCAATTTCTCCGGCAAACACTTCATCCACATCTTCGCGATGATTAGCATGCATTCTTAAAATCCGGCCGAATCTTTCTTTTTGGCCGGAAATGGAATTATAAACATAACTGCCAGCTTTGACATGGCCGGAATAAACTCTAAAAAAAGTTAAAGTGCCAACATAAGGATCTGTGGCGATTTTAAAAGCCAAAGCGCTAAAAGGTTCTTCGTCATTGGCATGCCTTTCAATTTTATTTTCTTCTTTGTCTGGTTCAAAACCGATAATAGCTGGCACATCAGTTGGCGCTGGCAAATAATCCACGACTGCATCCAAAACCAATTGCACGCCTTTATTATCCAAAGCATCGCCGCAGAGTACTGGGAAAAAATTACCTTTAATCACTGCCTGGCGCAGAGCTTTTTTTAATTCTTCAATATTTATTTCTTCACCGTCTAAATATTTGTTGATTAAATTATCATCTGTTTCGGAAATTTTTTCTACCATTGTGGCGCGATATTTTTTCACCTGTTCTTTCATATTTTCCGGCACTGGAATTTCTGTGACATTCTCGCCTTTAGCTCCTTCAAAGTGATAAGCTTTTTCTTTGATAAGATCAATAATGCCTTCAAAAGTACTATCCATGCCAATGGGTAACTGAATAGCCACGGCAAAATTACTTAAGCGCTCCTGAATTGAATTTAAAGTCATATAAAAATCAGCGCCGAGTTTTTTCATTTTGTTGGCGTAGCAAATTATGGGTACATTATATTTTTCCGCCTGATGCCAGACAGTTTCTGATTGGGGCTCCACGCCTTGCGAAGCGTCAAAAACAGCCACGGCGCCGTCAAGCACGCGTAGAGACCGTTCAACTTCCACAGTAAAATCAACATGGCCCGGCGTGTCAATAATATTGATGCGATGGTCTTTCCAAAAACAAGTGGTAGCTGCTGAAGTAATGGTAATGCCGCGTTCTTTTTCCTGGTCCATCCAATCCATTTCTGCTTCGCCTTCGTGCACTTCGCCGATTTTATGTTTTTTGCCAGTGTAAAACAAAATACGCTCGGTTGTCGTAGTCTTACCGGCGTCAATATGGGCCATAATGCCAATGTTTCTGGTGTTTTCTAATGAATATTCTCTGGGCATAAAATTTTAGCCAAATCTGGCAAAATGCGCAAAAGCTTTGTTCGCGTCTGCCATTCTGTGCACATCTTCGCGTTTTTTAATAGCCGGGCCTTCGCCCCTGGCTGAATCCATTAAAACCTGGGCTAATTTTTCCGCCATTGGCTTGCCCTTAACTGCCTGGGCCGCGCCAATAATCCAGCGCGAAGCCAAAGTAATGCGCCTGTCATCGCGCACAGGAAAAGGCACCTGATAATTGGCGCCGCCCACGCGCTTGCCTCTGACTTCCACTGTCGGACCAACTTTTTTCATAGCTTGTTCAAAAACCTGCAAACCATTTTTTTTGGTTTTTTCCTGAATAATATCAAAAGCCTCATAAACAATATTTTTTGCCACAGTTTTTTTGCCGCGTTGCATAATATAATTGATGAACTTGCCCACATCTTGCCGGTTATATTTTGAATCTGGCTGAATTTTTCTTTTTGGTGCTTGTTTGCCGCGCATATATTTTTGCTAATTATTTTTTTCCTCTCTTTGTCCCATAAATACTTCGGCCTCTTTTTCTGTTCTCTACTCCTTGTGTATCATAACGGCCGCGCACAATGTGATAACGCACGCCAGGCAGATCTTTAACCCGTCCGCCACGGATCATGACAATAGAGTGCTCTTGCAGATTATGGCCTTCGCCAGGAATATAGGCAGTTACTTCCTGTCCATTTGATAATCTGACTCTGGCAATTTTTCTTAAAGCAGAATTTGGTTTTTTTGGCGTTTTAGTGGTTACTTTGGTGCAGACGCCTCTTTTAAAAGGCGAGCCCTTGGGCAATTCACGGGTTTTTCTTTCTAAAACATTTAAAGTCAAACTCAAAGCAGGAGTTTTTGATTTTTTGACTTTTGATTTTCTTTTCTTTTTAATGAGTTGATGAATTGTCGGCATAAAAATAATACTGTCATTCCTGCGAAAGCAGGAATCCTAGCGCTTTCAGCAATTCCATGAGATCCCCACTGGAGCCTGCCCTCGACTTTGATCGGGGGCGAGGATGACAGGAAAGTAAGCATTGTGATTATAAATTATAACCAAAATGTTGTCAAACCGCGCCAAGTAAAAGGCTATAAATCCAGTTGATGACTGGCGCCAGATATTGAAAAACAGTAAAAATAAAGAAAATAAGAATAAAAAAGCCATAACGTTCAAAATTTTGTTTAAAGTTTGATTCTGGCAAAAATGCTAATAAAAGTTTGGAGCCATCAAGAGGCGGGATTGGCACTAAGTTAAAAATGGCTAAAAGTATATTGGCATAAACGCCAATACTTAACACAAAAGAAAATTGGTTGATTGGCATTAGGCGAATTACAAAGCTTAAAATTATGGCTAAAATTAAATTTGAAACAGGCCCGGCCAAACCAATTAAAACAGGATCGCGTTTTTGATTTTGTAAATTATATGGATTATATGGCACTGGCTTGGCATAACCAAAAGCTGAACCAAAACTTAAAAGCATAAGAATTGGCAGAATTATGGTACCAAATAAATCAATATGCGCTACTGGGTTCAATGTCAGCCGGCCAGCGTTTCTGGCCGTTGGATCGCCAAGTTGATCAGCGGTCCAGCCATGAGTATATTCATGAATAATGGCGCCGATGAGGAGGAAAATAAAAAAAGCAATTGAAGACATAAAGTAATTTCTAAGTTTTAATTTCTAATTTCTAAATCTACTAATTTTAATGTCTAAAAAATGGAAATTGGGATTTGGAAATTAATGTTTATATCATATCATATTTTTGGAAAAATAAAAAGGCGCGAACGATGTTTGTTCGCGCAAATTTTGATTTTTGACAAATCTTAATCTCTGCCTTGCCAACCTTTATCCAATTCATCCAATTCTTTAATGTTCTGGTCAATAGCAGCGGCGCCGCCACCTTTTAAAAACCGGCCATACCCACACAGATTGATTTTAAATCGCTTGGCCATGTATTTTGCAGTGGCTTTTATAGGATTTGTATCCGCCTCGGCACTAAGCCAGCGGCCAGTTTCTTTCAGATTTTCTTCCATAAATTGTCTCCTAAAAATGAATGATTTATGGTGCCGGCGGTGGAGATGCCGGGAATTTAACGCAAAGAGCTAACCCAATAGCCAACGACAGAATCATCCAGATTAAAGCGGTATTGGTATTACTGAGAGCACCCCTAGATCTCGTATCTGCAACTGCGAGGATCATAGCGAGAAATAAAAGTCCGCCCAAAATCATGAATATCTCCTGGCCAGTTGCTGAACCGTCTTGAAGATTGCCAAAAACTAGCGACGGTAAAAACAAAACTAACAACGGAAAATATTTTTTGATTATTTCCTTCATCAGCTTTCTTCTCCTTTTAGTATTTATTTTTGCCAAGCAGTTGATTTATTTCCCAAGGGAAAAAGCCGAACGGTTGGCCGTTTGGCACTGCTTTGCCAATTACAGCCAAATTTTTAGTATGCGGATATCGAATGCCGGCCTCCAACATCATATTCATATCAACCCCTTGCTCGGTAATATTGAGCATTTTAAACCATGCATAAGTTCCGCCTTTTTCATAACTTATGGCAAGTGTGGATGGAATTCGCCCGCGTTGTTGTAGCCCACGGATATCATTTGCATTAACTTGGACAAATAATACATGGACTTGGCATCCGTTTTGCCACAAATTATTTTTTAAATACCAAGTGCCACTAAGGTAAGTCTTCACCCCAAGATTTCTTAGCGTCCATGTTAATGGAGCGACTCTGAGATGGACTTCGTCGCCCTCTAAATAATAATCACGAAGTTCCAACACTCCATCCTTGGCCATGGTTATTGTTGACCCAAAAAGTCCCATTTTAATTTTTCTCCTTTATTTTGACCCAATCGGACCGGAAAGGCTGCAATTGGGGCAGATTGTTTCTGTGTCAGTTTTTGCTACTGTGAAAATATGTCCGCATTTTGGACATTGCATTTTCGGCGAAGATAACATTAGTGAAATTATTATCACCGCACTAAATATGTAAAATATCAATTTTTTTTATTACCACGAAAAAGAACTATGAACGTGCTTATAATAAGCAACATTATTAACACTACCCCGGTAAAACTTTCTTCCGAATTTTCAACAGTTTGCACCTTTCCCACCAAAAAAAACAGGGCTATGATGGTACAAACTACAATAAATAAACGCATTGGACACCTCCAATTGTTAAATTGTGTAAAAGGATCTAAACTTGGCATTTTTTGAATAAAATCAATAAAAAAACTTGCTTAAACAAACACCCACCTTAACTTCATTAAGTTAGTCTAATGTGTACATTTTGTCAAGTCAGACAAATTGAGCCACTCAAAATCTAATCTGAAGCCTTGCATGTTGGTTCGGTTTGTCAAGACTTAACTTGCAATTTTATTTGGCTGTGTTATAATAATTTTGCAATTATTTTTTGACATTTGCTATTTGTCATTTGTCACTTTTATCAAACTTATGGCTACTCATTGTGATATTTGTCAGCGCGGGCCAAGAAAGTCCCAAACCCGCTCTCATTCTAATATTAAAACCATTCGGCGCCAGTATTTGAATTTGCAAAAGAAAACCATTGATGGCAAACAAAAAAATGTTTGCACCCGCTGTATAAGGACTTTAAAGAAAAATTTGGTGAAATAAAATTAACGCGAGCGATAGTTAGAAAAAATATTTTAAAAATAGGGGCAGGTTTTAAACCCGGCCCTTTTTTGTTTGACAACATTTTTGGCGCTTGTTATAATTAAATTAAATTACCTGCACCATAGGTATGGGTGTGGATAACCGCTCCGACAGT
>PFBP01000010.1 GCA_002778535.1 Candidatus Kuenenbacteria bacterium CG10_big_fil_rev_8_21_14_0_10_36_11
TTAATGAAAAACGGGAACTGGCCTGATGATTTTATCAAAAAGCCAAATCTACAGATGCGGAGTGTTTGGGCGATTAACCCACCAAAAAACGGAGAAAAAAAGTTTGGTAAGCATCCAACCCAAAAACCGATTGATTTATTAGTCAGAATTATTTTAGCCAGTACTGATAAAGGCGATATCGTGCTTGATCCTTTTACAGGATCATCCACAACTGGTTTAGCTGCAATTTTAAATGATAGAAAATTTATTGGAATTGATAGAGAGAAGAAATATCTTGAGTTGTCAAAAAAAAGATTAAATGATTTATTAAAAAATAAATTTTAAAAAAGTTATGAAAGAAAAATACAGAAATTATATAAAATCACCACAACACTGGAAAGATATGTTTAATAAATTTTATTGTTGGCAATCCAAAGATAAGGTGCCGATTAAAAAAATTAAGATTGATAGAAAATTATTTAGTTTTGATAATCTTGTTGATAAAAAAGAGGTATTTTATATGATGGCCAATTTTAGCAAAGATATTTGGATGCCCATTACTGTCAACGAAGATTATTATTTATTGGACGGTCAGCATAGATTAGAGGTGGCAAAAGCACTTGGATTGAATTATATTGATGTCATTATTGAAGACAGAAGTAAAATTACTTTTAGCAACAAATCAATAAAATTTAAAGAAACATCAATGGAAGATCTTATAAATTTATAAAGAATTATAAAAAATAAATTAAAATGATTTTATGAAAATTATCACACGCACAACGGCAATTAAAAATTTAAAAAAGTATATTGGTAAGGATTTGCGAAAACTCGCAAAAGATTTTGGTATCACTACCTACGAAACCGGCAGACAAAACAAAGGCTGGAAAGGGTTGGTTTTAGAAAGATTAGCTGGATTAGAAAACAATGTTTCAAAGGCGCCCAACGGTCTTTCTTATGAATTAAAATCAGTTGCTTTTCGAAAAACAAAATCTGGACTTGCACCAAAAGAGACAATGGCAATAACAATGGTAAATCCGAAAGAACTAAAAGTATGCTTGTTTTTTGAAAGTCATTGCTGGGCAAAACTTAAAGCGATTGTTTTTTGTGCCGTGATGTGGCATGGAAAAAATTCAGAAAGCGGTGAACTTTTAAAAGTCGCGAGTTTAGATTTTTTTGAGGACGATGAATTGATAAAAGAAATAAAAGCCGATTATGATTTTATCAGAAATAAACTTATTAAACAGGGTTTTGACGCGTTAGAAGGTGCGGATGGCAAGTGGATACAAGCAAGAACAAAAGGTGCGGGACACGGATCAAAAAGCCGAGCTTTTTATGCTCGCACAATTTTAGTTAAGAAAATTTTTGAAATAGCTTCTTAAACAATTTGGAAAGATAAACAAAAAAATTGACCAAAAGGTTTATCACCTTTATGGTCTGACGGAGGAGGAGAGAGAAATTATTGAGAAACACTAATATGCATGATTTTAAAAATAAAACTGATGAAGAACTTCTCGACTGGCTTGATAAATGGACGATTACAATTAATCAAGATCAACAGGTAGTTATTACGGAGCTTGAAAAAAGGTCAATTGATAAATTAAAAAAATTAATTGATAGTTTTAGTTCAAGTAGCGAAAGATATTCAAAAAGAATACTATTTTTAACATGGGTTTTAGTTGTGTTAACTATTGTTTTGGTTATTATAGCCTTGTAAGTTGTGAGACTATTAAAAATAAAAGGGACTAAGTAAAACTATTTTATGGAAAAAGATAAGACGGAAGAAAAAGAGGTAATAAAGATAGTGGGCACGATTGTACAAATTATGCTATACTATAAACAAAGTAAGATGTTATTAGAGATGGTGTTGATGTTTTGACGCCATCATACGCGGATGAATTATTTAATGGCATAAGGAATCTTTACCCGGAGAAAAATATAAAAATAAGTGGATACGAAGGAAATTTGGTTGTAGAAGATGTGCTTAAAAAATTAGACATCATTACTTAGGTAGTTTTTTACATTAAGTAAAAGATTATTTTTTAAAACCCCGCTAATTTGGCGGGGTTTTAAAGTGAGCATCTATTTTTAATTTTTGTTTTTTTGATCTGAATTATTGTTAGTATTTGGCGTTTCAGATGATTTTGTTTCAAATAAATTAAGCTGTTTGTTTTTGTTTTTTCGGCGAGCAATAAATAAGTAGACTAAAATAGCGACTGCCGCAATAATAATCAGGCCAATTAGATAGCGCTGCCAATTATTATTTAATGAATTTTGTTCATCAATTATTTTGTTTTCCAGTATTTTGTTTTCCAATTTTTGCCCTGTTGATTCATCGCCTTTGACTGTTGGTTCTACTTTTCCCAAAGGAGCAGTTATTTTTATAATTATTTTATTGGAAAAATCACTGACATTTTTATTCTGATCAATCACTCTGGCTTTGGTTGTGTGCGCGCCAGGAGTTAATTTTTGTTTTGGTTTGTATCTAAAAGAAGCAGTGCCATTAGGGTCGTTTTTAATTTCTGCCAAGCCATTTAGCTGCTCATCTAAATAAATTTCTACTTGGGTGTCATTGGGCGTGACGCCTACTATCCAGGGCTGTTCTTTAATAGTTTCTGAATTAACGACTGGCGCGAGAAGTGTTGGTCCGCGTAATTTTTCAACAATTGTAATGTTAATGGTAGTGGTGGCGCTGGAAAATTTGTCATAATAATCAGCCACAAATTCTATTTTATGCGGACCGATTTCCAAATTTTGATTTATGGCTAAAGAAAATTTAAGCCAGCCATTGAACCCAATTTCATTTTTTGCATAACCCAAACTTTTGTTATCCAGATAAACTCTGACTTTGGTGGGCGAAATTGTCAGGCCGCTTAAAGTTAATGGTTTAACCAATTCAGCATTATTTTTTGGATATTCAACAACTGGCAATGGAATAAGTTCATTAAAAGTGTTAGCCAAGACTGTATTTTTTGGCAACAAAAAAACCGCTAAGGTTAGCGATAAAAATAAAAATGCTTGGGCTAAAACAGAAATTTTTTTAGTTTGAGATAAAACATTCATAGGCCGTTAAGAATAAAATTATTTTCTCGACCTTTTGATTGCTTTACCTTAATGACTTTTTTAAAAAATGTCAAATGTATTCCAGATGTTTGATTTTGGCCTGTTTTTTGTCCAGATCAATTTCAATAGCAATAGTGTCAAAGCGATAATTTTGTTTAATGGAATAATTGTTGCTCCAGAGAAATTTTTCTGCTGTATGCATAAGCCTACATTTTTTTAAATTATTAACCGCCTCTTCTGGATAGCCATAATCGCGATTGGTTCTGGTTTTAACTTCCACAAAAACTAATTCTTGGTTAGTTAAATTTTGCGCGATAATATCTATTTCTCCATGACGGCCGCGATAATTAGTAGCAATAACTTTATAATCTTTTTTTATCAAATACTTGGCGGCTAACTTTTCACCAAGATTGCCAAGTTCTTTTTTGGTCATAAAATTATTATAAATATTTTTCTTTTTCCATCTTCTCTTTCATTTCTTTAAACATAATTTTCTTTTTGGTAAAATTCCATTTGATAATAAATATTAGCCAGACAAACATTGTGATGATAAACAGATAAAATATAAATGGCATGGAAATAAGATAAGCGCGGGACTGGCGGATTAAAAGCAAGAGTAAGCCGACCGCCCCGCCCGTGGCCAAAAAGTTGGCGATCTTTTGCCACATTTTTTTCTGGGGCAGGTTTTTATTTTGCCCTGCTTTTTTAGCCAAGCTGCGATTTATGAGAGACAAAATAATTAAAAGGCCAAAAATAATATATAAAAAAATAGCCAGCCAAGAACTAATCGGTGGCAACAGAGGATTAAAAATAAAACTTGGGTCAATCAGACGAGAAAAATTAAGAGACATAAAAAATGAATTATGAATTATGAATTATGAATCTTTTTATTTTCTTTTCCATCTCTAATATCTTTAAAGTTGTTTTAATCACTGAATCTGGATTAAGGGAAATTGAGTCAATGCCTTCTTTAACTAAAAATTGAGCAAAGTCTGGAAAATCAGAAGGGCCCTGGCCGCAAATGCCAATCTTGGTTTTAGTTTTTTTAGCAACGCGGATGGCTTCTGAAATTAATTTTTTCACAGCTTCATTTTTTTCATTGCCAATATGCGCGAGTGTGCCAGCGTCTCTGTCCAGCCCAAGCGTCAGCTGAGTCAAGTCATTGGAGCCGATGGAAAAGCCGTCAAACAGTTTGGCAAATTGTTCGCCTAAAATAATATTTGATGGAATTTCCACCATCATATACAATTCCAGATTATTTTTACCGCGTTTTAAACCTTCCTCAGCCATAATTTTAATAACTTTTTCAGCTTCTTCAACAGTCCTTGTAAAAGGCACCATAATTTTTACATTGGTTAAGCCCATTTCATCTCTGACTTTTTTAAATGCCTGACATTCTAATTTAAAAATATCAACAAATTTTGGGTCATAATATCTGGAAGCGCCTCGCCAGCCGATCATTGGGTTATCTTCGCGCGGTTCAAAATCTTTTCCACCGATTAAATTCGCGTATTCATTAGTTTTAAAATCTGACAATCTGACAATTACATCTTTAGGAAAGAAAGCAGCTGCGATCTGGGCAATGCCCTCGGAAAGTTCGCCCACAAAAAAATCTGTTTTGTATTTATATTCATAAGTGAGTTCATCAATCTGGCGCTTTAATTTTTCATCTTTTAATTTATCATAATTAAATAAAGCTTCAGGGTGAATTTTAATATAATTATTAATAATAAATTCTTCGCGCGCCAGCCCCACGCCGTCATTTGGGATAAAAGAAAACTCAAACGCACGCGCTGGTTCGCTAATGTTCAGCATGATTTTTGTCTGCGGCTTTTTTAGATTTTTTAAATTTGTTTTTTTAATAATGAAAGGAATAATGCCCTGATAAACTTTGCCTATTTCGCCATGAGCGCAGGAAACTGTGATTTTTTCTCCCGTTTTTATTTTTTCAGTAGCAATTTCCGTGCCCACCACACAAGGAATGCCAAGTTCTCTGGAAACAATTGCGGCATGGCAAGTGCGTCCGCCGGAATTTGTCACAATAGAGCTGGCGATTTTCATAATGGGCACCCAATCAGGATCAGTCATTTCAGTCACTAAAATTTCCCCTTTTTTAAATTTATTAATATCATTAACATTTAAAATAACATGCGCGCGGCCAGAACCGATTTTACTGCCGACCGACTTCCCAGTGCAAATTATTTTGTCATGAGTTGATAATTTTTTATTGTCAAAAACATATTCTTCCAAAACAGAAAAATCTTTTCTGGATTGAACTGTTTCAGGCCTGGCTTGGACCATAAACAATTTGCCAGTTTTCCCGTCTTTGGCCCATTCCATGTCCATTGGTTTATTGTAATGTTCTTCAACCAAAACAGCCCATTTGGCTAATTGCAAAATTTCTTTATCAGTCAGAGAAAATTTTCTTTGTTTTTCTTTAGATACCGGCACATTTTTGACTGCGTTGCCTTGATAAACTAATTTGATTTTTTTGTCGCCTAAAGTTTTGGAAATAATAGCGTTTTTGTTTTTTTTCAGCGTGGGTTTAAAAACATAAAACTCATCAGGATTAACTTTGCCCTGAACAATATTTTCTCCCAGACCATAAATAGAATTTATTAAAACAGCATTCTGAAAACCAGTTTCTGTGTCAATGGAAAAAATTACTCCAGAACTCGCGAGATCGCTTCTGACCATTTTTTGCACGCCAACTGACAGATAAACTTTTTCATGATCAAAACCTTTTTCCTGGCGATAAGAGACAGAACGCGCCGTGTACATTGAAGCAAAACATTTTTTAACTGCTTTTATCAAAGCATCTTTGCCCACAATATTTAAATATGTTTCTCCCATGCCGGCGAAAGAAGCTTCTGGCAGATCTTCTGCTGTGGCAGAGGTTCTCACAGCCACATCTTCAGCCCGTCCAAATTTATGGTAAGCGTTTAAAATTTTTAATTCCAGATCCAAGGGCATTTTGCCTGTTTCAATCAGGCGCCTGATTGCGGCTGACTTTTTTTCCAATTCAGCCATGTTTTCGTGATTCAGTTTATGCAAAAGTTTTTTAATTTCTGGCTTTAAATTATTTTTTTCCAAATAATATCTAAAAGCCGCGGCTGTAATGGCAAAACCATTTGGCACAGCCACACCCTTTTTTGTGAGCGTGCGATACATTTCGCCTAAAGAAGCGTTTTTTCCGCCAACCAAAGCTACATCATTATTATTGATTTCAGAAAACCAAAGAATGTGAGAATTGTTTTTAGACATAATTTGTTGTATTAGAAATTTATTCTTTTAGCGTATTTTCCTAAAATCGGCATTTCCCATTTTTTACCTTGGAGCGCGCTAATAATGCCAAGTAAAGCGAGAATTGCCACGATAATCCAGCCAATGGGCAAAATAATGAGCCAGCCTAAAATCGGAATGCCGCCAAGCACGGAAACAATCAATGAAAAAATAAAAAGCACTAAACCTTGTTTAGCATGATGCTGGCAGAATTCGTTATTTTTTTTAATTAAAAGCGGCACTAAAAACAGCAGCCAAACATAGCCAATAGCTGACATAATTTTTTCTTCTTGAGTTAGGGTTTCATTAGACATAATTAGACATAAATAGAATTTTTAATTTTATATTTCTAAAATTTTTTCTTGTTTTTTAATTATCGCCCCGACAATTAAGCCAATAATCAATCCGTAACCAGCCCAGATTAGCGGCTCAAAAATTACATTAAAAATTGTCCAGAGATCATTAACCCAGATGACTTTGAAACCAGCCCGGAAAAAGCCAGTTAATAAGCCAGTGAGCGTTATTGCTTTTATGGCTGTGCCATAACTTTCTCCATAATGTTTTTTAATTCTTGCCACGAGCCAGACAAAAACAATTAAATCAAGAATAATAATGTATGACAAAATAACATTGGTAAAAAAGTTTTTAACAGGTGAAAATAGAGTGCCAAAGTAAGTAAGGAATTCAACCGCGCACAAATAAATTATTGGCCTTTTAATTACCATGACATACCAGCCGAATTTTGGCCTTAACCCGCGTTCTTTTTTTCTTTGTTCTTTTTTTAGCAAGAGCTCCTGTCTTTTTTTGTTTTTCTCTGCAATTTTTGTTTGCTCGCGCTCTTCTTTTATTTTTTTCCATTCTGCTAAATTTTTTTCTTTTTGCATCTGACGCGCTATTTTTTCTGCGATTTCTTTTTCTTTCTCCTGCTCACGAATCATTTTTTCCTGTGCCTGTTTTTCCTTTTGCAATTTTTTCTCCTCATCGCGCGTTTGCTTTTCAGTTGCTGCCATTGTTTTAAAAAGTCTGAAACTTTGATATTTATTTTTTGTTGGTTTTTTTTCTGTCACGAGCTCTGTTTTTTCTCCAGACGGCAATTCATCTTTTGGCTTTAAGTCAGCGCCCGGCAAAATGATTTCCCCAAGTTTTTCAATTTCATGTTCCAGTTCCAAAAGTTCCGGCATTTTTTCTGGCGCTTTTTCTTTGGCCAAATTAAGCGGCTGATCAAAATATTGGTGGCCTAATTCTTTTTCTAATTTTTCCGCGATTTCTTTCAGCTCTTCATCTGCCATTGAATTTTGATTTTCTAATTCATTCATGTGGATATTATAGCATAAAATATGAATAATGAAAAAACAAAACACTACCACTTCTGTCATTCTGAGCGAAGCGAAGGATCTCTAATTTAATTCAAAAAATATTCTTCGCCCGCTGATGTGCATCTGTGAACTCAGAATGACAAAATTAGGGCCACAATGGATTAATTTCATTAAGGCTCCTGGTATGAACCAGGAGCCAACATTCACTTTGAACCAACACTTTCAGGAAAAAATTTACATATTGCCCAGGATTTTTTTCTTCCAATCCACCAGTTCCATAATTTTTTTAGTAACATGATACGGATCTGGAATTTGTTTAAAAATAAATCTCTGTTCTTCGCCAGCTGTCTGCACATAGACATTGCCAAAATGGAAAAAAGTGGCAATAACGCCTTTGACTTCAGCTGTCACATCCTGAATGCGGTAAAGCTGCTGAGTGGAAATCTCGCGGGAAAAAAGTCCTTTTTGTTCAATATTAACTATTCTTTCATCTGTAATGACCCAGATATCTAAATAATAATCCAGCCAGGCGCGAAAGAAAAAAGTAATAAGAGCTAAATAGTAAATACTGACACAAAGCTTGTAAAGAGCTGGCCCAAATTCAGTTTCAAAAATCGTGCTGCTATTTTGGAGCACTGCCTGAAAGAAAAAAGGCAAAAACATTAAAAGGCCATAAATAAAAATTATTTTAAATAAAATCCAGCCGTGCCGCCGTAAAATCATAATTATTTTTTCATCTGATTCTTGGCCTGGAAAAAGAGTTTGGTAGGGCATATAATAAAAATTCAAAAATCAAAATTCAAAATTAAGGAAAATTTTATAATATATTTATAGACGCTGTCCAGTCAATGGTTTTGATAAAGTTATAACTAAAAAAGAAAATCACTGCCAGGGCTGACAAGTAAATAAAGATAGAAAAAAAATTAGTAAAGCTGTTCATGCCAAAGCGCCAGCTATGGTAAATGTTGAAAAAAGTGAAAATTAAAAATATCAAGACAACAAAAAGATAAAGAATTAAAAAAATGAAAATTGGAATAGACATAAAATGTTAAACTAATTTTTCCTGTTCTGGCTCTTTGTAGCCCAGATGTTCGTATCCTAATTTTGTAGCCACCCGTCCTCTTGCTGTTCTGGCTAAAAATCCCATCTGCATTAAAAACGGTTCATAAATATCTTCAATCGTGGCCATTTCTTCGCCAGTCGCGGCCGAGAGTGTGTTTAAGCCCACAGGCCCGCCATTAAATTTTTCAATAATGATCTGTAAAATTTGGCGGTCAATTTCATCTAGACCCAATTCATCAACCTGGAGCATTTTTAGCGCTTGTTCGCAAAGATCTAAATTGATTATACCATCAGCTTTAACTTCGGCAAAATCGCGCACTCTTTTTAACAAACGATTAGCCACGCGCGGAGTGCGCCGGCTGCGGTCAGCGATTTTTTTAGCCGAGAGTCCATCAACCTGACAGTTAAGAATTTTAGCTGAACGGGAAACAATGTTTTCCATTTCTTCTGGCTGATAATAATCTAAGCGGTAAGTAGAACCAAACCGATCACGGAGCGGAGAAGAAAGCAAGCTCAAATGGGTGGTGGCGCCAATTAAAGTAAAGCGCGGCAAATCAATTCTCAAAGTTCTTGCAGATGGGCCTTTGCCAATGACTAAATCTAAGGCATAATCTTCCATAGCTGGGTAAAGCACTTCTTCAATAGCTCTGTTTAGGCGATGAATTTCATCAATAAATAAAATATCGCCTCGTGCTAAATTAGTCAGAATGGCAGCCAAGTCTCCGGCCCGTTCAATAGCTGGGCCTGAAGTCACACGCAAATTAACATTCATTTCTTTGGCAATAATATGCGCGAGTGTGGTTTTACCAAGCCCTGGGGCGCCATATAATAATGTGTGCTCAAGAGCTTCAGCGCGTTTTTTAGCCGCGGCCAAAAAGATTTTTAAGCCGTCTTTAATTTTTTCCTGGCCAATAAATTCATCCAAATTTTGCGGCCGCAAAGTCAGATCAAGTTTTTGATCTTCGTCTATTGATTCAGATGTAGTGAGTCGCGGTTCTGGCATAATTTTGTCCCCTCTTTTTCAAGGAGGGGCATGGGGAGGTTAATTTCATTTCTATTTTACCATTCTTTCTCCCGCTTGACAAGTTTTTGAAAGTATGTTATACTAATTTTACACAAAATTGGCACATTTCACAAACTACAGCAGGAGCTTTTATGAAGATTATTTTTGTTTTTTTAATTATTTTTTTTAGTTCCATTCTTATTGCCGCGGAAGACAACTACACGCGGTTTTGGGTGAACCCTGGCGATTCTATGATAATGGGAGTCGCAAAAAATTATCAATCGGTCGGTATAATAAAACTTTACCGGCCGGAAAAGGAGAAAATTATTATAGAAATTTTTGGCAAAATCAAGCCAAAAATTTATTCTGATATAAAACCATTGTCCGCAGAAAAATTTTTGGGAGACAAGATTATAAGTAAAATTTTGTTTCCTGAAAATACAGGGAATTTGAATTTTTCTATTTGCCTGCCGCAAAAAGGTTGGCGAGTAGAGCAAATATTTTTTGGAAATATAAAAAACAAAAACACGGCGTTGAAATAAATCGGCGCTAAAAAAATAACCTGTTGGAGGTAGAAGTGAAGAAAATATTTTTTTGTTTTTT
>PFBP01000042.1:0-173 GCA_002778535.1 Candidatus Kuenenbacteria bacterium CG10_big_fil_rev_8_21_14_0_10_36_11
AGAAATGTTTCTGCATCATAAAATTCTAAAAATTTATGAAAAAAATATTGATCTTTTTATGGCGCCAAGCGAATTTTTAAAAAATAAAATGATTAGCTGGGGCTGGCCAAAAGAAAAAATTATTCATTTGCCATATTTTATAAATTCTATTTTGTCATCCCGAGTGGAGGCCG
>PFBP01000042.1:199-10090 GCA_002778535.1 Candidatus Kuenenbacteria bacterium CG10_big_fil_rev_8_21_14_0_10_36_11
TCTAAAGATTCCTCCACTCCATTCGCTCCGCTCATTCCGGTCGGAATGACAAAAGAAAAAAAGAATTACATTCTATATTTCGGCCGATTGTCAAAAGAAAAAGGAATTGATACACTAATTGAAGCTATGAGAGATTTGCCAGGCATAAAATTAAAAATTGTTGGTACTGGACCGGAAAAAGAGAATTATGAATTAAGAATTATGAATTATGGTTTAAAAAATATAGAAACATTAGGTTATAAATCAGGCCAGGAATTAAACGAAATTATCGCCAATGCAAAATTTATTGTGGTGCCGTCAGTTTGGTATGAAAATTATCCAATGTCAGTTTTAGAAAGTTATGCTTTGGGCGTGCCAGCTCTTGTTGCCAATATTGGCGGTCTGCCAGAAATGATCCCGAATCAGGATAAAAATTTTATTTTTGAATCAGGCAATATTAAAGAATTGGGAGAAAAAATAAATTTCCTCTGGCAAAACAATAGTATTGTTTCCGAAGCAGGGGAGAGGGTTAAAAATTTTGTTAAAGAAAATAATAATCCAGAAAAACATTATCAAAAAATGACAACATTTATGTTGTCATCCTCGCGAAAGCGAGGATCCCAGCATTTACAGTTATCCACAGAATCCTGACTGGAATTTACCCCGTCACTTGATGCGGGGTCAGGATGACAATAAAAAAGTGAATAAAAATCTATGAAAAATATTCTCACCATCGGCACGGCACTTCAGGATATTACTTTCTCAACAAATGAAGGCCGGATTTTAAATACGCCACAAAATCTAACGGCACAAAAAATGCTCGCTTTTGAATTAGGCGCGAAATTTAATATAAAAACAGCTGACTTTACTTTTGGTGGCGGCGGAGCTAATATTGCGGTAGGATTGGCTAAATTAGGCCAAAAAACCGCGATTCTCACTTGTTTAGGCAATGATTTTTTAGCTGATGAAATTATTAAAAATTTAAAAAAATATAAAGTCGCAACCAACTTTATTGAACGCTCCAATCAAAACAGCGCCTTGGCTTTTATTTTAAGCGCGGAAAATTATAAAAACGAACACACTATTTTTATCCAGCGCGGGGCGAGCGAAGATTTAAAAATAAATTTTTCCGAACTAAGCCAGCCGAAAAGTAAAAACAGCCAATTTGACTTAATTTATCTTTCTTCCTTATCCGGCCGTTATGCTAAAAATAATTTAGCCAATATTTTTCAATATAAAACAAATTTTTCAGGGGTCAAGATGGTTTGGAATCCTGGTTATGAGCAAATTAAAATGGGGCTAAAAAATTTGGCGCCTTATTTAAAAAATACATCTGCTTTTATTATTAATAAAGATGAGGCCTTGGAACTTTGCGTGGATTCAAAATCACGAAAAAATATCAATAATCCAAGAATTTTATTAAAAATTCTGTCTGCTTATATTCAAAACACAATCATAATTACTGACGGCGCTAATGGCGCTTATGCATTTGACAATAACAAAATTTATTATGCGCCAAGCAAAAAAATTATTGCCAAAAACACGACTGGGGTAGGGGATGCGTTTGGCGCTGGTTTTACCTGGGCATATTTAATTATGGGCTTTAATCTGGAAAAATCATTAAATTTAGGCATTAAAAATTCTTTGTCAGTCTTAACCAAAGTTGGCGCGCAAGAGGGATTATTAAATCAGGCAGAAATCTTACAATAAAGTAGTTGTCATTCCTGCGAAAGCAGGAATCCCAGCCCAGCGCACCATTAATTCCATGGGATCACCGCTGGAGTTTACCCCGCACTACGATGCGGGGCTGGGATGACAAAATAATAACATGTTTTCTTGGAACTTGATCGGCCATGAGGCCATTACAACTTATTTGGAAGCGGCCATAAAAAATCATAAGCTTGCTCATGCTTATCTTTTTTGCGGCGCCAAACAATTAGGCAAAAAAACCTTGGTAAAAAAATTTATTCAAACAATTTTGTGCTATGAACAAAACTATGGGGCCGAACAAATTCCCTGCGGGGTTTGCGAGCATTGTTTGGAAACAGCTAAAAATACTCACACGGATATTTTCTGGCTTAAAAAAGAAACTGATAAAAAAGATATTACGGTGGAGCAAATCCGCGAATTGCAGAACAATCTTTCGCTCCATTCTTTTTTCAAGTCTTATAAAATCGGAGTAATTGAAGAAGCAGAAAATCTTAATCTGGCTTCAGCCAATGCTCTTTTAAAAACTTTAGAAGAGCCGAGCGCTAAAGTAATTTTAATTTTAATCACTAATAAAGCTAATCAATTGCCGGCAACAATAATATCACGCGTGCAAAAAATTAAATTACTGCCGATCGCCCATAAAAAAATTTATGATTATCTTATGGCAACAGGTAAAACGCGCGAAGAAGCAAAAATTTTAGCGCATCTATCAACCGGCCGGCCAGGACGAGCCTTATCTTTTTTAAAAATTCCAGAATTTTGGAATTCTTATCAATCTCAAACAAAACTTTTCTTCTCGCTTCTGAATAATTCAAAAACCAATAAAATCAAATTTGCAGCCAATGTTCTGGCTAATAAAGATATCACTGATAAATCAAAAGTTATCCTGCCCCTGCTTAATATCTGGCAGATTTTAAGCCGCGATTTGCTCTTGTCCAAAATGAATCAAAATGATAAAATTATAAATATTGCCGAACAGGAAAAAATCTCTTTAATCAGCCAAAGATATCCTTTAAGTAAAATCCTTGCCCAACAAAAACAAATTGAACAAACCAAAATAATGCTCGCGATGAATGTCAACCCCCGTTTAGCTTTGGAAAATCTGCTATTTAAGTTTTAAGCTATGAAAAAAACATTATTCATTTTATTACTTTTATCTCCGATTATACTTTCTGGCTGTTCTTTAAGTTTAACAGGCAGCAGCGCGAGCAACAAAAACAGCGCTGGTGTTTTTAAAAGCTATGATTTTGGCGAACGTTGGCAAGCTTCTAACCACGTCAAAGACACTGCCAAAAGCAATCTTAACAATTTAAATATTAAAAAAATAGCTTTTGACAATAATGACCACACAAAAGTTTATTTGGCCGCGGAAAATGAAGGTATTTGGTATTCAGAAGACGCTGGAAATAATTGGCAAAATATTTTAGCCCGGGGCACGGCCTATGATCTGGCCTTAGATCCAAAAAATAGCGGCATTGTTTTTGCTTCATTTGGCAACCAAGTTAATAAAACTATTGACTTGGGGAAAAATTGGCAACAGCTTTATCTGGAAACTAGGACAAATGTTTTAATCACGAGTATTGCTATTGATCCAAATGACAATTTAATTTTATACTTAGGCAGTTCTAATAGCGAGATTTACAAAACATCTGACGGCGGAAAATCATGGCAACTGATTCAAAAAAATGAAAACAATAAAGACATTATCAAAAAAATTATTATTAATCCGCAGAACAGTAAAATTATTTACGCGGCGACTGCCGCCAGCGGGATTTACAAAACAACTGACGCGGGCAAAACTTGGCAGAATCTAAAAGATAATTATTACAATTTAAGAGACAAAAATAATCAGAGACTTTTCCCTAAAAGCGAAGTATTTTATGATCTGGCCCCGGATCTCACTCAACCAGACGCTTTGCTTTATGCTTCGCAGTATGGCTTATTAAAATCAGCTGACGGCGGCAAAACTTGGCAGGAAATTAAACTCCTCACGCCGCCAAATAGCACAAACGCGCGCATTAATACTTTAACTATCAATCCCAAAGATAACCAGCAAATTTATTACGCCACCAATTCAGTGCTTTATCGTTCATTTGATGGCGGTAAAACCTGGCTTTCCAATTCTATACCCTCAATTAGATTCGCCAGTTTTCTTGCTGTTGATCCTATCACTCCAAATGTGCTATATTTTGGTCTCATTGACAAACCGCGGGGTAAATAAAAACAATGATATAAATTAAAGCAACTTATATGCTTATCCAAGACAAAAAAAATGATTTTGAAAAAACAATTGCCCGCTTGCAAGAGGATTTAAATTCTGTGAGAACTAATCGCGCCGCGCCCTCGCTTATTGAAAACATTAAAGCTGAAGTTTATGGCGCTAAAATGCCCTTAAGCCAATTAGCGAGCATTACTTGTCCTGAACCCAAACAATTAGTAGTAGAACCATGGGATAAAAATATTCTCAAAGATGTGGAAAAAGCAATTGAAACTATGAGCCTGGGATTATCAGTTAAAAACGAAGGCAACCTTTTAAGACTGATGGTTTCACCCATGACAGAAGAAACCCGCAAACTAATTATCAAAAATCTGCATGAAAAAATTGAAACTGGCCGGATGGCTCTGCGCGGCTTGCGTGATAAAATTAAAGAAGAAATAATTAAGCAGGAACGAAATAAAGAAATATCAGAAGATGAAAAATATAATTTAATAAAAGAGTTAGATGAAATGACTAAGGAATACACGGAAAAAATTAGTGAAATGGGCAAGAAAAAAGAAGAGGAAATAATGATATAAAAATATGTTTCTAACCATACTCGCTTTCATTATAATTTTGGGTGTCCTGGTTCTGTTTCATGAACTTGGCCATTTCTTTTCTGCCAGAATTTTTGGCATTAAAGCTGAGGAATTCGGTTTTGGTTTGCCACCCAGACTAATTGGCATTTACAAAACAGAATCTGGCAAACAAAAAATAATCTTTGGTAAAAAATTCAAATCAGCGGACGCGCCTCATACAATTTATTCTCTAAACCTTATACCTGTCGGCGGTTTTGTCAAAATTAAAGGCGAAAACGGCGACAACAAAAATGAATCAGACAGTTTTGGCTCTAAAAAAATCTGGCAAAGAATGATTGTGATGATTTCAGGCGTATCTTTGAACGCAATTTTATGCGTCCTGCTTTTAGCTCTCGGCTTTATGTTTGGCATTCCGTCAATCTTGGATGAGAGTGCGCTTAAAGACGCAAAATCAATCCAAAATGAAAAAATTCAAATTATTTCAATAAATAAAAATTCGCCAGCCGAAAAAGCCGGCTTAATACAGGGCGATGAAATTTTAACCATCAACGAATTGCCTATTAAATCCGTGGAGTTCTTGCAGAAATTTACCAATGACAATAATGGCCGTATTTTAGATTTAGAAATTTTAAGAAACGACCAAACAATTGTCTATAAAATTATACCGGAAATCCTGCCAACTTCTGCTGGACGGGCAGTATTCGGAGTGGGTCTGGCCAAAACAGGCATTGTTTCCTATCCTTGGCACACTGCGCTTTGGCAAGGCATTAAAACAACTGGTTATTTATTTTTGGCCATGATTAACGCGCTTATTGATTTAATGAAAAACATAATTACTAAAGGCCAAATTACAGCTGAATTAGCTGGCCCAATCGGCATTGCTGTTTTAACTGGCCAAGTAGTCAATTTGGGTTTTTCTTATGTCTTGCAATTTGCCGCTCTCTTGTCATTAAATTTAGCTTTAATCAATATCTTGCCTTTGCCAGCCCTTGATGGCGGACGGCTATTATTTTTAATCATTGAAAAAATCAGACGCAAAGAAATGAATCAAAAAATTGAGGCTTTGATCCATAATTTAGGTTTTGCCTTGCTTATGATTTTAATTGCTCTAATTACCTACCATGATCTTGCCCGCTGGGGCGGACGAATAATTGAAAAAATATTTTAACTATCAAGATAATTAAAAAAATGGCTAAAATTATGAATAAAAAAAATCTCCAAAAACCAATTACTTTAACAGATTTAGGCAACTTTACTGAAGAAGTTTTATTGCCTGGAGTTGAAAAAATACTTGATGAGAAATTAGAAAAATTTGTGACTAACACTAATTTAGAAGAAGCTTTTAAGAATTTTGAAAACGGTTTAGCGACTAGATTTGCTGATAAAGATTACTTGGACCAAAAATTTTTTGCTTCTGAAGAAAAAATTATTAGCCGCGTTATAAAAGAAAAAAGGAATCTTAAAGATACCCTAATTTTATTAATTAATATTATTAGAAAAAACAGAAAACCAACTAAAAAAGAAAAGGAAACTTTGGTGTTTTTAGAACAAGAATTATTAACTACCTAAATTTATGTCAACCCTTACTCCTCAATCAAAAGATTTTTCTGCCTGGTATAACGAAGTGGTTATTGCTGCTGGTTTGGCTGATTATTCTGATGTCAAAGGCTGCATGATTATTAAACCATACGGCTATGCGCTTTGGGAAAATATCCAAAAAATAATGGATGAAAAAATTAAAGAATTAGGCGTGGAAAATGTTTATCTGCCTCTTTTTATTCCAGAAAGCTATTTAAAAAAAGAAGCTGAACATGTAAAAGGTTTTGCTCCTGAAGTTGTCTGGGTCACAGAAGCCGGGGACAAAAAATTAGAGGAAAAATTAGCCATTCGTCCGACTTCAGAAACTGTGATGTATCGCACTTTTGCCAAATGGATTTCTTCTTACCGCGATCTGCCTTTAAAAGTTAATCAATGGTGCAATGTGGTGCGCTGGGAAATGCGCACGCGGCTATTTTTGCGCACCACTGAATTTTTATGGCAAGAAGGACATACTTTGCATGCGACAAAAGAAGAAGCGGATGAAATGGTTGAAGCGGCTTTAACTATGTATCAAAAATTTGTTAATGATTATTTAGCTGTTGATGTTTTAAAAGGCATAAAATCAGAATCAGAAAAATTTGCCGGGGCCTCTTACACTAAATCAATTGAAGGCATAATGAAAGATGGCAAAGCTTTGCAGATGGGCACTTCGCATTCGCTCGGCCAAAATTTTGCCAAGACTTTTGACATAAAATTTTTAGACAAAAACGGTTCAGAGCAGACTCCCTGGCCCACGAGCTGGGGCATTTCCACACGCCTGATTGGCGGCCTGATTATGGCTCATGGCGATGATAAGGGTTTGATTTTACCGCCAGCGATCGCGCCGATTCAAATTGTCATTATTCCAATCTGGAAAAATGAACAAGAAAAAGAAAAAATTAAAAAATATGCGGAACGAATAATTAAAGAGCTTAAAAAATTTAAAATAAAAATTGACTGGGATGAGACAAAATCTCCTGGCTGGAAATTTAATGAGTATGAATTAAAAGGCGTGCCTTTGCGTTTGGAAGTCGGGCCAAAAGACGAAATTGAACAAAAAGTTATTTTGGTCAGACGCGATAATGGTGGAAAAACAGCAATTGATTTTAATGAACTGAAAAATAAAAGCAAAGCAGTATTGAAAAAAATTCAAAAAAATTTATTAAAAATAAATAAAGAATTTATCAGAAACAGCGAGAGAAAATTTAATAACTATAATGATTATAAAAAAGAAATAGGGGAGAGCAATTTTTTAGCTCTTATTCATTGGTGCGGAAGTATAAAATGCGAAGAGCAGATTAAAAACGACACTAAAGCCACGATCAGAATTTACGCTAAAAATAAAAGACCGGGCAAATGCCTGGTCTGCAGCCAAAAAACTAATGATTTAGTTTATTTAGCTAAAGCTTACTAAGTTAATACAAAAATAAAATTTATATGAAAGAATTGGAATTAAATAAAATTTATAACCAAGATTGTTTAGAAGGTTTGAAAGAAATGCCAGATAATTCAGTGGATGTAGTAATAACAGATCCACCTTATTGGCTTGGTTCATATTTATCAATTGACAAAAATGGACAATATGTAGGAGATACAAAAGATATTGTAAATTCTTGGAATGTTGGGGATGGTTATTGGATAGAAAAAGTTTTAACAGAAATTCATAGGGTTCTTAAATTTGGCGGTTATTGTTTATTATTTTCAATAGATCGTTTTGTTGATTTACCAGCCTACAACGCAAGAAAAGTTGGATTTGATGTCTGCCAAAGCATTTATTGGAAATTTGAACAAGGCATGCCGAAAGGCATTGATACAAGAAAAAGGGTTGAAGCGCTAATTTTTCACGGAAACGCATCAACCAGTTCTTTGCGCAAACAAGAATATGAAAATCCTACTGGCGAGGAAATTTCCGTGCGTGCTGGTAATAATGGTTTTATAAATGATGTCCAGATTAGAAAAAGAAAAAACGGCACTAAACCGCTAACAGAAATAGGAAATTATTTTGAAGGCACAAAATATGGATTAGCCACGCTTGCTCCGCAAATAGAAATTATTTGTGTGTTTCGTAAAAAGAAAAAAACGGAAAATTATGCAAAAGATATTTTAGAATCTCAAAAAGACACATCAATTCATCCGTCTGTAATAAATACGCGGCAAATTCAAGAAGAAGATGGAATTTTCCCGTCGCAACTTATTATAGAAGCACCAAAACCAAGAGGCGAAGAAAAACAGGACAATGAACATCCAACAGTCAAACCATTGTCTCTAATCTTAAAACTAATTAAACTCTTTACAATGCCAGATCAAATTGTTTTAGACCCTTTTTTAGGATCTGGTACAACAGCAGTAGCTTGTGTTGAATTAAATCGCAAATATATTGGTTTTGAAATTGACAAAAAATATTACAATATCGCTGAAAGGCGGCTACAAAAAATTTATGATAAACCAAAATTACTTTAAGCAAGATGTTTCTGAAATTAAACCAATACTTTCTAAAATGCAGACGGTTTGGGATGGAAAAAATGCCATATTGGAAATGAAAGAAAAAAATTATTCCCACTGGAAACAAATGGAATGGATGGGTTTTTACTTTCAATTTTTATGCGAGAATAATTTGCAAGATGTCCTTACAATACCGGGACCGGCTTATAATAACGTTTCTTTTGACGGTGTTAAAAATATTCCGTGGGATTTTAAAGCACACGCCATCAATACAAGCAGCCATCAAATTATAGTTAATGATAGTGAAGCTACCGCTCAAGCAATTAAAGATTACTGCGAGGTTGGTTTGATTTTAGCATTAGGTGAAGTTATTTATAATGATGTTAAAAGAACATTTCAAAAATGGCATGAGAAATTAAAAGGCGGAAAATCAAAATTTGAAATGGCAAGAATTGAAAGAGGAGCTTGGTCGCGATTACGAAAAGTTTCCTTTAAGCTCAAACAAATCTCTTTTATTAAAATAACGGACGAAACACTTATAAAATGTGGTTCATTCCAGACAGATTTTAGAAATTCCGATGGTAGCCCAAGAAAAGCAAAGGTTTTAATTGACCTTGAAAAATTAGATAAAGAAATAATTGATGTGATAGAATTTTAAATAACAATAACTTATGTTCTTAAAAATATTATTGACCATTTTATTTGCCAGCCAACTAAGTCCTGCTTTAAATACAGGTGGTCAGATTTTGGGTTGGCAAACTGCTATTCAAGAACAACGAGCAGGGGATAGCTTAATCAGTCAAACACCGCAAAGAATTAATAAAAATAATCTGGGCTTAAAAATTAGCGCCAAATCAGCCCTAATCATTGATAAAAACAGCGGCCAAATTTTATGGTCTAAAAATCCTGATGAAAAACGTTCCATAGCGAGCATCACCAAACTCATGACAGTTTTAGTTTTTTTAAGCACCACTCCTGATTTAAAAAAAGAAATTGCTTTAACAGCTGATGACATCACTAGCGGCAGCAAGCTTAATGTTTTCTTGGGTGAAAAAATTCATCTGGAAAATTTATTAAATTTAGCTCTGGTGAATTCTGACAATAACGCCACCCTGGCTCTCGTGCGCGCGACAGGTTTTTCAGAACAAGAATTTGTCAAAAAAATGAATGATGCAGCTAAAAAAAATAATCTTAACCAGACATTTTTTTCAGATCCAATCGGACTGGCAAACGGCAATGTTTCTACAGCCATTGAAACCGCCCGTCTATTAGCTCTTGCTTCCAATAACGAATTGATTAAAAAAATATTAGCGCAAAAAAATTATAGTTTTACCAGTCTTTCTGGCCGCGCACACAGTGTCAAAAGCACGAACTCTCTTTTAAATT
>PFBP01000038.1 GCA_002778535.1 Candidatus Kuenenbacteria bacterium CG10_big_fil_rev_8_21_14_0_10_36_11
AAAGCCACGAAACAAATTCTGGAAAATGTTTTAAAAACTTTGGGCGTTAGCGCGCCAGAAAAAATGTAAAAATTATGCCAAAAAACAGATCAATCCATTTCATTGGAATTTCTGGCA
The DNA here is from genome assembly GCA_002778535.1 of Candidatus Kuenenbacteria bacterium CG10_big_fil_rev_8_21_14_0_10_36_11. Classification (GTDB taxonomy): domain Bacteria; phylum Patescibacteriota; class Patescibacteriia; order UBA2196; family UBA2196; genus 1-14-0-10-36-11. Next base: position 118 of record PFBP01000038.1, read on the forward strand.
CAGCCATGGCATCGCTTGCCAGAGCTTTTAAAATTGCTGGATTTAAAATTACTGGTTCAGAAGCAGAACATATTTTTCCGCCCATGAGTAATTATTTAGTAAAAAACAAAATCAGATATTACGCACCGTTTAACGCTGATAAAGTTGGCAAGCCAGATGAAATTGTCATTGGCAACGCGCATTATTCAGCCGAAAATCCAGAGGTCGCGTATGCCAGGAAACATAATATTGAATTAGAACATTTTCCCCGTTTCATTGAAAAATATCTAATTAAAAAAAATTCCGTGGTGGTGGCTGGCACTTATGCTAAAACAACGACTACTGCCATGCTGGCTTGGGTTTTAGATAAGTCAGGGAAAAATCCAAACTATATGTTGGGAGGCATTCCAATAAATTTCCAGCACGGCGCCGGCCTCGCCTCATCAGATTGGTCAGTGGTGGAAGGCGACGAATATCCGGCTGCCAGCCCATGGGATTTCTCGCCGAAATTTGATTTTTATCATCCTAAATTTTTACTTTTGACTTCAGCAGAATGGGATCACATGGATATTTTCAAAACTAAAAAAAGTTATCTTGATGCTTTTAAAAAATTAGTTGCAAGCGTGCCAAAAGATGGTTTGATTGTGGCAAAAATTGATGGAGAAAATCTGCGCGAAGTATTAAAAAGCGCAAAATGCAAAATAATTTTATATGCGGGTTGTCATCCTGAACTCCTGAAGGGAATGAATGATCCCGTGTTTTCCAAAAAAAATTTTTACTACATTGATCATATAAAAATTAACGGCAAAATTACAGAATTTGTATTAAAAAAATATAACCACTACTCTGTCATTCCTCGTTCTTCTGCCACTCTCGCCCTCCCTGTCATTCCCGCGCAAGCGGGAATCCCATCTGCAAAACACAGAATCCTGAATCAGCGGAAAATTGCCAGTGGCAATTTGAGCCAGGATGACAAAAGTGCGCTGGATGAAAATATTATAATTGGCAAATTTACCACTCAACTTTTAGGCAAATTTAATTTAGAAAACTGGTGCGGAGCATTAGCTCTGGCTTTAGAATTAGGCGCGCCAGTAAAAATTCTACAAAAAGCAGTGGCTGATTTTAAAGGCGTCAAAAGAAGATTGGAAATTCGGGCACAGAAAAATGGTGTAACAATTATTGACGACTTTGCCCATAGCCCAAGCAAGGCCAAACAATCTGTCATGGCTCTGAAAATTCATTTTCCCAAAGAAAAAATTTATGTTATTTTTGAACCAAACCGCGGTGGCCGATCTATCAAATGTTTAAAATCCTACAATAATGTTTTCAAGGGAGTTAATAAAATTTTTATTCCAAAACTTTCCAACTACAAACCAAAACCAGGAGTAATTGATGTTTCTGGTGCCGAACTTGCCCAATATTTAAGCCAGACGCACAAGAATGTTTCTTATGAAGAAAACAATGAAAAAATTTTAGCCTGGTTGAAAACCCATGCCAAAAAAAATACTTTGATTGCGTTTTTAGGTTCCAGAGATTTTGGAGGGATGATTGAAAAAATGATCAATAAAATTAAAACAAAATAATAAACTATTTGTTGGTTCAAGGTTAAACCTTGAACCATAATGCACCAAGGTTCAAAGTGCAACTTTGAACCAATAATTGTATGTGGCGCAAACATAAATTATCATCTTCATCAATAGATCAAAACACATCACTCATAATCATTTTTTTTGTTCTGATTGTTTTTGGTTTTGTGATGCTCTCTTCAGCTTCGTCCGTGATTGGCTACACTAATTTTGGCGATAATTATTATTATCTCAAACATCAATTATTGTACGGTTTCTTGCCAGGCCTTTTTTTGTTTTTTCTTTGCCTTAAAATTCCTTACAAACTTTGGCAAAAAAATGCGGTAAAAATTTTTCTTGCCTCGCTTGTCCTATTGGCTCTAGTTTTTATTCCTGCTTTTCAGTTAAAAAATAATCCGGCCAAATCATGGCTCATTATCGCTAATTTTTCTCTCCAACCGTCGGAGATCGCCAAATTAGCTTTGATTATTTATCTCTCGGCTTGGTTCACAAAATCTAAAAATCACATTAAAAGTTTTTCTCACGGACTAATTCCATTTGCAATTTTTTTAAGCATAGTCGCTGTGTTAGTAACGCTTGAACCAGACATTGGCACGCTGATTGTTATCGTATTTATTGCTTACGCTATCTATTTTGCCGCTGGAGCCAAAATTAAACATTTTTTCAGTTTACTCGCCATCAGCGGCGTGGTTTTGGCTGGACTTATTATTTCCGCTCCTTATCGCTTTAATAGAATTTTGACTTTTCTCAATCCCGCAGGCAATACTCAGGATATTGGTTATCATATCAATCAAGCGCTTTTAGCTGTTGGCTCGGGCGGAATTTTTGGCCTTGGTCTTGGACAATCCAGACAGAAATTTGAATATCTGCCAGAAGTAGCCGGCGATTCTATTTTTGCCATCATAGCCGAAGAAATCGGTTTTATATTTTCTTTATTATTCATTATTCTGCTCATTATTTTTATTGCTAAAATTCTTAAAATATCTCAAAACTCGCCAGATGAATTTGTTAAATTGTTTACTGTTGGCATAGGCAGTTGGATAGGTCTTCAGTCACTCTTTAATATCGGCGCTATGATTGGCATTTTGCCATTAACCGGCGTGCCTTTGCCTTTTGTCAGTTTCGGCGGTACCGCGCTCATGGCACTAATGGCTTCATTTGGAATTTTAATAAATATGCTAAAAAAATAATTTGCGTCTTTCAAAAATTGATGTATAATAAAATTGTATCTGTGCATAAATTACTAACTAATTTTAATTTTATGGCTAACTTTTTCAATAAAATAAAAAGAAACAACCCTGAATTAGAAGATGAAAATTTGATAACGGAAAACTATAACAATCATGAAAAAATAGAATCTGATTTAACAAAAAATGAAACCGCCTGGAATAATAACGCTAATAATGAAGGCCAACTTTCAGTTGATGTTTTTCAAACCAGAGACAGTTTAATTATCAAATCAACTATTGCCGGAGTCAAACCAGAAAATATTGATATTTCTATTGATAATGATGTTTTAACCATCCGGGGCGAACGGCAAATGGAAGAAAAAACCGAAGTGACTGATTATTTTTATCAAGAATGCTATTGGGGCGGTTTTTCCCGCTCTGTTGTTTTACCCATAGAAATCAAAGCTGATGAAGTGGAAGCTTCTATAAAAAATGGCGTCCTGACTGTTATTTTGCCAAAAGTTAAAAAAAATAAATCTGTGGCGGTTAAGGTGAAAAGTGAATGAAATTCGCTTTTTATCCTGAACCTATTTTATATGGCCGAGCCTAAAAAAACTCGCAATTATTATCGCAAATGGCTGGTTCTTTTACTGGTCATTTTTTTGTTATTATCAATTGCGCTCGCCAGTAGCGTCCTCTGGCTGGAAACAAAATATCAGGATAAATTTTATCCTGGTTTAAAACTGGCCGGCGTCAGTTTGGGCGGCTTAACTCAATCACAAGCTCAAAAAATATTTTCAGCTAAAATTGAAGAATTTAATCGCGAAGGCCAAAAATTTTTTTATCAAAACAAAAAAATCACTCTCTCGCCCGTGGTAATCGCCACTGCTGATCCAGATCTTTCTTACGAACTTATAAATTTTAATTTTCATAACACGCTCACAAAAATCTATGAGCTTGGCCGCGGCAAAAACTTTTTAGACAAATTTTGGCAGAAAATCAGACTGATCTTCCTGCCAAAAAATTACTCTCTTCAGGTTAACTTAAATGAAACGGCCATAAAAAAAATTCTTAGCGACAATTTTCAGAGCTATGAAAAAAACGGCCGCAATCCGGCTGTAAAATTTACCGCTGATAAATTAGGCGTCATACCGGAACAAATTGGTTTAAATTTTAATTATAGCCAGGTACTGAAACAGCTGAATTTAAATTTGCAAAACTTAACTTGGGAGCCGATTGAATTAAAACTAATTATTACAGAACCAAATTTTAAAATATCCGATACTCAATTTTTATGGCCTGAAATAGAAAAAATCATTGGCATATCAAATATATCATTCACAGCAACTACCACGGAAGCGAACAAAATCGTGCAAAAAACTTGGCCCATCAGCCAGACTGAATTAAAAAAATGGCTTGATTTTAGTTGGGATTCTGAAGAGAAAAAACCAATTTTGATTTTTGAACCGCTGGCTGTGTCAGAAACATTAAAAAATTTAAACACTGGATTAGAAAAACCGGTGCGCGAAGCCAAGTTTGTGATCGCTAATAACAAAGTAGAACAATTTCAAACTTCCAGTCCCGGAATCGCTATTGATTTAGAAGCGACAATTAAAAACTTAACGCAAAAAATTATTATTCAAAAAAATAATTCAGCTGAAATCGTCACTCATAGCCAAGAGCCAGTAGTAACCACGGAAAATGTCAATCAATTAGGCATCAAAGAACTCTTGGGTGCGGGCGAATCAAGCTACCTTAATTCGCCTGTTAACAGGCGGCATAATATAAAGACAGGGGCCGAGGCTATCAATGGCACCCTAATTAAACCAGGCGAAGAATTTTCCCTAAATGATGTTCTGGGCAATATTACCGCTGATAAAGGCTATCTGCCGGAATTAGTCATTAAAGGCAACAAAACCATACCTGAATATGGCGGCGGGCTTTGCCAAATTGCGACGACCATGTTTCGTTTAGCAATTAATACCGGCTTAAAAATCACGGAACGAAAGCCGCATGCTTACCGCGTTTCTTATTACGAACCAGCTGGCACTGATGCGACTATCTATGCTCCGCATCCAGATTTAAAATTTATCAATGACACTCCTAATTATCTCTTACTTCAAACCCAAGTTGATGAGGCCTCAAGCCAATTGCGTTTTGAATTCTTTGGCACTTCTGACAATCGGCAAACCACTACGACCGCGCCCAGAGTTTTTAATATTGTACCCCCGGGTGAAATTAAATATATTGAAACCACAGACTTGCCGCCTGAAAAAATTAAATGTACGGAAATCGCTCATAGCGGCGCTGATGCTGAATTCACCAGAACAATTGTTTGGCCGGACGGCAAAAAACAGGAAGATATTTTCCAATCGCATTATCGGCCTTGGCAAGCTGTCTGTTTAGTCGGCGTTGATCCTAACAAAAAAACAACCAGTACGGATGAAATTATCAATAATTAGAAAAGTAAAATTTTGTTTTGTAAATAATGAGGTAATAATATTTTTGTAACTCCGACCTTCTTGTCTGCTATTGGTAAATTAATTGACATTTGCATTTTATTTTCTATTCTTATAGCACCTTTTTTAGAATTATTGATCAAGGCAACAGCTGATTCAATTCCGTTACGATAAATAAAAGCACTTTGATAGCTATCCGGTAGATTAATAATTTCTAAAATTTTTTCTGATTTATTTTTATTTAAAACATTTTTTATTGTGGAATTTATTTCCATGGTTTTTTTGTTAGCTATTAACCATGGTTGCATTTGATAATAATTTATACCAATTAAACATATGACATACATCAAAAATAAGATTTTAAAATTTTTATTATTTTTCATTATTTGCAAATATTTTGTTTTAAAAAATATTTTCATAATATTTTTTAGACAACCACAAGGATTGCCCCTACGAGAAAAACAATTTGTCTTGTTCCCAATTATAAGGATTATTCAAAATATATTCCTGGATATAATTTAAAGATTTTTCATTTCTTATAATATGTTCGTAATAATTTCGTTGCCATAATTTATTATAAAATGGCGGCCAATAATTATTTTTTACGCCATCAATATATTTTTTGGTGGTCAATGTTTTAAACCGATGAACAACATCGCATAACGACATTGCCGTTCCCGTAGGGGCAACCCCCTGTGGTTGCCCCGTTATATTTTGTGGTTGCCCAATTGGGCAGGTACGGGGGCCTGAATTAATATTTGGGCAGGCACGGGGGCCTGAATTAATATTTGGGCAGGCACGGGGGCCTGCCCCTACAAATAATTTAAATTTATTTTTGATTATAATAATTCCGTGGATATGATTTGGCATAATTTGAAACGCGTCAATTTCAATACCATAATAAAATTGCGGCATTTCATTCCATACCGATTGAATCATTTTTCCCGCCTCATTTAAAATCATATTACCAGCAACGATTTTGCCAAACAAACATTCTCTGTTTTGCGCACAAATGGTAATAAAATAGGCGCCACTATTTGAATAATCATATTTTGGCAATCTAATAGAATGACGGTGGTGAATTTCAGAATTATACGGCATTTTTCAAAAAATCAAAAACAAACAATTTTTACTAATTTGATTATTTTAAACATTTATCACTCCTGCAAATCAGCTGTAAAATCAAAATAATCACTCCCGCCATTATCATCACATCAGCTAAGTTATTATAAAAAAAATAAAAATTCAAATAATCAACAATAAAACCAAATCTAAAGCGGTCAATCAAATTACTGATAATACCGGCGGCCAGCAGCAAATAACCAGTAGCCAGCAGCAAATGTTTATTTTTCAGCGACGCAAGCAATTGCCAAAAAATTAAAAACAAGACAATAATTACTATAAGATAAAAATATAAAAATAATTCTCCTGAAATTTTTAAAGAAAAAGCAATGCCGGAATTTTTATAAAAAAATATCTTACCGGCCACGCTCAAATTTTTTAACACCCTGTCCAAAATAAAAAAAGCCAAGCCTGCAAGACTTAGCCAGACAACCCTCTTATCAGTGTAGATTCGTATTCCCATTTGTGTTACTTTGTATGATCTTATAACTCGCCTTTAAATTTCTTCTTGCAATCAACGCAGGAAGAACTGGTCGGCCTGGCCAAAAGACGCTCCGGATCAATTTCTTTGCCGCAATATTTACAAACGCCATAAGCGTCTGATGCAATTTTTTGCAAAGCATTTTTAACATCGCGCAGTTCATCTTCCAAAGTATGCTCTAAAGAAAGCCTGTCTTCAAACGCTATGACTTCTTGGGCATTTTCGTCAATCTCACTGCCAAAATCAGGATATTCTGCCTGATAATCATCCTTGTTATGAGCATTGCGCCCAGCAAAACTGGCCAGCTCTTTTTCTAAGCGGGTCTTATCTTGCTCTAAAATAGTCTGAATTTTAGCTAATAATTCTTTCTCCATATAAACCATTATAACAATAAGTATTAAAAAAGGCAATATTTTTGGAAATAAAAAGGCGCCGAGACATCAGGGCAATGTAAAATAATATATTTCCCTGGCTCAAGCGCCAGACCATTAAACGATCTGGTGTTCGTAGATATCTGGCCTCGCTATTAAGGACAAGTACCTACGAACTTCCAGAATTTTCTGTCCGATGGTCAATTTTGCTTTTGCTCCGACTTTTTAAAGCTCTTTAGTAACCGTTTTTTGGTTAATCCGCTATTCTTTATAAAAAAATAACAGGCAACCTTTTTATTTTTATTTTATATTCCCTCCTTAAAATTTTATTTTGGTTTTAAGGTGAAACGGCCGGCCGTTTCTGATTTTTAAAAACAGTTATAAAAGGTACATTTTATTGTACAAACCCATTATAGCACATTTTTTAAAAAAAGTCAAAATCAATGTCAAGTCGCTTAAAATTTGGCTAACTTTAAATAAATTTTCTTGTTTTAAAATTAAGTTATCCACATCTCTTGTCCCGCCATTCAATTATTTTTTTATGATCACCACTCAAAAGAATTTTAGGCACTCTATATTTTCTGCCAGCTATTTCCAAAACCTCTGGCCTAGTATATTGCGGATATTCTTTTTTAATTTTTTTCTCAATTAAACAAGTTTCCTCTTTTAGAGATTCCTGATTGCCAACAAACCCGGACAACAATCTGGCCACTGCTTCTATAATAACCATGGCTGGTAACTCACCGCCGTTTAAAACATACGGCCCAAGAGAAATTTTTTCATCAACTAATTTTTCTATACGCGCGTCAACACCTTCATAACGGCCGCAAATAAAAATTAGCCGCTCAGTTTGAGATAATTTTTTTGCCAGCTCACCGGTAAATTGCTTACCAGCCGGTGACAACAGAATTATTTTTGTATTTTTGTATTTTTTATTTTTTTGTTTTAATGTTTTTATATTTTTATGTTTTAATGCTTTTATAGCCTTAACAATTGGCTCGGCCATCATCAACATTCCTGGTCCGCCGCCATACGGCCGATCATCAACTTGTTTATGAATGCCTTTTGCCCATTGCCTTAAATCATGAACAAAAAAAGTGTTCAACCTTTTTTCAGCAGATTTTTTAATTAAACTTTCGTTTAAAAAAGAATCAAATAATTTGGGGAAAATAGTAATGATATCAAAGCGCATAAATAATTTTTAATACAAAAGCCGCACCACTATTGTAGCACGGCTTTTGTTTTTTTTCAAGATAATTAGATCTTTAAATCGTCCACTGAAACATCAGCTTCAACAGAAGAAACATTTTCTCTTCTGTGATAACCGCGACTGGAACCAGCTGGTTCGTCAATCTTTAAGGTCACGCGGGCATTATTCTTGGCGCCGACTAAACGGAGCAAAGTTCTGATGGCCCGGGCATTCTGACCTTGTCTGCCAATGACATAACCCATATCTTGCGAATTGAGTTTGAGGGTTAAAAGCACGCCTCTTTCATCAACAGTTTTTTCAGTAGAAACTTCTTCTGGGTGATCAACGATTCCCTTGACCACCATCTCAACAAATTCTTGATAAATTGGTTTATCCATAGTTTCTTTTCTACTATTAACAATCAAAATTGTTAATATCAATAACTGGCATTAGCGACCTTTTCTTGCTGCTTAATTTAAGCAATCAGCGCCAGTGTTAATAGTTAAAAGTATAGCATGAGCATAACAAATTGTCAAATTCAGGAAAAAATGATAAGATAAAAATGAAATTTTATGGAGAGGTGGCTGAGTGGGTGAAAAGCAAACGAGTTTGCTTTTCACGGGCACTTCAATAAATGTGTTCAAATCGGAGAGGTGGCTGAGTGGCTGAAAGCGGCAGGTTGCTAACCTGTTATATGGCGTTAAAACCATATCCAGGGTTCAAATCCCTGCCTCTCCGATTTGAACATATAAATGTGCCCCGGGTTTTGCGCTAGCAAAACAAAGCGGCTCAGTTCTGGAAGGGTGCGAGAGTGGTTTAATCGGACGGTCTTGAAAACCGTTGAGCCAGCGATGGTTCCGTGAGTTCGAATCTCACTCCTTCCGCCAATTGGGAAAATGCAAACTTGAAGAGGTCAGCTCGCGGCGCGAAACGCGCCGCTCGGCTAGAATTTGAAAGGGTTTTTTTGGCGAAAAGGAAAAGGATTTATCAATCAAAATATGGTTCGAGCCGATTTGTTTTAGAAATGTTGTCATTTTCGACTTATCCCCAGACTTTAATAAATTCTCCGCTTGATTCAAGGATTTAACCCACGCACGAGCCGGTTCGAGCCAAGACACTCCTTTGTCCTCAATTTTGTAGATTTTCTCTTTCAGCTCTACTCTCTGGTCGAGCATTTTTTGTTTTTGCGCGGCATATTCTTCTGATGTAATTACTTCGTCAAGATAAGCAGAAAGCAATTTGTCTAATTTTACTTCAGTATCCACTAACTCACTTTTGAAATTTTGCACAGCTATTTTGCTATCCTCCTTTGCTTTCTGCTCGTCCTTGTCCAACTCACGCAAAACTTTCTCGGCGTCTTGGCTCGGCAAAGAAACTTTTTGAAGGAAGTTTGTTATTTGCTCGGACAAAATTTCTTCGCGGACATATTTTTGAGAACACATTTCGCGTTTCTTGGTGCAGCGATAATAGTTATGTCCTTTTTGTGTTTCAGCAGTAATTGCACATTTACATTCACCACAAGTTAGAAGTCCGCGAAATGGGAAAAAGTTTTCTGATTTTCTAGTCATAATATGTCCGCGATCTTTCATAACTTCCTGACATTTATCAAAAAGTTT
>PFBP01000054.1:0-1935 GCA_002778535.1 Candidatus Kuenenbacteria bacterium CG10_big_fil_rev_8_21_14_0_10_36_11
TATCGTAATATCTTTGTCAGTCATAGTAATCACATTCAAACACTTGCATTTCGGACACTTTTTCTCAATTTTAACCATTCCTTCCACTTTCAGAATATTGCTGAAATGGCAGGTGCATTTTAAGCATCTTAAACTAAAAATCGGCTGTTCGCTCATAGTTATTTCCAACTATTATTTCTATGTTTTTATTATACACTTCTAATCTTAGTCCTGCCAGTTTTTTTGTCAAGCAACAAAAAAGGACAGGTTTTAAACCTGTCCCTACAAATCAGCTAATTCGTTAATTCACTTTATTCATAATTCATGATTCTATTTCTTCTCTTGCTGTTTTTTATAATCCTCAATAGATGTCACCACATTTGAGGCAGAACTTAAATCTTCAAAAAACATAATATGGTCTTTGTTAATATACATTTTATCCATTGGCCGATGAAGCTCGGTGCCAAACTTAACTAAAATCAATTGCTGCTTGGCTGTCTCTGCTGATTGCACAGCTTCTTCTCCGCCAGCTGCTTGGGCCGGCTGAATAGGCGCTTGTTGCACCTGAAGATAATAAATATCTTCCAAAGTTGGGTAAGCATCAGTGGTGCCATCTAATTTGCCAAAATAGACCTGGCCATTGGTTAAAAATACTGCTTGCCAATCACTGGCTTTAATCGGCTCTGTGCCAGGCGCAATTGACGCTTTGGATAAATCTAAAACATTCCAATTGGTTTTTAAAGACACAACATAAAGCAGGGCCAAAACCACAACCGCAATTAAAAATAAAGTTAAAATAACTTTGCCAGCTTTTGATTTTTTTGGTGCTGGCGCCATACTTGCCGCAGAACTAATGGCAGTCTCTGCGCGCTCGTCTTCGGCATACATTTTTTGAATTTCTGCCGCGCGATTCATTTTGATATCAGACATATACGCTTTCCTTTTTTTGAACCAACCTAACTTTTAGGCTGATTCTGTTAATTTTATAATTATAATAACAAAAAAATTGGTTTTAACAAACTTATTGGACTGATATTTCCCCTGTCGGCGCTGCCTCGCTCACTGTTGGAATGGATTCTGACAATGGTGTTTCTACTTCAGCGCTTGGCGCTGGATTTTCAATCGGCGCGATTTCCGCAGGCGCAGTTTCAACATCTAACTCTGTATTTTCTGCTGGCGCAGTTTCTGAGTTTACATTTTCTTCTGTTGTTGCACCTGTTTCTTCAGTTACTTCAGGGCTAATTTCAGTTGGCAAAACAGACTCTGCTGGCTCTGTTTCAATATTTGATTCTGTATTTTCTAATAAATTAGTCAGATTCGACCCGTCTAACAAATTATTCATATCTGCTTTATCATTCATATATCCAATCATTGGCACAATCAAAAGTTCGCTTCTGGATTTGGCAATAGCTAAAACTTGCGCTGTTAAATTTTCTCCGACCGGCGCCACGCTTGTTAAACTGGCTGGGGCATAGCCATCAGTTGTCGTGGCCATTGAATCAGTGTGATTGATATAATACATTAAATCAGATACAAAATATCTTTGGCCCGGCAATAAATTTTTGAATCCCTTGACTGCCCCGCCAAGCGCCACCTTCACAATCCTTAATGCAATATTCGTCCTATTTGTCTGATTCTCGTTAGACTTATCAGTCCTATCCTCCTCTTCAAACCCAACTACAATTCCTATTACTGCCCGATAAGGATTATCATCAGCATAAGCGCGGCTGACTTCATTATCGCCAGAAACATAAACCGCATCGCCAAAATTCAGCGTCTCGCCATTATGCTCATAAAATTTCTGGGTAATTGCTCCGCTTAATTCCAAATCGCCCCCCACTTTAATATCTTTGATAAACTCCGCATTTTCATAAACCACTAATCTGCCTGTCACTTCCAAATCTTTAACCACTACTTTGCCAGCGAATTCTGCGCCGCCAGTCACGCTCAAATTAA
>PFBP01000054.1:1949-3313 GCA_002778535.1 Candidatus Kuenenbacteria bacterium CG10_big_fil_rev_8_21_14_0_10_36_11
GTTGTTGCCGTAGAATTATTATTATTATTTTCCTCATTCGCATCACTATTCGCATGTAACACTATCTCTTCAAAATTCCCAGTAGCAACTTCAGTGGTGCTGGCTTTTAATAAATCAGCTTCAATTATATTGGTCTTAATTGCCTCGCTAACCTCAATATTGCCGGCTTTAATTTCTCCTTCAACCACAACTGCGGTGGACGAAGCACTGTCTGATTTAATAACAATTCTGCCTTGTTCATCAGCCGCAATTGAAACCGGCCCCACAATCAAACTGCTTGGGCCATTCAGATTGATATTGCCCAAAACAGAAAGTTCGCCAGCTACTTTAACTTCACTAAATTCTTTAACTGGCAGATTGGCCGCCTTTTCCAATTCCACCACGCGCAAATTCAGCTGGCCTAATTGCTCGTCCACACCCAATGTTTTCATAGCGTCAGCCACCATAATATTTACTTCATCTTCAATTTCCATACCTGCGATTCTTTCCTGTACTTTTTCTTCCACTTCTTCCACGGTTAAAGATTTATTTCTTCTGGAAATCAAAACCTGAATCATGCCATTGCCAGTTTCCAAGCTTTCTAATGCCACGCCAACTGTGGAATCGCCGGCATTAGCTTTCATTAAAACGCCTGGCTCTGATGATGAAGTCAAGCTGTCGCCTAATCTAATAGCGCCGTTTTCCGCACTGGCTTTGGCTGGCACCTGGCCTAAAAGACCGACAATTACTTTTTCATTATCTTTACCAGGCTCCCCAGCCACAATACCCGGACGGCTTGAAATTATGCCAATCACATTAGAATCAGCTGCTCGTTTGGACCTTTCAACCGCCTTGGGATTAGTAATATCTACACTCACCACCTCGCCTGGCTCTAAGTCTCTGTCTTTGGTATAAAAATATTCCGCATAGTCAACGCCATTGGTAAAATACTGCACAGCATTAACTGTACCCGTGCCCTTGCCGCCACCAGTTGGATTGCCCACTACCAAACTTCCAGTTGTTGTCGCATTGCCGTCAAGATAAGTATTGTGGGCAAAAATTCCATTGCCGATAAAATTATGCGTGCCTTCAACTTCAATATCATAAACCTGTTCTGGAGGCAATTTTTTAATTGAGACAATTTCGTCCCAAAGAATATCTCCCCCTCCTTTTTCCGTGCCAGCTTCTGTCAAAACAGAATTTTCTAAATGCAAAGCCAGCGCCCTATTTTTCGGCACCGCGATTTTCATACCTGGCTTTAAGTATTTTACTTTCAGCCATTTTTTTAATTTTTTTCCTGTTGTTTTAAACATAATTTTATAAACTCAAACCTCTAAATCAGTTTTGAATTTTGAGTTTCAATAATATATTTTCTCCACACTCTC
>PFBP01000054.1:3331-3473 GCA_002778535.1 Candidatus Kuenenbacteria bacterium CG10_big_fil_rev_8_21_14_0_10_36_11
ATTTCTTCTTTAAATCTTTCTGTTTCAATGCCTGTTTGACAGATGTCGCGCGTCTGTTCCAGATACACTACCATTTTATTGCATCTTAACATCACTTCATCTAAAATTTTAAGGCATTCTGTGCTTTGGCCAAATCTTTTGG
>PFBP01000054.1:3630-4049 GCA_002778535.1 Candidatus Kuenenbacteria bacterium CG10_big_fil_rev_8_21_14_0_10_36_11
AAATTTTTCACTGCGGCTTTAGGATTATATGGCCGGCGATTTGGATTGTAATTAGTGTAATTCATATTTTTCATGTTTTCTATTTTTCCTGATATAATAAACCTGCCATGGGGGTGACTTGGCGTGAGTCCTGGATTATCACCCAAGGGCTCGGGGGTTCAATTCCCCTCACCTCCATGACTTTTTGATTTTTAGATTTGACAATATTTTTTAATTTGCTATAATTATTATCAGGTGATAATCCAGGATTTCGCATCAAGTTGATGCTCTCAAAAGAATCGCTATTATTAGCGGTTTTTTTGTTATCTTCGCTTTCAAAGTTATCCACATTGTTTTAATTTTATTTGCATTATTCATACCTCCGTTGGTCTTAAATTTTCTATTTTATCCATTCTCTCATTTATATGATACACTCCTTC
>PFBP01000054.1:4075-5286 GCA_002778535.1 Candidatus Kuenenbacteria bacterium CG10_big_fil_rev_8_21_14_0_10_36_11
CGCCTGCTTTTTGTTCGTTTGTAAACCATATGAAGCGGAAAAAATTCAAAATAATCTTTCTCATCAAACCAGGCGCACTTGAAATGATAAACGCGCAGTCCGGTCAGGCGCGACAAAGCCAAAGCGTATAAAGTTAACTGTTCCATTGGCCGCTCGCGCGCTGCTTTGGGCTTAAAATCCATAATATGGATAAAGCCATTTCTGATCTGCACAAAATCAATATGTCCGGTGATTAGTTTTGGCAATTCATCCATCCCATACGGTATCAAAGTGTTCTCGTGTTCTAGTGTTTTAATGTTCTTGTGATAAAGCTGAAACCCCAGCTGCGTTTGCATATGCGCCAAATCCTCGCGCCGAATATACACCGGCACTTCAGTTGCGACGGTAGTGGAATCATTAGCCAGCATAAATCTCTGCAAAGCATCATGGCGATCTTTATTCTCGCCTACTGATTCCAGCACAAACTTGGCAACTTTGGTAGCGTAATTTTCTTTGGCGCGCACAATCATTTCTGTTTTGCTGAAAAATATTGGGGCTTCAGAAGCGCGCAAACCTTGAGAAAAATATTCATGCGGACATTCTGCCGGCACTAATTCCAAAAATTCCATCAGAGGCGCTAAACAGCGGTTTTTAAAATCTTCTTTAATAATCAACCTTGTTTTAGCCCGGTGATAACGGAAACGATAAAGTTGCCGGTGCGCCAGAGTGGCCGAGATAATCACATCTTCTGGCCGATACATTTTTAAACCAAACTCCCGCATTCTTGAATAAGCGCATAAATCATGGTATTGCTTGATCCAATTCGCCAAAGACGACGGCTGCAATTTCTGTTCAGTGTTTTCATGTTTTAATGTTTCTTGTTCTCGTGTTCCTGTATTTTCATATTTTTGTGTTCTTGTGTTTTTTTGATATAATACATTCGCGGGCTGTGTGTGAATCTGGGCCTGCTCCGGTGAGGATATCTGGGTTGTCACCAAGATATCGGGGGTTCGACTCCCCTTAGGTCCAATCGCGCCAGTCCGCTCTTGATTTAATTTGACATTATTTTTATCTTGATATATAATTAAATTATCTTGGTGACAACCCAAATCAGTATCCTCATCACGGGGACAGACCCCGACAAAAGAATCGCTAATTTTAGCGGTTTTTTTGTCTGCTAAAATATTTAAGTTATCCACACTCTTCATTTTCTCAATCATTTTATTAATAAT
>PFBP01000036.1:0-10013 GCA_002778535.1 Candidatus Kuenenbacteria bacterium CG10_big_fil_rev_8_21_14_0_10_36_11
AGTTTTATCAGGTGCAAAATGTTTATTGGTCAGCAGATAAGAATCAGGCCATTATTGAATATCCAGATGGCAATAAAATTTTGTATGATTTTATTAAAAATAAACAGCTGACTTTAAAAAAAGAAATCAACGAACCGGAATTTAATTCCACGGGACAAGTGGCTTATAAACATCTGACCAATGATACAGCTAATAATTGGCTGGCTGTAACCAATGTTCAAGGTTCAGAAACAAATTTAATTGAGCCTTTGGGAGATAATGAAAATGAAGTGCAGATTGCCTGGTCGCCCACTGGCGAAGTCGCGGCTTTGTTTGCCAAGCCAGTTGGCAATGATAAAACAGAAGTTTTTTTTATCGGGCTTAAAGAAGAAAATTTTAAGTCCTTGATTGTTGACGGCAGTAATTTTAAAGGTTTATGGTCGCCTTCTGGCGCGCGTCTGCTTTATCATGCTATCTCCGGACAAAATAATTATAACCCCATGCTCTGGATTGCGGACGCCGAGGGCGAGACAATTGGCAATCATAAATTTTCTTTAGGCCTTTCCACCTGGATTGATAAATGCGCTTTTCAAAGCGAGAAAATTTTATATTGCGCGGTGCCAAGAGAACTACCTGAAGGCGCCGGCCTTTATCCTGAATTAATTACTGACACCGAAGATTTAATTTACAAAATTGATTTATCAACCGGGCTTAAAGATTTAATCGCGGAGCCAGCGGACAAAGATGGCAATAAATTTAATATAGAGAAATTATACATTACTGATAAAGAAGATTATATTTTCTTTTTGAATAAAAGAGATGGCAGGGTTTATAAAATTGAATTAAAATAAATTTTTATGTATTGTGTTTGCGAATTATAGTTAGGCTGGGTTTTAAAACCCAGCCTATTTTTCTTGCCAAATTTGATATTTTTTGCTACTCTATGGGAGTAGTCTTATTTTATATGTATTCTCAAATTGATGCTAACAAGCGCAAAACTTTTTTTCTGATGGCATTTTTTGCTGTTCTGCTTTTAGCCATCGGCTACTTTTTTTCTTATTATTATAATTCTCTTGATTTTTTAATTATCGCCTTAGTTATTTCTTTAGGCATGAACTTGGCCAGTTATTTTGCTGGCGACAAAATTGCTTTGATGACAGCTGGAGCAGAAGGGCCGTTAAAACAAACAGACAATCCTTATGTTTATCGGTTAGTAGAGAATTTAGCCATCACAGCTGGTTTGCCATTGCCAAAAATTTATTTAATTCCTGATAGTTTTCCTAATGCTTTTGCCACTGGCCGTGATCCCAAGCACGCGACAATTGCTTTGACCACTGGCTTAATTGAAAGTTTAGAAAATGAAGAATTAGAAGGCGTGATCGCGCACGAATTGTCTCACATAAAAAATTATGATATCAGATTAATGATGGTTATTATTGTTTTGGTCGGACTTGTTACTTTGGCGGTTGATATGCTTTGGCGCTCAAAATTTTTTGGCCGAAAAAATAGTTCTGAAAAAACAGGTGGGCAATTAGGTGGAATTTTAATGATCGTTGGTTTAGTATTGGTGGTGCTTTCGCCAATTATTGCTCAGTTAATGCAATTAGCCATTTCAAGAAAAAGAGAGTTTTTGGCAGATGCTGACGGCGCTTTAATCACTCGTTATCCCGAAGGATTGGCCCGGGCTTTGGAAAAAATCAATGCTTATAAACTGCCTATGAAAAAAGCAACCAATGCCACAGCGCATTTATACTTAGCCAATCCTTTTGGCGCGCAAGCTGGCAAAGGTTTAGCCAAATTATTTTCCACGCATCCGCCGATTGAAGAGAGAATAAAATCATTGCGCGAAATGATTTAAAAAATATGATCAATATTTTTCCAAAATTTACCGCTCGGTTAAACTCTGTGCTTTATCACGCAGAGTCATTTGCTTTGGCCACAACTAAAAAAGAAATAGATTTGGAAGACTTGCTTATGGCTTTGGCTGAAACAAAAGGCAGTTTGGCCAGAGAAATTTTAATGAAATCAGGATTGAGTGTTAAAGGGCAAGAAGAGAAAATGGGGATAGCGGCCTCAACCAAAAGATCGCTTGAATTTTCTGAAACAGCCAAACAGGTTTTGGAAAGATCAGCTTTTATCGCGCTTGAATTCGGCCAAAATTATATTGGTACTGAACATTTATTATTTGCCATTCTTGAGATAGAAACTAAAGAGGCGGAAAAAATATTGGGCATACGGCATGTGGATATTAAAAAAACGCAAGAACAATTAAAAATAATTTTTAAATCCACTGACAATTTTAAAGTTATGACTCAAGCGGTGAGGCAAATTGGCAAAACAGCTTTATTGGCTAATGATTTAATTGCCGCGCGCGGGCTTATGGACGAATTGGCTGAAAATTTTGATGATTTTTTGCCTAATCCGGCTGATTTAGTTGATAAGCCAAGGCAGGAAAAAAGAAATTCAGCCGGACGAATAAAAAAAGATTCAATGTTGGATATTTTTAGCCGGGAATTAACTGATGAAATTTTGCAAAAAACCATTGATCCAGTAATTGGCCGCGAGGCGGAAATTGAGCGCTTGATGCAAATTTTATGTAGGCGAACAAAAAATAATCCGGTGCTTTTGGGCGATCCTGGCGTAGGCAAAACAGCTATTGTTGAGGGTTTGGCCAAGCGCATTTTACTTGGCCAGGTGCCGGACTTTTTATTGGATAAAAGAATTTACGCTCTTGATTTGGGTTTGATGTTAGCCGGGACAATGATGCGCGGCGAATTTGAAGCGCGTTTAAAACAGGTTTTAGCCGAAGTTAAAGCCAGGCCAGAAGTGATTTTATTTATTGATGAACTGCATAATATTGTCGGCGCCGGGGGACCCAGCGGTTCTATGGACGCGGCTAATATCTTAAAGCCGGCTCTGGCTCGGGGCGAACTGCGCTGTATTGGCGCCACGACTTTTAATGAATATAAAAAATATATTGAAGAAGACGCGGCTTTGGAGCGGCGTTTCCAGGTAATAAAAATTGAGGAGCCGACGAGCGAGGATGCGATTAAAATTCTAATTGGCATCAGACAAAATTATGAAAAACATCATCTGATAAAAATTACTGATGAAGCGATTGAAGCCGCGGTTAAATTATCTGAACGCTATGTGCCTGAAAAGTTTTTGCCAGACAAAGCCATTGATTTAATTGATGAAGCAGGGGCAAGGGCGCGCCTGGCCTTAGGCGCTGTTAATGAAGATTTGCGCCAGCTAAATTTTTTAAAAAGCAAAATAGAAGATTTGGAAAATTTAAAAGAAGAAATGGTGCGGGAAAAAAAATATGAATCGGCCCTGAAAATTAAAATTGAAACAGATAAAATTTTTGCGCAGATTTTACAGCTTGAAGAAAAAATAGCTCTTCCGGATTTGGAAGATAGATATTTGGGTAAGATAGACGAGAAAGATATTGCCGAGATAGTGGCTAAAATTATTGGCGTCCAGAAAGAAAATTTAATTATTGACAGCGGCAAAAAATTGGTTAACTTAGATAAGATTTTAGCCGGGCGTATTGTGGGGCAAGATCAAGTGTTAAAGGATTTAGCTTTTTGTTTAAAGAGGAGTTCTGCCGGACTCTCGGGCAAAAATCGGCCCCTGGCTAGTTTCATGTTTTTGGGTCCAACTGGCGTAGGTAAAACAGAGACTGCCAAAGTTTTGGCCCAAGAAATTTTTAAAGGCATAAATGAAAAAGGAAATTTGATTCGTCTGGATATGTCAGAATTTGCGGAAAATTTTAATGTTTCGCGCCTGATTGGCTCGCCAGCCGGTTATGTAGGTTATAAAGAGGGAGGCCGTTTAACCGAAGCTGTCAGGCGTAGTCCTTATAGCGTGGTTTTGTTTGATGAAATTGAAAAAGCTCACAGTGAAGTGTTTAATGTGCTCTTGCAGGTTTTAGATGAAGGAATTTTAACTGACGCGGCTGGCAAGAGAGTTGATTTTAGAAACACAGTTATTATTCTGACTTCAAATTTAGGCAACAAAGAATTAGAAAAAAATAAGGTTGGTTTTAATAATATTACTCGAGCTGGCCAGGGAATCTCCCGCTCTGTTTCTGAAGAAACAGAGACCCGAGATAAATTTCTACAGATAGTTAAAGAAAAATTCAGGCCAGAGTTTTTGGGCCGTTTGGATAAGGTTTTAATTTTTAAACCCTTGGATTTGAAAGCGGCGGAAAAAATAGTGGCGCTTCAGTTGCAAGAGCTGGCTCGCAATTTAGCAATTAATAAGAATATTAAATTAAACTGGAATAAAAAAATTGTGAAAGAGCTGGCAAAGTTAGGATTTTCCACTGAAAGCGGAGCGCGCAATATCAGGCGAGTTATAGAGGAGAGGGTAGAAGGGAAGCTGGCTGAACAGATACTTGAGGGGGAAATAAAACAAAATAGTCAGGTTTGTTTGAACTGGGAAAAAAGTGGAGTGGCGATAAAAAAAGTATGATTTACGCGTTTGTCAATTTGTCATCCCCGCGAAAGTGGGGATCCAAAAAGTTTGTTTTTGTGATATGCCTTGATTCCTGGATTCCCGCTGGAGTTTACCCCGTACTGCGATACGGGGCGGGAATGACAGAAAAATATGTTTAAAAAGATAAAAGCATTATTTTTAGATATTTTTTTCCCTATTGAATGTTTAGGTTGCGGTTTGCCTGATAAATGGTTTTGCGAACAATGTTTTAGCCAATTATCTCTTAATAAAAATTTTTTTGAAACCATTGATTTTTTTCCGTCTTATTTAGACTGTTTTTTTATTGCTTCTGACTGGCAACAGAAAATTTTGCAAAAATTGATTCATAGCTATAAATATAATTTTAATAGGGAGTTAGCTGAAATTTTGGGGCGGTTATTGATTATAAAATTTAAACATATACTGACTGTTTATTCAGAATTAAGAGAGGTAACTTTATTGCCAATACCTTTGCATAAAAAAAGAAAAGCCTGGCGCGGTTTTAATCAGGCAGAACTGCTGGCAGAAATTTTAGCAGAAAATTTTAATGTGGATTTGAGGGGCGATTTATTGAAAAGAATTAAAAACACCAAACCGCAGGTGGGTTTAAAAAGTTTAAAAAGAGCAGAAAATATAAGCGGCGCTTTTCAGGTTATGGGCGAGGCGCGGGGACAAACATTTTTGCTCTTGGATGATGTGGTTACCACTGGCTCAACTATGAATGAATGCGCGCATGTTTTAAAACAAGCTGGCGCAGACAAAGTTTATGGCTTGGCCGTGGCTAGGGGGTGAGAATGTATTATGGGAAAAGTATAAAGTATAATGGGAATTTTTTAAGTTAGATACCTTATTTTTTTAATTATTTTCTGTCCAAATTTTTGATTGATTTTTTCTATAATTTCATTTTCTGCAAATCTAATTTCTTGGCTGGCAACGGAAGAGAGAGAAACAAGAGTTAGAATATTATCTTTAAGATAAAGAGCGCGCGCATGGCGGGTGATTTTTTCGCCCCACTTTTCTTTTAAAATATTATCAAATTCTTCGCACACTAAAGCGGCCTTGATCTGATTTGACAGGCCTTTTTGGGAGACTTGTTTATTAAGAATATCGCTCAGACTCGATACTGGCATATATTTCTAAAATCACAATACTGGCATTTGTTCTTTTCCGGCGTAGCGATAAAATCATCGGCGCAGATTTTTTTAATTAGCATCAAAATTTTTTCTTGCATTTTTAAAAGTTCCTCAGGAGTGCCTAAGAAAGAAATTTGGGAATTATCATTTAAATAGTAGAAGGATAGTTTAATCACAGGCTCGCTGAAAGTTTTTTCCGTTGCCATTTGATAAATCAAAAGCTGATCTTTTTCTGCTGTTTTCTCTGTTTTAGCCGAACCGGTTTTATAGTCAAGTAAAATCAGGCCGCTCTGTTTTTGATCAATGCGATCAATAACGCCTTTGATTGTGTAGTTGTTCAATTTAAAATTGAAACTTTTTTCCAGAGCAAAAATTTTTGGCGCGCCTTCCTGTGTTAATTGTTCATATAATTTTTTTAATGACTTTTCACCTTGTTTTTTATAATCCTCTTTTTGTGTTTTAGATTCATACCAGTCATCAATCCAGGATTCCTGATAAAACTTTAATAAAACATCAATTGAAGGAAATGTTTGTTGTACTTTCTGTGTTTTTATGTTTTCTGTAAAAAGCTCGCTTTGCAAACTATTTTTACTTTCTTTTATCAATGAGAAAAATTTTTGCAAAGTAGCGTGCATTGTTTTGCCATAACTAAAAGTGGCTTTGCCAGGGACTGGCACTTTTGCCACATAGGCAAGGTAGTATTGATAAGGGCAAGTGTCAAAAGATTTGAGGGAAGAGTAGGAGAAGGTGATTGGTGATTGGTTATTAGTGACTGGTTTTTTTATATTTTTATCATCTTGTTTTAAGGCTTTAATGTTTTTATGTTTTAATGAATCTTGTGCTTTCTGTGCTTTTATGTTTTTTGTGTTTTCTGTGAATCCGGTTTCATACAAAAATCTTGAAAGTTTCTTTTTTCTTGTGCCACCATAATCTTCGGCCGAAGTCAAATAAAGGCCATATTTGGCGCGAGTTATTGCTACATAAAAAAGCCGGCGCTCTTCCTGCAGGTGGATATCGCCTGATGGAATTATTTCTTTGACTAATTCATCTGGAATTTCAATTGGTTCCCCGCGGTTAATTGAAGGAAATCTTTTGTCAACCATATTAACAATAAAAACATATTTGAATTCCAATCCTTTGGCCGCGTGGATAGTCATAATTTTTACAGCTTCTGGCCCTTCTTCCATCTCTTTAGAGAGCGAGCCTTCTTCGCCAGCTTCTAATTCCAGCTCAATCAGATTGATAAAATTTTTAACTGATTTATCATCAAACGATTTTTGAAAGTCATCAATTTTTTGGCCCAATTGGTTGATTAAGCTAAAAGAAAAGACATCATTTTTTTGCAATAAGTATTGATTGTAGCCAAAATCTTCTAAAAATTTTAACACCACTGTTTTAACAGTTTTTTCTTTGGCAAGAGTAGCGTGGCTTTCAAGAAGAGATAAAATTTTATTGACTTTGCGGATTGTTTCCGGTTCTATTTTTTGCAAAATACCGATTTCTTTAACAGCTTCAAACAAAGAATATGCCTTGCGATTGGCATAGCGGCTGATTTCTAACAAATTTTCATGTTTAATTTTTACCATGGGCAAATTTAAAATACGCCATAAAGCCAAAGATTCATGGTAATTGTCCAATAATTTTAGATAGGCAAAAATATCCAAAATTATTTCTTTTTGATAAAGACCGCGGCTCGCCACGAAATTAAAAGGGATTTCTGCCTGGCGCAAACCGTTTAGAAATGGTTCGGCTTGATTATTGGCGCGGATAAGAATAGCAAAGTCATTCCAAGAAAGTGATTGGTGATTTTTGTCATTCTGATTATAGAGTTCTAAAATTTTATTAACTACGCCAGTTACTTCTTCTGTTTCAGTAGTAAAATGCAGATGTTCAATAATGCCAATTTGATCAGTTTGAGATGTTAATTTTTTTGAAAGTGTTTTAGTGTTTAAGTGTTTTTGTGTTTCAGCGAGTTTTACTTCCAATCTCTCCGGATTATTCAGTTGGATAAAATTATATGCTAGATCAAGAATATTTTGCGTGGAGCGGTAATTTTTTGTTAGATAAATTTCTTTTGATTCTGGAAAATCATTTTTAAACTGCAAAATATTGGAAACGCTGGCTCCGCGAAATTTATAAATTGACTGGTCATCATCGCCGACCACAGTTAAATTTTTATCATCGCCTGTTAATAATTTTATCAATTCATATTGGCTAAAATTCGTGTCCTGAAATTCATCAACTAAAATATATTTAAACTGCGTTCGGTATTTTTTCAAAATATGCGGACGGGTGCGAAAAAGTTTCAAAGCATAATTTATCAAATCGCCGAAATCCAGACTCTCGCTGTCTAATAAAAGTTGCTGATAAGTATGATAAGCATTGGCTATTTCTTCGTATTGCCCGATTGAGCCCCCAGTCGCCTCCATACTATCCTGATTTATTTTTAATTTTTCCGCATATTCAAGATAATCAGCCGGCCAAATTTCTTCATCTTTGCAACGGGAAAAATGTTTAACAAGCGCGTGAATGAATTTTGTCGGATTGCCTAAAGGCCGGTAATAATCCAAATTAAATTTTTCTAAATTCTGGCGCACTAAGAGCCACTGCTCTGTCTGGTTTAATAATTTAAAATCATTTGGAATGCCGATATCAAGCCCGTGATTTTTTAAGATTCGTTCGCAAAAGGCGTGAAAAGTCATAATCCATAAATCTGTGTAGCCATAGGGCATCATCCTGTCCACCCTCTCTTCCATTTCTCCAGCTGTTTTGTCAGTAAAAGTTAAAGCTAAAATTTCATCTGTTTTTGCCAGATTTTGTTCAGTCAGCCAGGCGATTCTTTCTGTGATCACCGTTGTTTTACCAGTGCCAGCTCCAGCCACAATTAAAAGCGGACTCTTGCCAAAAGTCACGGCTTCTTTTTGTTGTTCATTTAAATCTTTCAGAGGCATAAAAAGAGAAAATCAAAACTCAAAACTCAAAATTTTTAATTTTAAATTATGGTTTTAACTTTTAAGTTTATTCGCTTTGCGGCTTATCTAAAATCAATGGTTCAATTTTCTTTTCTCCTTCTGTGATTTTCACCACATCTTTGTCAATCTTGTTTAATTCTTTGTATGCCGTGTTGTAGGAATTCACCACCGTGCCAAGATTATTGCCTAATTTTTTCATATACTCGTCATAAGAAAGTATATGCCGGCCAAGCTCTTCCACTCTTTTTCTGATTTCTTTGGCTGATTCTTCAATTTGCAAAGCGCGCAACCCCTGTAAAACCGTTTGTAAATACGCGGCAAAAGTTGTGGGCGAAACAATTATCACTTTTTTTTCTTTAAACGCGTAATCAATCAAGCCGCCAGTGTCCACTTTAACTGCGCCGACTTCATTGATCAATAAATCATAATAAATGCCTTCGGCTGGAATAAACATAAAAGCAAAATCAAGTGTGTCTTCGTTTGGCCGGATGTATTTGGCTGTTTCGTCAATTCTTTTTTTCAAATCATTTTTAAATTCTTTTTCCAGCTCTCTCTTTTTTTCTTCATTAACCTCGCTCAAAATCCGGCGGTAATTGTCTAAAGAAAACTTGGCGTCCACTGACAGAATTTTATTTTTAATTTTCACCACTGCATCAACCGTTTCTCCGTTTTCAAATTTATACTGCATTTCATAAGCCTGCGGCGGCAGGATATTGCTTAAAATTAATTCCAGGCTTGCCTCACCAAGCGAACCCCTATTTTTAGAGCTCGTCAAAACGCGCTCCAGATTTTGCAATTGATCAGTAAAACCAACCACTTGTTTATTAGTCGCTTCAAGTTTTTCCAGTTTGCTTGTCACTTCCTGCACGATTTTAGCCGTGTCTGTGGTTTGTCTCTGCATCATGCCGGCTGTGGCCGCTGATTGCTTTTGCAAAAAATCCAAATTTTTTTCCAAACTGCCCTTCATTTCTTCTTTGATTTTTTCCATTTCCTCATGCACCTGTTTTAGTTTTTCATCAGCCCCAGTGTCTTTGCCTGTTTTTTTTAGAATTACCAAAATCACGGTCGCAAAACCTATGACGACTAAAATTAACAATATAATTGCAAATGGGGTTGACATAAAAGTTGAAATTTGTTAATGACAGAATGGTAAATTTTGTTTTTACACCAATGTCACACTGGCCACTTTATCATCAGTTTCTTTGAAACGCATCAGGCGCACGCCCTGGGTGTCGCGACCGGTATTAGGCACTGATTTTAAGGGCAAACGAATAACCTGGCCTTTGTCAGACATAATCAATAAATCTCCGGAAACATTTTCCGGCAATTTATCAGGGTTAAGCGTGGTTGACCAGACAACTCGGCCGGTTTTTGGCGTCACTTTGGCAGTCCTAATGCCAGAGCCGCCCCGGGACTGAAGGCGATATTCATTGATGTCTGTCATTTTGCC
>PFBP01000036.1:10027-13722 GCA_002778535.1 Candidatus Kuenenbacteria bacterium CG10_big_fil_rev_8_21_14_0_10_36_11
TCATTGATGTCTGTCATTTTGCCGCAGCCATTTTCTGTCACAATCAAACTTTTTATTTTATCTCTGATATCAGTTGGCGTAATCACATTCATAGTGACCACCTCATCGCCATTTTTCAATCTAATGCCGCGCACGCCAGAAGCCCCTCGGCCCATGCCCCGGACGTCGCTTTCTTTAAAGCGGATTGCCTGGCCTTTGGCTGTCGTGATTAAAATTTCATCTTTGTCTTCCACTGGTTTGACCCAATCTAACAAATCACTATTTTTTAATTTAATGGCAATAAGGCCGGTGCGGCGGATGTTTTTGAATTCAGACAATTCTGTTTTTTTAATGGTGCCGTTTTTAGTGATCATCATTAAAAATTCAAGTTTTTCTTTGCCATCAAGATAAAGAATCGCGGACACATTTTCCTGGGGCGAAAGCTGGAGAAAATTAACTATTGATTGGCCTTTGGCCACGCGCGAAGCCACCGGGATTTCATAAGTTTTAAGCTGGAACACGCGGCCTTTGTTTGTGAAAAATAATAAATCTTTGTGCGTGGTCGTGGCAAACAAATGTTCTACCACATCTTCCTCTTTGGTAGTGACGCCGACCACTCCCTTGCCGCCGCGGCCTTGGGTTTTGAAAGTTTCCGGCGGCATTCTTTTGATGTAACCGTCGCGCGTAATCATCACAATCGTGGTTTCATCAGGAATCAGATCTTCCTGGCTGAATTCGTCTACGGCGCGCGGCATAATTTGCGTTCTTCTCTCATCGCCGAATTTTTCTTTAATACCCAAAATTTCTTTTTTGATAATCCCCGTGATTTTTTTAGGGCTTTTTAAAATCAGTTCCAGTGCCTCAATAATTTTTTTCTTTTCTTTAAATTCCGTTTCCACTTTTAACTGTTCTAGATTAGCCAGCTGTGACAGTTTCATTTCCAAAATCGCCACGGCCTGCCGTTCTGACAGTTTGAATTTTTTAATTAAATTTATTTTCGCCTCTTCCCGATCGCGCGATTCTTTAATGGTTTTAATGACCGCATCAATTTTGTTCAAAGCCAGTATCAGACCATCTAAAATGTGAGCTCTTTCTTTGGCTTTTTCCAAATCAAATTCTGTCCGTTTTCTCACCACTTCGCGCCGATGCTTCAGATATTCTTCCAAGACCATTTTTAAAGTCAGAACTCTGGGCTGGATGCCGTCAACCAAAGCTAAAACATTAAAATAAAAAGTTGTCTGCAAATCAGTATGCGAAAATAATTGGTTTAATATTTTTTTAGGATAAGAGTCCTTTTTCAATTCTACTACCACGCGCACGCCGTCTTTATTTGATTCATCACGCAAATCCTTAATGCCTTCAATTTTTTTGTCTTTAACTAATTCTGCAATTTTTTCTAAGAGCACTGACTTATTCATTTGATAAGGCACTTCAGTAATAAGAATAGAAAACGCGCCGCTTTTGTTTTCAACAATTTCTGTTTTAGCGCGCATCACAACCCCGCCTTTGCCAGTGGCATATGCTTGTTTGATGTCTTCTAAATTATAGATAATGCCGCCGGTTGGAAAATCAGGACCTTTGATAAATGTCATTAAGTCCTCAAGAGTGGCGTCAGGATTATCAGCTAAATGACAAACACCGTCAATTAATTCTGTTAAATTATGCGGTGGAATTTCTGTAGCCATGCCAACCGCAATGCCCATGGTACCGTTTAAAAGCAATTGAGGTAATTTTGCTGGCAGAACTTGTGGTTCTTTAAGTGTGCCATCAAAATTTGGCTGCCAGGCAACAGTATTTTTTTCCAGATCAAAAAGCATTTCTTCTGATGTAGCTGATAATTTTGCTTCGGTATACCTCATCGCGGCCGCGCCATCGCCATCCATAGAACCAAAGTTTCCCTGACCTTTGATTAGAGGATAGCGCATATTAAAATCCTGGGCCATTCTGACCATAGAATCATAAACAGCCTGGTCGCCGTGCGGATGATATTTACCCAAAACCTCGCCAACGACCGTGGCTGATTTTCTGAATTTGCCAACTGCTCTTAGACCAATATCCCACATCGCGTAAAGTATGCGGCGGTGCACTGGTTTTAAACCATCTCTGACATCTGGCAAAGCGCGGGATACAATCACGGACATGGCGTAATCCAAATACGATTCCTGCATTTCTTCAGAAATCGCGCGCGGTTTAATTTTACCCAATTTATCAATTGGGCTTGATTCTATTGTAGCTGGTTTTTTAGAAACAGTATCTTTCATAAAATGTTTTTTGTCATCCCCGCGAAAGTGGGGATCCCCATGGATATGATACAATTTGTGTTTTTTCTGCTGGCGATGGGATTCCCGCTTTTGCGGGAATGACAAACACGGAAATTCTATTTCAAAACATTATTAGTTGTGGTGGGTGTGGAAGTGCCATTAACTTTGTTAAGCCCTTTAATATTTTTAGCCATTTCATCAGCTAATTTTTGCCAGTCTTCATTGCTGGCAGTTGCCTCGGCTTTTGGTAAAGACGGCAAATCGCTTTTGCCATTAGTCAAAGGCGATTTTTTAAAAATATCCATTAGTTCGTTTTTAAAACTATTTAAATCCAAACCGTTTTTTTCTCCCTGACTACCTTTATTCAAGCTATAATTTAAATTTAATTTAAAACTATAAAACCAGAGGCCGAGAATGGCCATGAGACAAATGCCGAGCAAAAAATAGAGTTTTGTTTTTTTATTAGAATCCATAAAAGTAGAAAAATTACTAATTTCTAATTTCTAATTACTAAAAAATAAAAACAAGGAAGATAAAAATAAAAGCAAAGCTTTTAAGTTTAGAAATTAGAAATTAAAAATTAGAAATTTAGTTTTACGGCTGTAAAATCACCAGTTTTGTTTCTTCGGCCGGCAGATCTTTTTTAACTAATCTTAATTTGTCAGTTTGTTCCGGCTTCAGACCTATTTCTTTGATAAATTTTTCTACACCATCTAAAGCAATATTTAGGTCAGGAATTTTGTAATGCATGGGGATAATAATTTTTGGTTCAATTTCTGAAATTATTTGTCCGGCTATTTTGGCGTCAATGGTATAAGTGCCGCCAATAGGAACGAATAACACATCAACTCCTTCCAAATGCTCTAATTGTTTTTCAGATAATTTTTTCTGGCCCAGATCACCTAAGTGGGCCAGCCACATATTTTCCGCTTCAATAATATAGATAGTATTATCGCCAAGTTTGGTGCCGTTTTCATCGTCATGAAAAGATGGCACGCCATAAATCATCACGCCTTTGACTTCATATTCGCCAGGGCCGGAAATAACAAAAGGTTCAGGTGTGATCTCCGTGCCTTTAATAATTTCTAAATTATTATGGTCTTCATGGTCGTGCGTGATTAAAGCAATATCAGCTCCGAATTTGTTTGGCACTTTTAAGCCATAATTTTTATTAAACGGGTCAATGGCTAAAGTTAACTCTTGGCCTAAAGAGTTTTTAGTTGTGATTTTAAAAAATGATTGACCAAACCATTGGATGTACATATAATAAAAAGTTAAAACTCAAAAGTCAAAATTTAGAAATTTAACTTAAGAGTTATGAATTTATCTGTTTATATTTTAGCATTATTATTAAACAAGGGCAAGTCCTGTCAAAGTCAATCCTTGCCATTTTTTTAGTTTTTTGATAGACTAAAGCCAGTTTATAAAATCCTAGTCCAGGCGGAAAAATAAGTC
>PFBP01000036.1:13785-16754 GCA_002778535.1 Candidatus Kuenenbacteria bacterium CG10_big_fil_rev_8_21_14_0_10_36_11
ATTCCCGCTGGAGTTTACCCCGCACTACGATGCGGGGCGGGGATGACAAAAAGGCGTGTTAAAATCTTAACATGATAAAATGTTAAAATGTTTTATGCTTAAAAAAGAAAAAATTGTTAGTAATAATTTAATGGAAGATCTTTTAAACGATGACACAGCTTTTAATTTACCCAAAGTCGGCGATCTTGTCCAGGCCAAAGTTATTTCCGTGGGTTCCAGTGAAGTTTATCTGGATATTAACGGCGTGGTGACAGGACTGGTGCGCGGACGGGAATTAAAAGATGAAGCAGGGCAGTACGGCCATCTTAAACCAGGAGACGAAGTTACAGCCACAGTTTTGGATTTGGAAAACGAAAAAGGAATTTTAGAATTATCTTTGCGTTCGGCCGGCCACAAACAGGCCTGGCAGAGTTTCAGCGACCTCAAATCAAAAAGCGAAATAGTGGAAGTCAAGGTTTTGGAAGCTAACAAAGGCGGGCTCATGGTTGGTTATGATAATATTATCGGCTTTATGCCGGTGTCGCAGTTAGGCAAGGAAAATTATCCGCGCGTGGAAGGCGGCAATAAGGCGAAAATTTTGGAAAAATTAAAATTGCTGGTGGGCCAAAAATTAAGAGCCAAACTGATTGATTTGGATGAACGGGAAAACAAAATTATTTTTTCTGAAAAAGAAGTTTATGCTAATGACAAGCGAGAAGAATTGAAAAAATATCAGGTGGGCGATATTGTTGATTGCAAAGTTACAGGCATTGTGGATTTTGGCATTTTTGTGGAATTTGGCGCCGGGCTTGAGGGTCTGATTCATATTTCCGAACTGGCTTGGCAAAGAATCAATCATCCGCGCGATTTATATCAGGTCGGCAGTGAATTAAAAGTCCAGATTATCAGTTTGGATGATAATCGCGTGACTTTATCAGCTAAAAAATTAGTTGAAGATCCTTGGAAAAAAGCAGCGGAAAATTATCAGGTAGGCCAGATTGTCAAAGGCAAAGTTTTGAAGTTTGATAAAATCGGCGCTTTTGTGGAATTACCAGGCAATATTCATGGCCTGGCCCATATTTCTGAACTGTCAAATGATAAAATTGAAAGTCCTGAACAGGCGGTTAATATTGGCGAAGAATATGATTTTAAAATTTTATCCATTGACGCTTCCGAGCACAGGATGGGGTTGTCAAAAAAAGACTTAGAAAACAAATAATTTGTTTGCTGATGCAGATAGATTTTGTAGGGACAGGTTTAATTAGGCTGGGTTTTAAAACCCAGCCTATCTGTTTACAGAAAACAATTTTTAGTATATAATCTATGTTATATGAAAACCCTTTTTAAAAATATTATTATCATAGTTTTTGTCAGCATATTCGTGGCCGCGTTTTTATCTTTATCTAAAAATTCTTCAGCGCCGAAAACTCAAGTCGTGGGCGTAGGAGAAGTCATTGCTAAAATAAATAATGAAGAAGTAAAAAGCATTGTGGTTAATGGCGATGATTTGCAGGTGGAGTTGAATAATGGCGAAAAAATAAAAACCACAAAAGAGCCGGCTGAATCTTTATCAACTTTATTGAAAAATTATAATGTGCCAACTGAAAAAATTGAAAAGGTGGCTGTTTCAATCAAAGAAGAATCAAGCTGGGCTTATTGGCTGAATAGCGTTTTGCCATTTATCCTGCCTTTTATTTTTATTTTTGGCTTTATTTTTTTACTCAGCCGCCAGGCCCAAAATATGAGCAACCGCGCTATGTCATTCGGCCAGACAGAAACACGGGACAGCAATGGCAAAAAAAATGAAAAAAAAGAAAAAATTATTTTTAAAGATGTGGCTGGTAACAAAGAAGCTAAAGAAGAACTGCAGGAAGTGGTTGAATTTTTAAGAAATTCAAAAAAATTCAGCGAATTGGGCGCTAAAATTCCCAAAGGCGTTTTATTGGTTGGTCCTCCTGGCACTGGCAAAACTTTAATGGCTAAAGCAGTATCGGGCGAAGCAGGCGTGCCGTTTTTCCATGTTTCCGGTTCTGAATTTGTGGAAATGTTTGTGGGGGTCGGCGCCAGCCGGGTGCGCAGTTTATTCCAAAAAGCCAAAAAAAACGCCCCCTGCATTGTGTTTATTGATGAATTAGACGCGATTGGCCGCCAGCGGGGGGGAGGCATGAGCGGTTCGCATGATGAACGGGAACAAACCTTAAATCAAATTCTTGTGGAAATGGATGGTTTTGAAACTAATTCCGGCGTGATTGTGCTCGCGGCCACTAACCGGCCTGATATTTTGGATGTGGCGCTTTTGCGGCCAGGCAGATTTGATAGACGAGTGGTTTTAACCCTGCCTGATATTGCCGAGCGTTTGGAAATTTTAAAAATTCACGCGGCCAATAAGCCATTAAGCAAAGAAGTAGAGTTAAAAAGAGTGGCAGACAGAACCCCTGGGTTTTCCGGCGCTGACCTGGCTAATTTAATGAATGAAGCTGCTATTTTAACAGCCAGAAAAAATCATAAAAAAATAAGTTTAAATGATATTTTTGAAAGCATTGAAAAAGTTATGCTTGGGCCCAAAAGAAAATCCCATTCCTTGATTGAGCATGAAAAATTAGTGACTGCATATCACGAAGCTGGCCACGCGTTCGTGGCGCATAAGTCACCTAAGAGCGACCCAGTGCAAAAAGTTTCCATAATTTCGCGCGGCGGCGCGGGTGGTTATACTTTAAAAACACCGGAGACTGACCGCCACATGCACACTAAATCAGAATTTATGGCTGAATTAGCCGTGCTTTTGGCCGGTCACGCGGCGGAAAAAAATACTTTTGGCGAAGTGACTACTGGCGCCCAGTCTGATTTGCGCCGAGCCACCAGGCTTGCCAGAAGCATGGTTGTGGAATATGGTATGAGTGAAAAAATGGGTCCGCGCACTTTTGGCGAAAGAGAAGAATTGATTTATTTGGGTCGTGAATTTGGTGAACAAAAAGATTATTCGGAAAAAA
>PFBP01000055.1:0-9675 GCA_002778535.1 Candidatus Kuenenbacteria bacterium CG10_big_fil_rev_8_21_14_0_10_36_11
TATGGGTCTATTCAGCAGAAAACCAAAATCAGAAACTGATCAGAAAGCGGCTCCAGCCACGCCTGTTAAAGATGCGCCCAAAGAAATAAAAAAAGAAGAATTATCCAAAACCCATGGCCAAACTTATAAATATTTGCTAAAACCAGTGATGACGGAAAAATCAACTTTTTTGAGTTATAACAATCAATATATTTTTGAAGTTTCGCCCCGGGCCAATAAAACTGAACTTAAAAAAGCTGTTGAAAATTTATATGGAGTAAAGCCAATTAAAATAAATATAATTAAAGAATTAGGTAAAAAAGTTCGCCAAGGCCGAAGTTTTGGCAAAAAGAAAGATTGGAAAAAAGCAATTGTCATACTAAAAAAAGAAGATAAAATTGAAGTGTATAGCGGAGTGTAAAACATTATGCCTTTAAAATCCTACAAACCCACGACTCCCGGCAGACGGCACACATCAGTGCTTGATTCTTCGGATTTAACAAAAAAGAAAAGAGAGAGAAGTTTAGTAGTGGCTCTAAATAAATTTTCCGGCCGCAATAATCAGGGAAAAATCACGGTCAGACACCGCGGTGGCGGCGCTAAAAAAATTTACCGTTTAATTGATTTTAAACAACAAAAATATGGCCTGCCAGCTGTTGTCAAAGCTTTGGAATATGATCCTAACAGAAACGCCCGAATTGCTTTGATTGAATATGCTGATCACACAAAATCATATATTTTAGCAGCTGACGGCTTAAAAGTTAATGAGACTATTATGGCGTCTCAAAATAAAATTGAAGTCAAAATCAGCAATCGCATGCCTTTGGCTTTTATACCTCAAGGACAAAATGTTTATAACATTGAATTGGAGCCTGGCAAAGGAGGCAAAATAGCCAGAAGCGCAGGCACACTTGTTGTGTTGCAGAATGTGGAAGGTTATCATGCCCAATTAAAAATGCCTTCTGGAGAAATTCGCTTGGTAAAAAAAGAATGCGCGGCTTCAATTGGACAGGTGTCTAACATAGATGCTAAACTAGTGCGCATTGGCAAAGCCGGCCGCATGCGCCATAAAGGCATTAAACCAACTGTCAGGGGCAAAGCGATGAATCCAGTTGATCACCCGCATGGCGGCGGCGAAGGCAAACATCCGATTGGCATGAAATATCCGAAAACTTTATGGGGCAAACACGCCCTTGGTGTGAAGACAAGAAAAAATAAATGGACAGATAAATTAATTTTAAAAAGAAGAAAGAAGTAAATATATGTCTCGCAGTTTAAAAAAAGGCCCTTATGTTGATGAAAGACTCCTAAAAAAGATAGGGCAGCTTAAAGTTGGTGATAAAACAATCATCAAAACTTGGGCCAGGAGATCGGTTATCACGCCTCAAATGGTTGGCTTCATTTTTGGTATTCATAATGGTAAAACTCATGTGCCAGTTTCAATAGTAGAAAACATGGTTGGGCACAAATTAGGCGAGTTTTCTCATACCAGAAAATTCATTAAACATGGCGGTAAGATGCAAAGAGACATAGAAAAAGGCGGCACTACTCCTGTGGCACCATTAGCCACCGCGCCAGCACCGGCAACACCAGTTAAAAAATAATTATGATTATAGCTAAACTTAATAACTTAAGAATCGCTCCCAGGAAAACACGCCTCATTGTTGATTTAATCCGAGGCTTAAATGTTTCTGTGGCTGAAAGCCAATTAAAAAATATGGCCCAAAAATCAGCGCGGCCAATTCTTAAATTATTAAATAGCGCAGTCGCTAATGCTGAGAATAATTTTAAATTAAAAAAAGACAATCTCTATATTAAAGAAATATTTGTTGATGAAGGAGCGCCTTTAAAAAGATGGATGCCCAAAGCCTATGGCCGGGCAAGCCAAATTCTGAAAAAAAGTTCGCACATCACCATTAAATTGGAAGAAAAAATAAAAACCTTAAAAGTGGCAGAAAAAATAATTAAAGAAAAAAATAAATCTGATGTAAAAATTGTCAGCTCGCTTGATGAGATAAAAAAAGAAAACAAGCAGGAAAAAATTACATTAGAAATAAATAAAAAAGAAGGCGAGGATCATGAGCCAGTTAAAAAAGATGTCAAGGATTTAAGCCTTAAAAACACCGGTTCAAAAAAAGCGGCCGCGCGGGCCGACAGGCCGGGCCATAAAAAATTCGGGGAAATTAAAAAATTATTTCAAAGAAAAACTATTTAAAAAAATTGTCATCCCCACCCCGTATCGCAATACGGGGTAAACTCCAGCGAGGATCTCGTGGATATAAACACAAAAATATTTCTGTGAGTACTGGGATTCCCGCTGGAGCCTGCCCCCAACTTTGATTGGGGACGGGAATGACACAAGACTATGGGTCACAAAGTATCTCCTAAAGTATTCAGATTAGGTTTAAGCGAAGACTGGGATTCGCGCTGGTTTAAAAGTGGAAAAATTTATCAGCAATATCTTAAAGAAGATACGGTGATTAGAAAATATTTGTTAAACAAACTGAAAGATTCTGGGATAGAAAAAATTATTATTGAGCGTTCTCCTGATAGCTTAATCATTACGGTCAATTCTTCCAAACCAGGCATGATTATCGGGCGCGGCGGCAGTATGATTGAAGAGATTAAAAAATACATCCAGAAAAAAATCACTAAAAACACCAGTGCCAGTAAAATAAAAATGCAAATTAACATTAAAGAAGTGAATCGGCCGCAACTTTCAGCGCCCATTATCGCGCAAAATATGGCCACTGACTTGGAAAAAAGAATCCCTTTCCGGCGCGCCATGAAAAGAAATATAGAATCAATTATGAAAGCCGGGGCTGAGGGCGTAAAAATTATTTGTTCCGGCCGCCTGGACGGAGCTGAAATTGCCAGACGCGAAACCATTGTTCAAGGAAAAATTCCTCTGCACACAATCCGCGCCAATATTGATTATGGTTTAGCCACTGCTTTTACAACTTATGGCACAGTCGGCGTTAAGGTCTGGATTTATAAAGGCGAGATGTTTAATTAAATTTAATTTTGAATTTTGATTTTTTAATTTTGAGTTTATCTATATGTTATTCCCTAAAAAAGTCAAACACAGAAAATGGCATAAATCAGCTGGCACTTCAGGCAGTTTGGCTTCACGCTTAAATAAAATCAGTTTTGGTTCTTTTGCTCTTAAAGCCATGTCCAATGCCTGGATAACAGCCAGACAAATTGAGGCGGCCAGAAGGGTAATGGTGCGCTATATTAGAAAAGGCGGCAAAATTTGGGTCAGAATTTTTCCAGACAAACCAGTGACTATTAAAGGCTCGGAAACTCCTATGGGCAAAGGCAAAGGCGCAGTTGATCATTATGTCTGCAATATTACGCCAGGCACAATTTTAATAGAAATTGATGGTATTCCAGAAGCGCAAGCTAAAGAAGCTTTAAAAATGGCTGGCTATAAGTTTGCGGTCAAAACCAAAGTGATAAAAAAATGAGGACAAAAAAATTATGAACATGAAAGAACTTAAATTAAAATCAGATAATGAATTAAAAACACTGCTCGCTGAATCAAGAGATAATTGGCGTGAAATGCGTTTTAAAGTGGCTCAAAGGCAATTAAAAAATGTCAGAGATATTAGAGTTGTTAAAAAAACGATTGCCCAAATTTTAACTCTCTTAAAACAAAGAACTAATCTGAATATAAATACTAAAAATATATGAAAGCTGAACAAAACAAAAAAATAGTCAAAACCTTTACAGGTGTGGTGGTTTCTGATAAAATGGCCAAAACCATTGTGGTTAAGGTTGAAAGGACAAAAATAAATCCCCGTTATCAAAAAAGATACAAAGTTTCCAAAAAATATAAAGTTCATGATGAAACGAAAAAATATAAAATAGGGGATAGGGTGAGTTTTATTGAATGCCGGCCAATTTCTAAAGAAAAGAGATGGCGCGTTGTGTAAATTGAAATAAATTAAAAATATGCTGCAACTACGTTCAATGCTTAATTCGGCTGATAATACTGGCGCTAAAAAGCTCCAGCTGATTCATATTGCCGGCAGTCACGGGCAAAGATTTGCTCATATAGGTGAAATTATTGTTTGCGCCATCAAAGAATCCGCGCCCCATTCCCAAGTTAAAAAAGGCGACGTGGTTAAAGCTGTGATTGTCCGCACAAAAAAAGAAGTAAGACGTCCATCAGGCATTTATATCCGTTTTGATGATAACGCCGCGGTCATTATTGATCCAAAAACAAAAGAACCTAAAGGCACGAGAATCTTAGGACCAGTGGCCAGAGAATTGCGGGCCAGAGGGTTCATGAAAATAATTTCTTTGGCACCAGAGGTATTATGAAAATAAAAAAGAATGACCAAGTAAAAATAATGGCTGGCAAAGACAGAGGAAAATCTGGCAGAATTTTGCAAGTGCTGAAAAATAATCCAGAAAAAATTCGCGTTGTGGTTGAAGGTTTAAATTTAAAATTTAAACACTTAAAGCCAAAGCGAGGCAATGAAAAAGGCCAGCGGATTATGTTCCCGGCGCCTTTAAACAGCGCCAATGTCCAGCTCATTTGCCCGAAATGCGGCCAAACCGCGAGAATCGGTTATAAAATATTTGAAAATAGAAACGAATTAACCAGAGAAAAAAAACAAAGAATTTGCAAAAAATGCCAGGCAGTTATTTAATCATATGAACAGACTTAAGAAAAAATATTTTGAAGAAGTTGTGCCTCTGATGCAGGCAGAGTTTGGTTATAAAAATAAAATGGCTGTGCCAAAACTTTTAAAAGCCACTATCAATGCAGGTATTTCAGCCAATAAAAAAGATGACAAATATCAAGATCTAATCATAAAAACATTAACCAGAATTTCCGGACAAAAACCAGTTTTGACTCTGGCGCGCAAAGCCATTTCCGCGTTTAAAATAAGAGAAGGCAATGTGGTCGGCGCCAAAGTGACTATTCGGGGCGAACGCTTGTTTGATTTCGTGGATAAGTTAATTAACATCACTTTGCCACGCGTCCGTGATTTCCGGGGTCTTAAGCCAAGCTTAATTGATAAAACAGGCAATCTAAACTTAGGTTTCAAAGAACATATTGCTTTTGCTGAAATTGATTCTTCAGAAATTGAGGCTTTGCACGGCCTTGAAGTGGCTATCACCACTTCAGCCAAAAATCAAAAAGTCGGTTATCAATTATTTAAATTATTAGGTTTTCCTTTCCAAAAATAATTTTATATGGCTACTGAAGCTCAAATTGCTAAATCAAAGAAAAAACCAAAATTCTCCACCCGCCTGGTGAGGCGTTGTTGGCATTGCGGACGGCACCACGGCTTTATCAGAGATTTTGGCATCTGCCGGATATGTTTCCGCGAATTAGCTAATAAAGGCCAAATGCCAGGCATTAAAAAATCATCTTGGTAAAAATTATATGCATACAGATCCAATCGCTGACATGTTAACCAGAATCAGAAACGCTCAGTTAGTTAAAAAAACTGAAGTGGTTTTGCCGTATTCAAATTTTAAATTTAATCTAGCCACGATTCTTTCTCTTAATCAATGGGTTGGAAAAATAGAAATTCTGGAACCTGAAACAGGCGGGAAAAAAAATCCCGAAACATCTAAATTCAAACAAATTAAAATGGAATTATTATACGAAAATAAAGCGCCCAAAATCACAGCCATCAACAGAATCTCAAAGCCGGGCCGGCGCGTCTACGCCACTCACGATAATCTGCCTGTTGTGCGCAATAATTTTGGTCTGGCCATTCTTTCCACGCCAAAAGGAATTTTAACCAATAAAGAAGCTAAAAAAAATGGCGTGGGCGGCGAAGTAATTTGTGAAATTTATTAAAATATATGTCAAGAATAGGCAAAAAAATCATCAATGTGCCAGAAAAAGTTGAAGTCACAATCAACAGAGATTTGGTTGTTGTTAAAGGGCCCAAAGGTGAATTGCAACAAAAAATACCTTTAGAAATTATCGTCACCCTAACCAATAACGAAATTGCCATTACCCCAAAAGATGTTAATAATAAAAAACAAAAAGCTGTCTGGGGCACTATACGGCAACTTATTAACAATATGGTTATTGGCGTCACAATTGGTTTTGAAAAAAAATTAGAAATCAACGGAGTTGGTTATAAAGCTGAAGTAAAAAATGATGTTTTGGTCTTAAATCTCGGCTATTCTCATTCTGTTAATTTTTCTATTCCAGCTGGCATTAAAATAGATATTGACAAAAATTCTATTATTTTAACTGGTTTTGATAAGCACTTAATCGGCGAAACTGCCGCTTCAATCAGAAAACTAAGAAAACCAGAGCCTTACAAAGGCAAGGGTATTAAATATGCTGAAGAAATCATCCGGCGCAAAGCTGGCAAACAGGTTAAAACAGCGGCCAAATAAAATATGAATCATAATAAATTTAAACAATCAAAACGCATCCGCAGACATGCCAGGGTCAGAGCTAAAATTTTTGGCGCCAAAGATATTCCCCGTTTATCTGTCTATAAAAGCCTCAACCATATCTACGCTCAATTGATTGATGATAAGAACGGCAAAACATTGGTTAGTTCTGATGATAAAAAATTAGAAAAAACGAAAATCAAGCCTTTAGCCAACAAAGAAAATTTAATTGCTAAAACGCTTCGCGCCTATCTGGTTGGAAAAAACCTGGGAGAAAAAGCCCTGGAGAAAAAAATAACAACTTGCGTTTTTGACAAAAGCCATTACAAATACCATGGCCGGCTTAAAGCTTTGGCAGATGGAGCCAGGGACGCCGGCCTAAAATTTTAATTATAATTATTCACATTATTAGTTCCTATTAGAATTATTCGTAATAAAAAAATATGCCAAGAAATAATTACAATCCTAAAAGAGAAAAACCAGAATTTGAACAAAAAATGGTTGATTTAGCGCGCGTCACCCGCGTGACCAAAGGCGGCAAACAAATGAATTTTCGCGCTCTTATGGTTATTGGCGACAAAAAAGGAAAGGTTGGTTATGGCGTGGCCAAAGGCAAAGATGTCACTTTGGCTATTTCCAAAGCAGTGGAACAGGCTAAAAAAAATTTAGAAAAAATAACTCTTCATAACGGCACTATTCCGCATCGCATTGAAGAAAAATATAAAGCGGCCAGAATTTTATTAAAACCAGCGCCGCTTGGCACTGGCGTTAAAGCAGGCGGTCCCATGCGCATAGTTTTAGATCTGGCTGGCGTGGAAAATATTGTTGGCAAAATGATGGGTTCAAAAAATAAAATCAACAATGTTAAGTGCACTTATAATGCGTTATTAAAATTAAAAACCAAATCTGGTTAACCCACGACTTTAGTCGTGGGCATACTGGCTAACTATAGTTATAAGTAATTATTATGTTAACTCTCAACACAATTAAACCTGCTTTTGGCTCCAAAAAGAAAAAACGCGACCTTGGCCGCGGCGGCAAGCGCGGCACTTATTCTGGCCGTGGCAGTAAGGGTCAGAAAGC
Organism: Candidatus Kuenenbacteria bacterium CG10_big_fil_rev_8_21_14_0_10_36_11; assembly: GCA_002778535.1. Taxonomy (GTDB): domain Bacteria; phylum Patescibacteriota; class Patescibacteriia; order UBA2196; family UBA2196; genus 1-14-0-10-36-11. The sequence goes on from PFBP01000055.1 coordinate 7,444, forward strand.
TCGTTCCGGCGGTACCCACAAATTAAATCGTCTTGGTATGCGCCGCTTAATGCAAGAAACTCCCAAACTTCGCGGTTTTAAATCAAGACAAATTAAACCAGCGGTTTTGAATTTGGATATTTTGAATAAAAAATTTACTGACGGCGATAAAGTCACGCCAGATATTTTATTAGAGAAAAAAATAGTGAAAAATATTAAAAATGGTGTTAAAATATTAGGGGATGGAGAACTGACACTAAAATTGGAAATCGCAAATTGCTCTGTGTCAAAAAGCGCTAAAGAAAAAATAGAAAAAGCTGGCGGAAAAATTTTATGAAATTCATAGAAAAAATCCATCAAATCTGGAAAGATCATGATTTAAGGCGTTCAATACTTTTCGTTTTGGGTTTATTGATTATATTCAGAATCGCAGCGCATATTCCTTTGCCTGGCGTTGATGCTAACGCGCTTAGGCAATTTTTTGATTCTAACGCGATTCTTGGCTTATTAAATATCTTCTCTGGCGGCGGCATGACTAATTTTTCTTTGGTAGCCTTGGGAGTAAGTCCGTATATTACCGCTTCAATTATTATTCAGCTCTTAACCATGATTGTGCCTGCTTTGGAAGAAATGTCTAAAGAAGGAGAGCGCGGCCAAAAAAGATTAAACCAATACATGCGCCTTTTAACCGTGCCTCTTTCTATTTTACAAAGCTATGCCATGATTAAATTATTACAGCAGTCCCAGCGCGGCATTATCAGCGCCATGACCACTGGCGAATATATTTCTACTATTTTAGTTTTAACAGCCGGCACAATTTTTTTAATGTGGATTGGAGAACTGATTTCAGAAAAAAAAGTAGGCAACGGGGTTTCTTTAATTATCTTTGCGGGCATAGTTTCTGCTATTCCATCAGCCATTCAACACACTTTAGCCACATTCACTCCTGATCAGCTCTTATCCATTCTCGCGTTTTTGATTTTAATTGTTATTACAGTAGCTGGCGTGGTCGCAATTACCGAAGGCCAGCGTAATGTGCCTGTTTCTTATGCCAAACGGGTGCGCGGCAATCGGATGTATGGCGGTTTTGACACGCATTTGCCCTTAAAAGTTAATCAGGCCGGCATGATTCCGATTATCTTTGCCATCTCCATTATTATGTTTCCCACTTTAGTTTCACAGTTATTCTTGCGCGCCAATTCTGCCACTATTAAAAATATTGCTCAGTTTATCATTGATGTTTTTCAAAACCAAACTGTCTATGGCACGCTGTATTTTTTATTGGTTTTTGCTTTTACATATTTTTACACGGCTGTTGTTTTTCATCCGCATCAAATCGCGGAAAATCTGCAAAAACAAGGCGGTTTTATTCCTGGCATCAGGCCAGGTCATCAGACCGCGGATTACTTGGGCCATGTTTCTTCAAGAATTATGCTCGCAGGCGCTCTTTCCCTTGGTTTAATCGCTGTTCTGCCTTTAATCATTAAGCCTTTGACAGGCATGTCTAATATCGCTGTTTCCGGTGCTTCGCTTTTAATCGTGGTGTCTGTGGTTTTGGAAACCGTGCGCCAGATTGATTCACAATTAGTGATGAGGGATTATGAAGGGCTGTAAAACACGAATAGACACAAATTTGAACTCAAATTTACACGAAAAATCCTTGTTTTTTAGCAAGGTTTTTTTTGTTAAACCATTTTTTGTCATCCTCGTTCTTCTGTCATCCTCGCGAAAGCGAGGATCCCGTGGATAAAATCCAGAAATTTTTCTGTAAGCACTGAGATTTCCACTTGTTCAAACTTGCCTTAATGGCAAGTTTGAACGGGAATGACAAAAGTGTTATACTAAATTTATGGACAATCAAAAAACTTATAAAATCATTATTCTTGGTCCTCAAGCCTCTGGCAAAGGCACACAAGCGGAATTTTTAGCTAAAAAATTAAAAATCCCAACTATTTCTGGTGGCCAGCTTTTACGTGAAGAAGCCCAAACTGGCAGTGAACTTGGAGTTCAAATAAAAAAACAAATGGATAGCGGGAGCTTAGTTTCTAACGCAATTACCAATGAACTAATTAAAAAAAGACTGCAACAAAATGATGTGCAAAAAGGTTTTATTTTGGATGGTTTCCCGCGCATCAGAATTCAAGCCAAATATTTAGCCACGCTTACTGACATTACCCATGTTTTAGTTATTGAAATTTCTGATAATGAAACCCTGCGCCGCTTAGCTGGCCGGCGCACCTGTCCAAAATGCGG
>PFBP01000055.1:9719-13772 GCA_002778535.1 Candidatus Kuenenbacteria bacterium CG10_big_fil_rev_8_21_14_0_10_36_11
AATAGCTTGCTTGAAATCCGCACAGATGACACGCCCGAAGCCATCCGCGCCCGCTTAAAAATCTATCACGAAGAAACAGAAGAAGTAATTGAATATTATGAAAAACAAAATTTGGTTATTCATATCAATGGCGAACAAACTATTGAAGATGTAAAAAAAGAGATATTTGAAAAATTAGGAATTTAGCATTAGTCATAGTCCACTTTTCTTTATTGTCATTCCCGCGAGTTCTAATTTGCCAGTGGCAAATAGAACGGGAATCCAGAAAACATGTTTTTTAATAAACCACTGGATCCCCGCATTCGCGAGGATGACAAAAAAATTTGATGATTCCTATCAAAACTCCTGCCCAAATCCAAACCATGCGTGAAGCTGGAAAAATTCTAGCCAGAATTTTGGATTTGGTAGTGCGCGAAGCCAAGCCTGGGGTCGGCACAAAATATTTAGACGCACTGGCAGAAAAAGAAATCAGAGTTAATAATGGCTGGCCAGCTTTTAAAGGCTATCAGGGTTTTCCTTCCTCAATCTGCACTTGTTTAACTCATGAAATTGTCCACGCGCCTGCTATTCCTGATCGTCAATTGAAAACAGGCGATCTTTTGACCATTGATATTGGTATGCGTTATCCAGCTAAAAACGGTTTGATTGTGGATATGGCCATAACAATTCCAATTGGGAAAATCACAGCGCAACAAGAAAAACTTCTGCAGATTACAAAAAAGTCCTTGAATATCGCGATTAAAAAAATCAAACCCGATATTCATTTGGGTATTGTCAGTTCCACGATTCAGGAATTTGTGGAGAAAAATAATTTTAATGTTATCCGTGATTTGGTTGGCCATGGCGTGGGAGAAAAATTGCATGAAGAGCCGCAAATTCCAAATTTTGGTGAGCCAGACGCAGGACCAATTTTAAAATCAGGCATGACTTTAGCTTTGGAACCAATGGTTTCTATAGGCCGCCATGAAATTATTTTGGATAAAAACAAACAAACATTCAAGATGAAAGATAATTCAGCTTGCGCGCATTTTGAGCATACAGTTCTTGTCACAGAAAAAGGGAGTGAGGTGCTGACAAAAATGTGAATTACACATTTGTCATTCCCCTTATTATCTGCCAAAGGGCAGATAAATAAGTAATCGGGAATCCCAGCACTTTCAGTAATTTTATGAGAGATCCCCGCTGGAGTTTACCCCGTACTGCGATACGGGGCAGGGATGACAAAAATTAGGCTATCAAATGTAATGACAGATTTTTGAACCTGTTTTTTGGTTGACAAAACAATCACATTATGCTAAAATCATTTATTACGAATTTAAAAAATAGTTTTAAAAAGAGCAAAAAAGCTCTATTTTGTCTAACCTTAGCCAAATATGAACCAAATAAATTATCCACAAATAATAAAAAATAACTGGCAAACCATTGCCATTACCAGTCTTATCGTGATAGTGTTAGCTTTGGGATTATCTTTGTTCCAGCCCTTGCAATACAGAAGCCGCGTAGAATTTTTAATCATTCAAAAACAAAGTTTAACTATGGATGCTTATGCCGCGGCACGGGCTTCGGAAAAAATGGCTTCGGGATTGGCTACAATTATCCGCACCAAATCATTTTTTGATAAAGTAATGAACAGCAATTTCGGCATCAGCCGCAGTAATTTTCCAGACAATGAAAAAGCTTTAAGAAAGTATTGGCAAAAAAATACTCTGACATCTGTTTCACCAGAAACTTCACTTTTGCAGGTCAATGTCTATCATAAAGATAAAAAAGAAGCTAATAAAATTGCTCTGGCCATTGCTTCTGTATTAGTTAATGATTATGGCGAATATTATGGCACCAACACTGATACAATTATTAAAGTAGTTAATGAGCCGTTGGTATCTGATTATCCTGTCAGGCCCAATATTATTACTAATGGCATTGTCGGCTTGGTTATCGGCCTTACCATATCAATCAGCTGGATTATTTATGAAGAAAACAAAAAAACAAACTACCAAAATATTATTGAAAATAATGAAACAAAAATAATTAGTATGTATCAACCGATAAATAATTAAAAAATAATCTACTTTTTGTCATCACCATGACAAATTATTAAAAAGGAATAAAATATATGAAATTAAATCACACTCAAATTAAAATCTTAGCCGGGCTCTTGATCTTGCCTGTTTTGACTTTGACTTTTGCTGTCGCGCCAATTAAAGCGCAAAGTAGAATTTATGACTTAAAGGTTTATGAGTATAATGACCGGGCCAGCTTAAATTGGTACACTGACGGCCAATATGTCGGCGCTATTACTTATGGCCAGACAGAAAGTTATGGCTCTACCATAATTAAAAGCGGCACTGCTGACTGGCATAGTTTTGAATTAACCAGTCTACAGCCAGGCACCACTTATTTTTACAAAGCCCTGGCTAAAAACAAAGCTGACGAAATTGTGGCTGAATATGCGTCTCAATTAACTACTCTTGGTACTAAACCAGCTTCACAAGTTTATAAAAATTTTATTTATTTAAATTTTAACAACAATTTATACAGCCACAACAATCAATATCCTTATGAAGTTTTAAATCCAAACAGCCTTAAATTTGTGGAGCCTTCAATTTGGAAAGGCGCTCTTCAAATTACTGATAAAAATAGCCATATGATTTATAAAGCTGATCCTATTTTCAATAGCGGCTATGGCACAGTTATGGTTTGGGTCAGATTAGAGAAATTTGATAAAGATATGACTATTTTTGAAACTTCCAATGGTGCTTATGCTCTTTATTATGATTCTTTAACTGCTGATTCTGGTAAAATTGTAGCTCGCGCTGGCAAAGACGGCTTGGCAAGTTATACTTTTAAAAATACCGGCACAGGAAAAAATACCTGGCTCCCTGGTGAATGGCATCAAATTACCGTAATCTGGAATGGCAAAATGGGCGGAGTTGTTAAATTAAATATTGATGGTGAAAAACGCGCTGAAGCTCATTATACTAAAGGTGGTGGCGCGGCGACATTTATGGTTGGCAATAATTATGCTCACACGCAAAATTTTTCCAATGGCCAAATTGATGACTTCAAACTTTTTGACTGGGACATGGATTCCACTGCAGTCAGAAATGAATACAAATGGTTAGCTTTAAATCAAAGAAAAGATCTAATTAAAAAACCAGCCGTGGCTGGCGCAAAAGTAAGAAATTTTGAAATCGGCGCTTTTATTAAAACTATTGACCGCGATGAAATATATTTAGTTGGCCGGAATATGGAAAAAATTCATATTGCTAACATGTCCGCATTCCGGCGTTTAGGCAATCCAGAAGTTATTACAGCAACCGTTGAGGAATTGACACAATTTAAAGATGGTGGTAAATTTTATGACTGGTCCCGCTTGCCAGACGGCTTATTTGTCAAAAATGGCGGTAATGATGTCTATTTGATTTGGAATGGCCAAAAGAAATTTGTGCCAAATGAAGCCACTTTTCTTAAATATGGCAATCAATGGCATGAAATTATCACTATTTCCCAAGCTGAATTAGACGAATACTCTGATGGGCCAATGTATCAATAAAAAAAGAGAATGTCATTTATTATTCTCTCTGTCATTCCCGCGCAAGCGGGAATCTCCTGGAACAAAGAGATCCCCGTTTGCACGGGGATGACAAATGGTGTCATTTATTTCTTCATATTCCCTTTATTTGTTTTACCTCTTTTGTCATTCCGACCGAAGTGGAGGAATCTAAATAAAGGGTAATGAGTAAATAATTGGATAGCAAATTTCACAATTTTTAAAGGAGGTGCAATTATGGCACGGTGGATTTTTTCTCTTCTCGTAGTGGTTTTTAGCACAGTTTTTGCACAAACGGAAGGTGAGCATAAATATCAGGCTCGCTTGAATGAAGTGCAAATGATGCCGGATACTTCTTGTTACCCGGTTGGCACGCATGTTATATTGCGCGTCTACGCCAGCGGTGGAAGCGAGACCGGTATTCACGGACGCGACGGTGACTTGTGGCGCGCCCGTTGCCGAGTGGCTCTGAATTATATTAGTCGAGATAGTTTAATTCTCGA
>PFBP01000056.1:0-9991 GCA_002778535.1 Candidatus Kuenenbacteria bacterium CG10_big_fil_rev_8_21_14_0_10_36_11
TGCTTGTTCCCATTTGTTCCTGTACTTCGCAAAATATTCTGGATCAGTACGCATCCAGCTAATCAATTTTTCTTTTGCAATCTGTTGGATTTCGGGTAGTGTATTCAACGCTTCTTTATTCTCTACAAAGCCAGTATTTGCCCATTTGTCTCGATACTTCGCAAAATATTCTGGATCAGTACGCATCCAAGAAATCAAATTTTCTTTTATAGCGCCTTGAATTTCTGGGGATTGTAAATTTTCCTGCGATAAACCCTCAGCGGTTATTGGCTGTAAACATCCCAACTCGTAAAAAGCTCGGACAAAATTTCTACCATCTTTAGCTTGAATTAGTTCGGCAATCTTTTGGGTTATGAGAGGGGCGATTGTTTCTTTCAAAATTTGCCGATTTTCATCGTCAACTTTCTTCTCCTGTCCGGCTTGATAGACTATTTCGCTTGCCTTTCCAAAATCATTTTTCTCCAACGCTCCACCAAACTGCAATGTTCTAAATCGCGCCCATTCTTCTTTACCAATCCTTTCCTGTCCCTTAAGTCCGAATTTTCCCTCTTTTTCAATAACTTCAACCGCCTCAGTGGTTGATGCAACTTTTCCTTCTTGCATCATAGTTTCTATTTCAGCGTCCATTCGCAGCGCTTCTTCTACAGCAATATCCATTTCGCCGATCTTTTCCCGACCTAAAATTTTCTGCCAGATAGTTCGATATCTGCTTCTCTCTTCTGCCCTAATATCACGCTCTTGTTCAAACTGTTCTCTTGTTTGAGGAGTTTGAGCTTGCGCGTCTTCCAGATTTGGTTGTTGTTTAAATTTTTCCATAAATTTTAATCCTTTCTCCTCTCTGGTTATTATATCCTAACCAGAAAGAAAAATTTAAGTTATTAATACGACTTTATTTTACTAATAGTTTACCCCCCCGACATCTTTTGCAATACCCATTTATTTTATTAAATCTTCTATTGAAACGCCAAGCGCTTTAGCGATTTTCGCCATAGTTTGGACGCTTGGTTTATTAACCGTGGCCGCTTTCAACTTTCATAAGCGTTGTGTATTTTATGTCCGCTTTCTTGGCTAAATCGTCTTGCGTTAAGCCAAGTTTAGCTCGCGTTTTCTTGATATTTTCGCTGATTGTTTTGCCACTTGTCATATAAATAAAGTTTTGGTAGTATTATAGTATATAAGGTTATTATCTGTATTTTTATACTACCAAATAATATGAAAATAATCAAACAAAATTCTTGGCGGCGCATTTCGCAAAGCAAAATACGAAATTCGGCGGCGGCGGAAAGCGAGGGCGGGCAACAAAACAATCCTGATTTTGAAAAAAGTTTAAGTTGGTCGGGCTGCCGGGAATTGGACCCGGTCTACATCCACCCCATGGACGCGTACTACCGGTATACTACAGCCCGATATTATTTTAACTAAAAAATCTCGCGTACTACCATTAAAACATCACACCGTGATATTTAAATTACCATAACCCGCTAAATTAAAACGCCCTGCAAGGTTGTGATTCACAAGAAATCAAATCCGTAAATTTAACGGATTTCTGAATAATCTAACCAAATGTCATGAATTCCTGGCAAAGGTTAAATAGTTCAGATTAACAATCGCTGGCATTCTCTTTAACAAATTCTGGTCTAACCAGAAATTTGCTAAAATGTGAATTCCATGATTAAAATTTGTAGAAATGATTCAGGAATCTTCTTGTAGGGCAAGGTTATTATAACATACTTTAAAAAAAATAAAAAGCCGCTGTTTTTAAGACTTTTTGAGTCAAAAATACAACGGCCGAGATATTGATTAAGGGGTTGCCTTAATCAAAGCTCCTTCTGATAAAAGTGAAAAACCGACCATTTGTAAGGCCGGCTTTTCTTGTGTGTGTTTTGGATTTTTATTTAAAATCCGAGCCGGCCCGGTGAAAGGTTAACTAAAAGACTAATTACAACCAAAACCAAATTTTGATTTGGCTGATTGGCAATTGATTTTAGCGCCTTATTGGTCGGCATAAGTTTTTAGAATCGCGCTATTTTATTGGCGCTAAGGTTGACAAATTTTTTCGCAAAAAAACTCGCTTCGCTCAAACAGTTTTTGCTCAAAAATTTGTCAACACTTAGCATGATAAAAAGATACAGCACAATTCGTAAGTTCTAATTCAAGCTTGAACTGGGACCGCTGCGAGATTCTTAAAAAATTTTGTACATAATTTCTTAAGAAGAGCTGTTTCCCTGGTTGCGCACTAAATTTTGTAGTGCAGTATTATTATACAGGTATAAAAGAATTAAGTCAAAAAATGTTATCCACAGGTTTATTCTTTTATACCATCTAAATTAACATCATACAAAATTTTATCTTGCACCAAATTATAGCGTAAAATTTTTTCTTCTTTAAACCAGCATTTTAATTCGCGTTCAGCTTCATTAACAGATTCAGAAGCATGCACTAAATTTCTAACAGCGCGTTGGTCAACATCAGCCATTGTATAGCTGTCAATATTAAAGTCCCCGCGAATAGTGCCCACATCAGAACTTAATGGTTCAGTAGAACCAACCAATTTTCTGACAATTTTTACTGCTTCATTGCCTTGAAGAACAATAGCGACAATCGGACCAGAAGTCATAAAATCAACCAAAATTTTTTTAACAAATTTTCCTTGTTTTAATGGCGAGCGATCTAATTTGATGCCTTTGGCTTCATAGCCTTTAATAGTTTTGTTGCCGACTGATAAAAACCATTCTTCATTAGATGGATAAAAATTTTCCGCCTGTTTTTTGGTTGGAATGATCATTTTCAAAGCTAAAAATTTTAGGCCCACTCTTTCAAAGCGGTGGATTATTTCTCCTATTAAAGATCTTTGTACGCCATCTGGTTTAATTAAAACTAATGTGCGTTCTTGTTTTGGGTGAGACATAAAAATTCAAAATGCAAAAATCAAAAATCAAAATTACAATTCAAAATTTAAAATTAAGTTTAGACAGTTTGATTTTAATTTTGCAAGTAATTTAATATTTGTGTAAATTTGTGTTCTAATTTGTGTTGATTTGTGTATCAAGTGCTGACTCTAAAATAAATTGTGTCGCCGTCTTGGATTGTGTAATCTTTGCCTTCAAGGCGCATTAGGCCTTTTTCTTTCACGCCTAAGTCTCCGTCATATTTGATAAAATCCTGCCAATTACAAACTTCGGCCCTGATAAAACCTTTTTCAAAATCAGTGTGAATTACGGCGGCTGCTTCTGGTGCTTTAGCGCCTCTCTTAATTGTCCAGGCGCGGGTTTCTTTTGGTCCAGAAGTTAAAAAAGTAATTAAGCCAAGAATATTATAACTGGCAGTAATCAATTTATCAAGTCCGGTCACGGTAATGTTTAATTCCTTAAGGTATTCTTTTAATTCTGTTTCAGGCAAGTCAGCTAATTCAGCTTCTAATTTTGCGTTGATGGAAATAATGTCAGAAGTATTCGGTGACAAAGTGTCAGGGGTGTTAGACTGTAAGGCATCGTCAATATTTTTAACATAAATAATAGGCTTCAAAGTCAGAAGCCCAAGTTCTTTAACAGATTTTTTTTCTTCATCAGTTAAGCCAATTTCATTAGCCAGTCTCCCCTGTTCCAAAGTTTTTTTAATTATTTTTAAAGTGCCAAACAATTTAAGAGCGTTTTTATCGCCTGATTTAATTTCATGTTCTGCACTCCTGATTCTTTTTTCCACCGTAGCCAAATCAGCCATAATCAATTCAAGGTGAATTATGTCCTTGTCGCGCTCTGGATTAACAGATCCTTCCACATGGATGACATTTTCATCCTGAAAATCTCTTATCACCTCAACAATCGCGTCTACTTCGCGGATGTTAGCTAAAAATTGATTGCCTAGTCCTTCGCCTTTATGCGCGTTTTTTACTAAGCCGGCAATGTCAACAAATTCAATGGTCGCAGGAATAATTTTTTCTGAATGCGAAACCGCGGATAGTTTTTCTAAACGTTCATCTGGCACAGCTACTACGCCCACATTGGGGTCAATAGTGCAGAAAGGATAATTAGCTGTATCAACTTGTTTTTTGGTTAAAGCTTTAAAAAGCGTTGACTTGCCAACATTAGGCAGCCCGACAATTCCGACTTGCATAAGATTAAATTCAAAACTCAAAAGTTTTGTGATTCGTATTTTTCTGCGGGACAGGGATTCGGACCCCGGTTCACGGCTTCAAAGGCCGCTGTCCTACCACTAGACGATCCCGCAATGTTTCCTGTCCTCCCCTTTTCAAGGGGAGGTGTCCCGAAGGGACAGAGGGGTTAACCAAACATTAATACAAATTATTAACCACCCCGATTAAAAAATCTTACGATTTTTTAATCACCCCTCCTTGAAAAGGAGGGGATAAAATAAACAAATTTCTCGCTTTGCCCCGTTCACTTAGGACGATCCACTTCTTACACTTTTAAATACTTTCCAATCGCGATAAAGCTAGAAATTGTATTTAAGATAATTATGATGATTAGTTCAAACCCAAAAATATACAAAAAGTGGCTGACCAGATAATTAATCAAATTAAAATTGATGTCAATAAAAAAAGCAAAAAGAAATGGCTGGAGAAAACCAGCTGCTAAATAAAATAAAAGCCAGAAAATTATGTTGCCAAGAAGTGCGTAAATAATGCCTTCTAATAAAAATGGAGCGCGGATAAACCAATTGCTAGCGCCTACTAATTTCATAATGCCAATTTCTTCTTTGTGCGTGTAAATGCCAATGCGGATCGTATTAAACACAACTAAAAGTGAAATAATGGCAAAAATTATGCTGATAATTAAACCAAGCCTTTGGACTTTTTGACTGATTGCCTCCAGTCTTTCAATCACTAATTTATTATCATCATAATCAATTTCTTCGGCCAGTTGATCAATTTTATCCTGTTTCAGTTGTGATAAAATCTGTTGATATAAATTAACATCATGGGCTTTGACTGTCAAGGTGGGGCCTAATGGATTGGCATCTAATTCCTGAAGAGCTTTTTGGATCAGCGGGTCGTTTTTATGATTATTTTTAAATTTTTCCAAAGCTTCGCTGGCCGTGATAAGTTCTACTTCTTTAACATTGGTATAGGCGCTGATTTTTTCTTTAAGCGGATTGACCGTGCTCTCGTTGGTTGAGTTTTTAAAATAGATGGAAATATCAACTTTATTTTTAATAGTTAAAATCGCTTGGCTTACGCCGGCGTTAATGACAATGAGCGAAGTTAAAGAAAATAGGGTGAGAATGATAATAGTAATGGTTATGATTGATAACCAGATATTGCGGTAAAAATTTTGCAGAGCAAAACGGATAATGCGGGTGAGAGAAATAAGAAACATAATATTTTTAATTTTACAAAAAGTATCTTCCTTTTTCCTGATCAGCGATGACAATGCCATGATCTAAAGTAATCACTCTTTTTTTTAAAGAATTAACAATATCGCGGTTGTGTGTCACCAATAGGACGGTAGTGCCAAATTCATTTATTTTTTGCAAAATATCAATAATTTCGCGCGTGTTAACAGCGTCCAAATTTCCAGTTGGTTCATCAGCGATTAAAATTTTTGGCCGATGCACTAAGGCTCTTGCAATAGAAATTCTTTGTTGTTCTCCACCAGATAATTGAGCAGGATAACGTATGGCTTTATCTTCCAGTCCGACTATTTTTAAAACTTGAGGCACAATTTTTTGAATGCGGCTGTTTTCAGAACCGGAAACTTCCAAAGCAAAAGCAATATTTTCAAAAGCTGTTTTTTTAGGCAATAATTTAAAATCCTGCCAGACCACGCCGATTTGGCGGCGGAGTAGTGGCACATGCCGCCTTGGAATATGCGTAATATCCCAGCCGCCGACAATAATCCGGCCAGCAGAAACTTTTTCTTCGGCAATTAAAAGACGGACAGCCGTGGTTTTGCCAGTGCCTGATTGGCCGACTAAAAAAATAAACTCGCCTGGCTTAATGTGAAAGGTGGCGTTTTTCAGAGCATGCACATTGGGCGGATAAGTTTTGGAAACATTGCGGAATTGAATCATAATTTTTTTTGTCATTCCCGCCCAGTATTGCAGTACGGGGTAAACTCCAGCGGGAATCCCAGCGTTTACAGTTTTATAAGTGTCACCCTGACGCCCACCACCCCCCCGCCTGGATTGCCAATAGCTTTAAAAGCGGTTTTAGTTAAATCAACAATGCGGTTATCAACATAAGGACCAGTTGAAACTATTTTAATTTTAACACATTTATTCAAATTATCTAAACGGCAGACCATTACTTTGGTGCCAATTGGATATTTATTAGAAGCGCCGTTGTATTTGGAACTGGGCGTCAGCGCATCAGGATACCATGACGCCCATGCTTCAAATTGATTTTTGACAATAAACATAGCCACGATGTTTTGCGTTATAAAAGTTTTAGCGCGCACAGAATTGCGATTGATGTCACCCACAGATTCCCGTTCTAATGGCTGCCAGACATTATTTTCTTTATTCCAGTAATGCATAATTTTTCTCTCCATCATAGTATTGTCAAACATGTCTTTTAAAATTTCTGTTTTTAGATCAATGGCCAAAGGCAAGTTAAATGGCAAAAGTTCTGCGGCAGAAGAAATCTGATATTCATAAGCAAGCGATATTCTTTCTAAATTATTTTCTTTGCCATTAAGATCAACTGTTTTGCCAATTGGAATATCATTAAAATTAAGTTCGCGCAAAGTCAAAGTTAAATTTTGTTCGCTCGCGCCTTGTCTAAAATTTATGGAAAAATTTTCTTGGCCGTTTTTTAAAAAATAATCCTGAGTCATTGAATTATCAATGGCGTATTGCGACTCAAAACGATAAGCAGGAACAGATAACTCTTCTGCAGAAACTGAAAAAGGAGAGATAAGGAATAAGGCAATAAAGGAATAAAGGAATAGAGATTTTTTTGTTATTGACATAAAATTGTATTTTTTTTAAATTAGCCGACTGTCGGAATCGAACCGACGACCTATGGTTTACGATACCATCGCTCTACCAATTGAGCTAAGTCGGCCTATTAGCGGGTAACGGGAATCGAACCCGTATTTTATCCTTGGGAAGGACACATAATAGCCATTATACGATACCCGCGTGAATTATTCAAAAAAATATTTTATCCAGAGCCGCCAATTGCTAAGATTATTTTTTTCATTTTCATTTCCCCAATCTTCTGAATTATTTTCCTGCGGCACGACCACAACTTTTTCGCCTGGTTTTATCATATTTAATTTTTCCCGAGCTTCTTTATCCACAAATTCTGATGAGGAAAAATATTTTATTAGTCCCGCCAGTTCCCCGTTTTCTTTTTCAATCGCCTGAATTTTTTGGCTAAGTTTAGCCGTGCTATCGCTGACAATTTCTTCCCGTCCGGAATTTTTAACAATGGCATAAGTAATTAGAATTAGAATAAAAAATAACCCTAACAAAGTTATGCGCGAAGATATAATTTTTTTGACTTTTGGCTGATTGTAACGAGTCATAATTTTTTACCTCAAAAATTCTAAATCATTTTCATCCTTATTGCTGCTTTTTTCAGAATGCAAACTGTTAAGCAATCTCTCAATCCCCTCTTGCCCAATATCATTTTTTATTTTCATTAAAATTTGCTGGTAAGTTTCAGAAGCGACTGAACGATCTTTTTTTATTCGCATTTCTTCTTCGGCTAATTTTTTTAAATCTAAAATTATATTTTGAACTTTTTCCGGGCTGGAAACGCCTTTGATAATCAGACTTGGTTCTTGCCCTGCTGATTTTAATTTAATTTCTAAGTTGCCGGCGCGCGAAATCATTGGCAAAATGCCTTTGATTTTATAGCTGACTTCGCTGATGTTCATAAAATCAGTTTCTTTAACAGTTCTTTCCAGGGTTTTATTCTGGGAAAAATCAATTAATCTTTCGGTCGTAATAATCAGGCAGTTAAAATATGATAAAGCCAAAAGTTTAAAAAGATAAAATAGAGCCAGAGCTAAAAGCAAGGCGAGAATAATTTGGCCTATCTCACCCCAAGCAATCAGAGGAAACATGAAGAAAAAAGGAATGAAAAATAAAATAAAAGCCAGAACTATTTTTGGCAGATAAGTTAGCCAGTTTCTTCTGATAATGGCAATAATCTGTTCATTATCACGGAGGTTTTTGGAATAGAAGGACATAATTTTATACCGCTACCCAAGCCAGCATGCTTAAGATGACAAAAAACGAAACAATTATCCAGAATAGTTTAATAAGTTTTCTTTTTTGCATATTTTTATTTTACCATTTTTTATCTTTTTAAAACAGCCAGATATGCTTCGGTTGGAATATCAACCCGACCCCGGCCAAGAGCCTTCATTTTTTTCTTGCCCTTTTTTTGTTTTTCCAAAAGTTTCATTTTACGCGTCACATCGCCGCCATAAAGATAACCAGTGACATCTTTGCGCAAAGGCGCAATTCTTTCCGAAGCAATCACTTTGCCGCCCTTGTTTTTATTTTGTATTTGATAACCAAGCACAGCCTGGATTTTTATTTCAAACATAGCTCGCGCTAAAACATTTTTTAATGATTCCACAATTTTTCTAGCCACCCGGTAAGCCTCATCTTTATAAACCATTAAAGAAAGCGAGTCCACTAATTCTTCTGCCACTAAAATATCAAGCCGTTCAACTTCGCAGGCCCTGTAACCAATAATTTCATAATTTAAAGATCCATAGCCAGAAGAAGCACTTTTTAATTTATCATAAAAATTAGTTAAAATAGAACTCAAAGGCATTTCATAATGCAGAATAATTCTATCTGAATCATTAGAAAAATAATCAGTGGTTAAATAAATTCCTCTTTTTTCAGTCATGAGTGACATTAGCCCGCCTAAAAATTCTTTGGGCGTGATAATGTCAACCCTTACCCATGGTTCAAGAATTTCTATAATTTCATTCTGATTAGGCAGTTCCTGAGGCGAGTGGATAATAATGTTTTCGCCATTTTTTGATTTTACCTGGTAAGCGACGCTCGGAGTTGTCACTATTAAATCTAATTCATGTTCCCTTTTTAATCTTTCCTGAATAATTTCCAAATGCAAAAGTCCTAAAAAACCGCAGCGAAATCCTGGGCCAAGCACCGGAGAATTTTCCGGCTCAAAAAATAAAGACGCGTCTGTTAATTTTATTTTTTGCAAGCCCTCGCGCAATTCATAATATTCCACGCCTTCTTTGCAAAATATGCCGGCAAAAACCATAGGTTTAATTTCTTTATAACCCGGCAGGCATAATGATAATTTTTGAGAGATATTTTTTTGATCAATAATTGTGTCTCCTACTTTGCAGGCTGAAAGGTCTTTTAATCCAGTCACAATATAACCGATTTCTCCGTCTTTAAGTTCGTGACTTTTTATTAACTGGGGTTTAAAATAACCGACTTCTAAAATTTCACTGGCAACACTGGTGCTGATGAGATGAATTTTATCGCCAGCTTTAATATTGCCATTCATAATTCGCGCATAAGCGACCACGCCCTTGTAGTCATCATAAACAGAATCAAAAATCAAAGCCTGCAGAGGTTTTTCAAATTTGCCTGCGGGGCTGGGAATTTTTTTAATAATTGTTTCCAGAAGTTCTGCTACGCCAAGTCCTGTCTTGCCAGAAACCATTAAAATTTCATTGTTTTCGCATTTTAAAAGATTGACTAATTCTGATTTTAATTCCTCAATTCTGGCTGAGGGCAAATCAATTTTATTAATGACTGGAATAATTGTTAAATTTTGATCTTTGGCAAGATGATAATTGGCTAAAGTTTGAGCTTGGATGCCTTGGGTGGCGTCAACTAAAAGTATAGAGCCTTCCACTGCCGCGAGAGAGCGAGAAACTTCATAGGTAAAATCAACATGGCCTGGTGTGTCAATTAAGTTTAAAACATAGCCATTATAATCCATTCTAACAGGCTGTAATTTAATTGTGATGCCCCGTTCTCTTTCCAAATCCATCTGATCTAATAATTGTTCTTTCATTTTTCT
>PFBP01000056.1:10074-10342 GCA_002778535.1 Candidatus Kuenenbacteria bacterium CG10_big_fil_rev_8_21_14_0_10_36_11
TTCTAATATTATTTGACATAAATTAAGTGGTTTTATTATAGCTTTTTTAAAAAATTTTGACAATTAAAATTCCCTCTTTTTGCGAGAGGGGGGAGTAAAAAATACAATAATCACTAAAGTTTTTTTTGATTAGTCAGTTACATTTTCCAATTAGCAAGGGATCTGATGGAATTTTTATATATGGTGCTAAAGCTGCGTTTAAACTATCACTACCAGACACACTACCATTCCAGCATGTCTGTCCGTTACCAAAACCTAAACATTTACC
>PFBP01000041.1 GCA_002778535.1 Candidatus Kuenenbacteria bacterium CG10_big_fil_rev_8_21_14_0_10_36_11
TGACTTATCGCCTATCGGCGAATTCATTAACCACCCCGAGCCGATGTTCATCGGCTCACCCCTCCTTGAAAAGGAGGGGACAAAAAACCTTAATTTCTCAATTTCTCAATTACTCTTCTATTACTTCCACTCTTTTTTTTCCGCGGTCAGCGTTATCGTGCTCATCTTGGGAAAGTTCGCTTGTGACATCAGCCACAACTTTGCTATTTTTCAATAATTCCACATCCAAACCCAAGCCTTTTAATTCTCTGACCAAAACATTAAACGATTCTGGAATATTCAATTTGGTAATCGGCTCGCCTTTGATAATATGTTCATAAGCTTTAGCCCGGCCAGGCACATCATCTGATTTAATAGTAATCATTTCCTGAAGCGAATAAGCGGCGCCATAAGCTTCCAGTGCCCAGACTTCCATTTCGCCAAATCTTTGCCCGCCGAATTGCGCTTTGCCGCCCAAAGGCTGTTGGGTAACCAAAGAATACGGCCCGATAGAGCGCTGATGAATTTTATCTTCCACCATATGAATCAATTTCATCATATACATATATCCAATGGTCACTGGATTTTCAAATTTATCACCAGTCCGGCCGTCATAAAGCGTCACTTTGCCGCTTTGATCAAAACCAGCTTTTTTTAATTCACTTTTAATGGCCTCAACAGACACGCCATTCAAAACCGGAGTGGCTACTTTATAACCCAAACTTTTGGCAGCCAAGCTCAAATGCGTTTCTAAAATCTGGCCTAGATTCATGCGGGAAGCCACGCCCAATGGATTTAACACAATATCCACATGAGTGCCATCAGCCAAAAATGGCATATCTTCGCGCGCCACAATTCTTGAAATCACTCCTTTATTGCCATGGCGGCCAGCCATTTTATCACCCACCTGGATTTTGCGCAGACTGGCCACAGTCGCCTGAATTTGCTTAATCACGCCAACAGAAAGTTTATCGCCGTTTTCCCGGGAAAAAGTTTGAATGTCAATCACCTTGCCGCGCTCCCCATGTTCCAATCTTAAAGAAGTATCGCGCACTTCTTTAGCTTTCTCGCCAAAAATAGCCCGGAGCAATCTTTCTTCAGCTGTTAATTCTGTTTCCCCTTTAGGCGTGATTTTGCCAACCAAAATATCGCCAGACGCCACTTCAGCGCCGATCCTGATCACGCCATCTTCATTTAAATCTTTTAATTTTTCTTCACTGACATTCGGGATATCGCGCGTCACAACTTCTGGCCCGAGTTTTGTTTCACGCACATCAACCAAATAATCTTCAATATGAATTGAAGTAAATTTATCTTCTTTTAATAAGCGATCGGAAATTAAAATCGCGTCTTCATAATTGCCACCCTGCCAGGGTAAAAACGCAATCAGCACGTTTTGGCCCAAAGCTAATTCGCCTTGATCGCAAGCCGCGCCATCAGCCAAAACTTGGCCGGCTTTGACTGAATCGCCTTTGCTGACTAAAGGTTTTTGATTTAAACAAGTAGTTTGATTAGAACGGCCGAATTTCACCAAGTTATATTCATCCAAATTTCCCTGATCTGTTTTAATAATAATTTTCTGGCCATCAGACGCGATAACTTCTCCGTCATGCTCGGCTACCAAAATTTGTCCAGAATCTCTGGCCGCTTCTCTTTCCACGCCAGTGCCCACAATCGGGGATTCTGGTTTGATTAAAGGCACGGCCTGACGCTGCATGTTAGAGCCCATTAAAGCGCGACAGGCGTCATCATGTTCAAAAAATGGAATCAGAGCCGTGGCAATAGAAACAATTTGATTGGAAGAAACATCCATTAAAGTAATTTCTTTCGTATGTTCAATCACTGGCTCGCCCATTTTTCTGACCGGCGCTTTTTCTACCATAAATTTTCCTGTTTCATCAACTGGTGTCGTGGCAGAAGTAATAATATGTTTTTCTTCATCAAAAGCGTCAAAATAAACTACTTCATCAGTGACCTGACCATTATTAACTTTGAAATATGGAGTTTCAATAAAACCAAAATCATTGACTCTGGCATAGGAAGATAAGTGACCGACCAAACCAATGTTCGGGCCTTCTGGCGTTTCAATCGGACAAATGCGGCCATAATGTGTGCGATGCACATCGCGCACTTCAAAACCAGCGCGCTCGCGGGATAAGCCACCAGGACCCAGGGCAGAAAGTCTTCTTTTGTGTTCAAGCTCTGCCAAAGGATTGGTTTGATCCATAAACTGGGATAACTGCGATGACATGAAAAAATCTTTGACCGCGCCCATGACCGGACGCGCGTTAATCAAAAGCGCTGGCGTAATCTGATTGATATCAAGAGTGGACATTTTGTCTTTAATAATTCTTTCCATGCGGGCCAAGCCAATGCGAAATCTGTTCTGCACCAATTCCCCAATCGCGCGCACGCGGCGATTGCCAAGGTGATCAATGTCATCTGGTTCTTTTTGCGAATTATTAAGGCGTATGATTCCCTGAATCACATGCACTAAATCAAATGGTTTCAGAGTCCTGTGTTCTTTAGTTAAAGGATATTCCTCGCTGAATCTTTGATTCATTTTATAGCGGCCGACCCGGGCCAAATCATATCTTTCAAATTTGAAAAACATGCTTTCAATCAGCTGACGGGCATCTTCAGCCGTGGCTAAATCACCTGGACGAATTCTTTTATAAACATCCTTGAACCCTTCGGCCTGGGATTTGCTCACATCTTTTTCCAAAGTAGCATCAATGTATTTTATTTCCGAATCAACATCAACCGAACGGAACTCAGCCCGAATTTTTTCATCATCGCTAAGCCCAAAAGCGCGCAACAGCGCGGTCACGGCCACTTTTCTTTTGCGGTCTATTTTAACCGTAATAACATTATTAAAATTAGTTTCAATCTCAAGCCAGGCCCCGCGATTCGGAATAATTTTAGCGCCATAATATTTTTTGCCTTTGTAAAATTCTGAATTAAAAAATACGCCGGCCGAACGGATCAATTGCGAAACCACCACTCTTTCAATGCCATTGATCACAAAAGTGCCGCGTTTGGTCATCAAAGGAAAATCGCCCAAATAAATTTCCTGCTCTTTGACCATGCCTGTTCTTTTGTTGACTAATTTGGTTTGGACTCTCAAAGGCGCTTCGTAAGTGGCGTTGCGAAGCTTGGCGCGCACTTCATCAAACTTGGGCTCGTCTAAATAAAAATCGCCAAAATATAATTCTAAGTCGCGGCCGATAAAGTCAGTGATCGGAGAAATTTCTTCAAATAATTCTTTTAAACCTTCTTTAAAAAACCAGGCGTAAGATCTTTTTTGGATTTCAATTAAATCAGGCAGAGGCAAAGCACGCTTTTGGCTGTTAAAAAATTTGCGCTGGGGAGTCGTGGACATAATTATTAAAAAATTTTTAATTTTTAATTTCCAATCCTGAATCAAGTTCAGGACAAGTTTTTTAAATAATTTTTAAATTTTCTAATTGTTGAAACAAACAAGAATTGTTAAATCAAAGAAACACGAGAGCAACAAAAATAACTCTTCTGACATATTTATCCACAGGAAGAGTTTAATTAAGCCTGAAATTTTTTATTGAGTTGTTTTTGCCATCATAATGGCTAATTTTAGCGAAAAATACAGAACAAGACTGATCCTATTCTGCCGCTAAAATTCAGGAGTTATATCTAATATGTTAATAAAAGTCAAGATTTTAAACAATTGATTATAAAATAGCATAAGTAAAAAATGGTGTCAAATTTAAGATTATGTTATTTTTGTTTATCTAGCAAATCCTGCAAAAACTTCTTTAAACTGGCAGTATTTAAAAAATAGTTATTGGGATGATTTTTTAAATTTTTTACAATTTCTTTTCTTTGAACTTCTATTTTATTCTCAGTTTTTCTTATTTCTTTTAAATTACCTTGTTTATTTAATAAATTTTCATCTAATAAGTTGTTAACCGTTTTGCCATCCATAAAAGAAATAAAATGAATGTGTTTATTTTTTTCTTTTATACCAATTAAAAATATTAATTCACTAATACTACTATTTTGCGCTCCGCCCTCATCATTAATATTTTTGGCCTCTAAAACATAATATTCTTGGCCAATTTTAAAAATAACATCTTGAACTTTTTCTTGACGGATTCCTTTCATTTTTATGCCTAATTCTTTTTTGATTTTTTTTAAAGAAAATTCTTTTTTTGTAATTTGAGCCACTGCCATTTTTTTATTTTGTAAATCCGCCAAATTATTAACCAATTCAAATCCAACATTAACCAATTCTTGAATTACTTTTCTTTCTCCAACATGTCCTTTCTTTCTGGAACTATTATTATCAATCAAGGCTTGAATCCACTCTCTTGGTGTTAATTCCGTGATATTGCGATATCTTAAATAGTGCTCGGTAACTTTCTTTAACAAAAACAAATCACTGCTCACATATTTTAAATTAGATCCAAAGGCCTTAAAAAAACAAACAAACTCCGAGCAATTGCTGTATTTACTCAAAACATTTTGTAATTTTTTATAAAAACTTTCCAGTGTTTCTTTATCGGCTTTTTCTTTTTTTAATTGTTTAACAGTAATCAAAATTTCTTTAATCTCTTTAGTTACTTTAACATATTTCTCAATATCATCACTGGCTTTTAAAAAAGAATAATCTGTGTCTATAGCTTTTTCCGGATTTTTTATCGCATAAATTAGATATTCCAAATTTGTATTCATAAAAATTAAATCAGTTGCCCTTGTCTACCAAAGGAACTGATATGATTCAAATATAAATAGTTAATAAATTTGTAAACAAAATCAAATGAAATTCTTTTGCGGTCGTTATCGCGATAATTAGTTAAAAATAAAGATAAATAATTATCTCTTAGTTTGTTGATTTCTTGATTAAATAATCTTATTATTTCTTCTTGCTCTTTAATAGAAATAACATTTTCAAAAACCAAATAAATCATATGCCTGGATGTTTCTTTACTAATTAAACATTCCACATTGTATCTTTTAATATTTTCCAAAGATATTTTACCTTTTTCTGTGCCGCTGTCTATAGCTTTAAGTAAAATGACATTAGATTTTAATAAATTATAAATATTTTCTGAAACCTTAATAGTGCGCACATTTTTAACATGATTATAAGCAATTTTAACTTCAATTTCACCCTTAGACTTTTCTAAATCTTTCTCTGTTAATCTTTTAATACCTAAAATATTTTTTTCTTTTTCAATAATTTTTAAAAAATCGCCGCCTATTGACCAATCAAATTGCTTATTTAATTCTATACTAACAACTTTGTTTTCTGGATAAATATTAGTTTTGATAATAAAACTATTTTCATTTTTCTTTTTTAATTGATAATAAAAAGCGATCACATTATAAGTAGTATCTGGAAAAACTTGTTGTTTAAAATAATTCATTCTAATAATTTTAAATTTAGAAAAAAATATTTCTCTTATTTTTTTTGAATTCTTAGCAGATAAAAAATTTATAGGCACGATCACAATGCCTTCTTTACTATTAAGTAGCGCTTTTAGAGAAATTTGATAAAGGTCTTCAAAACCAGAATCTTGAAAATATTTTTTCTTAATTTCAGAATTGGCTTTGTTAATATTTAAATACGGCGGATTAGTCACCACAAATTCATAATTAGCTTTTTTACTCATACTATCTTGATAAAACACCTTTTTGTTGTCAATATATTTTTTATCAATATCAAAACCTTTCGCACTTTTAGCATAATTTTTTTTAGCCCATAACAATAAATCTCCGCTGCCAGCAAAAGGATCTGAAACTTTTTTGCCTTTAACAAATTTTCCAAAACCGCTCAAAATATAATCAGAATTTTTAGTAAAAAACTGGCCCAATTGCTTTTTTTGGCTTTCTTTTGTTAAATTATTGTCTTGTGTTTTTATCATTTTCATATATACATGATACCATTTTACTATAAAAAGTAAAAAATTATTTAATCAAATTCAAAAATTCTCTCTCTTCTAAAATTTTTACTCCTAGTTTTTTAGCTTTTTCTAATTTAGACCCTGGATTTTCACCTGCCACCACATAGTCAGTATTTTTAGAAACGGTCTCAGAAATTTCGCCGCCCAAAGCGCGAATTTTTTCTTTGGCAGTTTCACGCTCCATATTACTCAAAGTTCCGGTCAGCACAAACTTTTGACCGCTTAATTTGTTCTCTGACCTATCCGACCTAAAGGTCGGAGTTACATCATCAATAACAACTCCGTTCTTAAATAAATTCTCCACTAATCTAATATTTTTATCATTCTGAAACCAGTCCACAATGCTTTCCGCCATGACTGGCCCAACACCATCAACTTCGCTTAATCTTTCTACGCCCAGCAACTGCATTGCTTTAATAAAATTATTCTGATTTATTCGGACATTGTTCATGCCAATTCGAGTGGCAAGTAAAATTCCAGTTTCCTCGCCAACATGACGCACACCCAAAGCAAAAATAAATTTTGCCAAACTGATTTTCTTTTTAGCCTCAATCGCCTTAATTAAATTATCCGCTGATTTTTCTCCCAGTCGCGGCAACTCTTCCAAATCTCCTTTTTTTAAAGTAAAAATATCACTGGCGTCTTTAATTAAATTTTGGTCTAAAAGCAAATCAATAATTTTGGGTCCGAGACCTTCTATGTCAAAAGCGCCGCGGGAAATAAAATGGTATATTTTTTCTTTGGTCTGGGCAAAACAATTTTTATTAAGGCAGTAATACGCGACCTCATTTTCCGGACGCATAATTTTTGAACCGCAAACAGGACATTTATCCGGCATCTGAAATTTTCTTTCGCGGCCAGTGCGCATTTTTGTCAAAACCTCAACAATATCAGGAATCACATCCCCTGCTTTTTGAATAATTACAGTATCCCCGACTCTCAAGTCTAATCTTTTAATTTCATCTTCATTATGCAAAGTGGCCCGAGAAACTATTGACCCAGCCACGCTCACCGGCCTTAAATGCGCTACCGGAGTTAGAACTCCAGTCCGGCCGATTTGCACTTGAATATCTTCCACTACAGTGGTGGCTTGCTCGGCCGCAAATTTATAAGCGCAAGCCCAGCGCACATTTTTGGCTGTCCGGCCTAATTTTTCCTGCCATTCTAAATTATTAACTTTAATTACAATGCCATCAATTTCAAAACCAAGCTTGTGCCTGATTTTAGCTGTGTTTTCAAAAAATTCTTTGGCTTCAGAAATTTTATTTATTTGCTTAAAATGTTTTTCTACTCTAAAACCGAGCTCCTGCAAACTCTTTAGCATTTCATACTGTGTTTTAAAATTAGAATTAAAAAAATTCAAGGTGTAAAAAAAACTTTGCAAATCTCTTTCAGCCGCGATTTTTGGATCAAGCTGGCGGATAGTGCCCGCGGCCGCGTTTCTTGGGTTAGCGAATTTTTCCTCGCTATCTTTTTCTAATTCAGAATTTATTTTTTCAAAACTTTTTAAAGGCAGGTAAATCTCACCAGCCGCTTCAATATCAAGCGGCTGATTTAATTTTAAAGGCACGCTTTTAACAGTGCGCACAGTATGCGTCACATCTTCGCCAATAATGCCATCCCCCCGCGTTATGGCGCGCGCGAGCAGGCCATGCTCATAAATAAAAGACATATTTAGACCGTCTATTTTTAACTCGCAAGTGTAAGCCACATTTTGATCCAAAGGCAAATCCAAAAATCTTTTCACGCGCGCGTCAAATTCCAAAACTTCTTCAAATGAAAAAACATCGTCAAAAGAATATTTGGACGTTTGGTGTTTAACTTTTTCAAACTTGCCCAAGACCTTGCCGCCGATTCTTTGCGTAGGCGAATCAGCGGTAATAAATTCCGGAAATTCTTTTTCTAATTTTTCCAGTTCGTCTTTCAAAGAATCACGCGCTGCGTCAGACATAACGGGTTTGTCTAAAACATAATAAGCATAGTCAATTTCCATTAGCTGCTGTTTTAATTTTTCTATTCTATTTTTAGCTTCTGATTTGGTCATATAATTAAAGCTTTCTTGCCTTTATATTATACCAAGAAAACAACTTTTGGAAAATAAAAAAGCGCGTCAAATACTTTGAGCACTACATTTTGTTCTTGCGGTAAGGCAAAAGAAATCGTGGTTGCTGGATTAAATGGATTCGGGTGGTTTTGAAAAAGAATAAAATCATCTGGTAAATCAGAAATTTTTTCTTGAGGCAAAGGTTTAGCCGAAGCTAATTTTGTCACCTTAACCCAGTCCAGATAAATTGACCCGTCTATGCCGCCAGCATGAAAAGTCAGTCTGGCTTGATTATCATTGTGCGTGGCAGTAAAAACACAAGCATAATCCTGCCAAAAAGAACTGATGTTCATCTCCTGCCAAAAGCCGTAAAATGTCCAGGGTTCATTTTCCTGGCAGAGCTCCAAAATAATGGGTCTGTCCACATTAGCCATTGCCCTAAAATCTAACTTGTAATGAGCATTGGCCTGAATTGGAATTTGAGTTTTTAACTGGACACTGTAATACGAGCCAGGCGTATAAACATCAATCACAGCCACACCTTGGGTGCTTAAATAATCATCGCGCCAGATAATCGCGGCATTAACATTTTGATGAATCTCCGGCTCAAACATGCCAAGCGAATGATCAAAAGCTTCATTTAAAATTTCCTCATCATTAACAGGCGGCGGCTCTGGTTCAGGAGCTGGAAGAGAACCAGCATCTTCTGACTCAATGACAATTTTATCAACATAAAGATTCCTGTCTTCGGGCTGATGATAATAGTCATTAGTAAAAGCAACAGCTATTTTGTGAATGCCATCTGTAAGATAAACATCAAAGCCATAGTCCTGCCAGTTGCTGCTTCTGACTTCAACTGAACTAATTTCTTCATCGTCAATTCTGAACTCCATCAAAGGCCATTCATTTTTGGCGCAGTCGCCTCTGGCTCTGATTTTGAATCCATAATTGCCGCTGGAAAAATCAAGGCTTGACCATATTTCTCCTTCTGACCAGATGATTCTGTAATCGCCCCAAATATCACCAGTGCCAGGGTCAGCCTGCATATTTTCAGCTTCCAAAGTAATTTGCCATGGTTCTGGTTCTGAGGGTGGCGGCTCTGGTGACGGAGGCTCTGGTGGCGGTTCTGGCAAGGCAATGTCAGCATTCTGATCATTGCCTTCATAAGTGTAAACAGAAAAACCAGTGCCCTGAATATCCTGGCCATTTGGTTCAGTAAATTTGAAAGTATGATAACCTTCATCCAACAGCCACTCGCCAGTTGGAATCTTAGTATAACTATTTGGCCAGCGGCGCCAGGTGTTATTAAAAAATTCCCAGCAGAGCTTGCCTTCTGGATTAGTAATGCTTAAAATACAAATTGGCACATGTTCGGCCCAGCCTGTTTCTGGTCTATTGTATGTTGGATGACCAAAATCCAAAGCATGATACTCGTTCTTGCTATGTGCCGAGTCATAAGAATATCCTGGAGCAGGTTCACCACCATACCCTATCGTAATCCGATAAACTTGATCCCACTTTAATGGCAGGATAAG
>PFBP01000014.1 GCA_002778535.1 Candidatus Kuenenbacteria bacterium CG10_big_fil_rev_8_21_14_0_10_36_11
CTACCAATTCCAAATTATTTTGGCAAGGGTCTAAAAAAATGTTATAATCAATTTATGTTTTTCCACCATCACCATATTAAAAGACAAAAAGCGCGTGAGACTTTGCTTATTAACCCAGCGCTTAAGGCCCTGCTTTTGATCAGCGGCTTATTTATGTTTGCTTTTGCCATGTTCTCGCCCATTTACGCGATTTTTGTGGAACGAGTCGGCGGCGGCATTGAAACAGCGGCAAATTCTTGGGCGATTTTCGGTTTGGTGGCTGGCGTTTTGACTTTTATCACAGGCAAATTTGAAAATGAAATGAAAGACACGGAACTGGCTATTGTCTGGTCTCAATTTGTAATTGGACTTGGTTATGTCTTGTTATATTTTACCGAAGGAGTGGGCATGCTATATTTAGTCATGATAATTTTAGGCATTGGAGATGCGCTTTATTGGCCGGCATTTCACTCCACTTATTCTATTCACGCTGACGGCCACAAATCAACTTTTCAATGGGGCATTTATGATGGTTTGGCTTATTTTATTCCAGCCATTGGTTCGGCTTTGGGCGGCTGGCTTGTTAATCAATATGGTTTTAATTTGATTTTCATTATTATGGCTGTGATGTCATTTACCTGCGGAATTTATATTTTGTTTTTACCAAGGAGAGTGTTATGAATTTTTGTCTCCAAGATGTTGGTTTAGGGCTGTGCCATGAACCCGCATGATTATTAGAAAAAATGTTTTTACTGAAAAAACACTTTCGTTAAAATGTTTTTTTCCTTAAAAATTATTTTATCTTTTCCCAAATTTTATCAATTTGGTTTTTTAGTTCTTCTAAACTTCCTTCATTAACAATAGTAAAATCCGCCATGGCAATCGGACCTGCCTTTTCAATATTTTCTATTTCCGCGTAGTCACGGGTTTTGGCCTCTTCAGGTGAAAACGAGCGATACTTTAAATCGGGGTCCTGGTCGTAGTGGTTTCTTCTGTCTGCTAATCTGACATAACGAGTTTTAGGTGAAGCATAGACCGCAATGACTATCAAATTTTCCCCGTATTTATTTTTTAATTTTTTGTATTCTGACCAGCTATAAAGTCCATCTCCCAAAATATTTTTGCCTTCAGACAAAAAAGCGTCAATTTTGGGTATGTTCAAAAGGGCAAACGCGGCCATACCGTATTTTTTTCTGAATTCTTCTCTAATAGGCCGTTCGTTCGCTTCCGTTGGTTCTAAATTTCTTTTTTTAATTTCATCCAAGGTAATTTGTCCAAAGCGAAAATAAGCATAGTTTTGTTTAACAAAAAAATCAGCTACCTCACTTTTGCCGGACCCGCAGAGTCCCGTGATACAAACTATTTTGTTATTAGGCATATTTTAAGGTTACATATCTTTGTAAGTTTCCATCACATCTTGCAAAACATCCAGTATTACTCCGGCTTGGGCAAAAATCTCACGAGTTAATTTTGCGCCATGATAATGTTTTTGGCAAACTACTCGTTTAATACCAGATGCAACAATCATTCGCGCGCAAACATAGCAAGGTTCCATTTTTGTATAAATTGTAGCACCCTCAAGCGAGATGCCGTATTTTGCGGCTTGACAGATAATGTTTTGTTCAGAGTGAATAGTACGAACACAATGTTTTGAAATTGTTCCGTCTTCATTTAAAACCTCGTGAATAATATGTCCGTCCTCGTCGCAATGAGACATACCTGGTGGCGAACCAACATAGCCGGTTGCAATAACTCTCTTATCGCGTACGCAAACTGAGCCAGTTCGACCACGATCACAAGTGCCTCTTTCTCCAACAATTGTAGCAAGTTTCATAAAATATTCATCCCAGCTTGGACGAATGTATTTTTGTTCTTCCATATTGATAAAATTATTTTTTCACCGCGTTGACTTTTTTCATCATTCTTGATTTTTTTCTGGCTGCGGTGTTTTTGGTTAAAACCCTTTTTTGTGCGGCTTTATCAATGGCTTTGGCCAGTTGTCGCGCGATTTCTTCTGCTTTATTTTTATCGCTGACTGATAAAGCTTTTTTAAGCTGGCGAGCTAAAATATCCAGACTAGCCCTGATTTTATTATTTTTAGCTGTTCTTTTTTTAATTTGTCTTAATGATTTTTCCGCGTTTTTTTGTTGTGGCATAGGAGTTAAAAATTACAAATTCTAAATTTCAAATTCTAAATAAATTTAGAATCAATTAAATTATATTGAATCTATTCTAACATCATTCTGTTTTTTTGACAAGCAGGGGATTATCTTGCTATATTTTATAGTATAAATTATAATTACGGGCATATAGCTCAGCGGTTAGAGCGTCACCCTTATAAGGTGGATGTCGATGGTTCAAATCCATCTATGCCCAAATTATTTCGCCGAGGTAGCTCAGTGGTAGAGCGCAGGACTGAAAATCCTGGCGTCGGCAGTCCGATTCTGCCCCTCGGCAATTTAATAAAATCCGTTTTCAGCGGGTTTTTGTTTTTCTTGTTAAAACAGCCTTTTTCAGTTAAAATGACAATATGACAAAAAAATACGCAGTTAATCTGCAAAATTTTATCTCTGCTCTTCAAAAGATTTCTGTTTTGGATTGGTCAAAAAAGTTGCAAAAAAAATTTTCCAAAGCAGAAGTTTATTTAGTTGGTGGCGCGGTGCGCGACGCAATTTTAGGTGTTAAGGATAATAAAGATTTTGATTTTGTGGTCAGAGCTGTGCCAATGAAAAAGTTGGAAAAATTTTTAAGCACTCTCGGCTGGGTGGAAAAATTAGGCCGTAATTTTGGCGTTTTAAAATTCAAGCCAAGGAAATTTATGCTTGATAAAAATTTTGAACCATTAGATATTGCCTTGCCAAGAGTTGATTTTTCTTTTAATACCGGTGGCTACAAGGATTTTAAAGTTAAATTCAATAAAGATTTAAAAATTGAAGAAGATTTATTAAGAAGGGATTTTACCATTAACGCGATAGCAATAAAATTAGTTGCTGGTGTAGAGACGCGCCACCGAAATTTGTCCAGCGGACAAATGAGGGCGTCTCTACAAAATTTTATTGACCCATTTAATGGATTAGATGATATTAAAAATAAAACCATTCGCGCGGTTGGCAAACCGGCTGAAAGATTTAGAGAAGATTATTCGCGCTTGCTGCGCGCAGTCAGATTATCTTGCCAATTAAATTTTGAAATTGAAGAAAAAACTTTTAGTGCTTTGAAAAAATTTGTTTCTAAATTAAATAATAAAAATAAAAAAGGTGATTGGATCACGCCAAGAGAAATTCTGGCCAAAGAAATTTTACGCGCTTTTTATTATGACCCAGTTAAAGCTTTTAAATTATGTGATGAAACTGGTATTTTTAAAATTTTAATGCCAGAGATTTTAAAAATGAAAAAATGTCCTCAGCCAAAAAATTTTCATTCTGAGGGTGATGTTTGGGAACATACGAAATTTGCCTTGAGTAAAATAAATAGTTCAGAGTTTAAAAGATTTGAACGGAAGATGAATAAGTTATTAGTGATAAGCAATAAGGGACAAGGAAAAACAAGCAATGCGCAAAATAAAATATATTTTAAAAAAGATTTTTTAGAGTTAGTATGGGCAACAATTTTTCATGACCTTGGCAAGCCATATACTATTGAAACGCCGGAAAAAGATAAGGTTGAGAGAATCAGATTTAATGATCATGATAATGTGGGAGCTGATTTAGCCAGAAAAATTTGCGAGCGATTAAATTTATCTGCGCCGGAAAATTATAGTTTGAATATTGATAATATAGAAAAGTTAGTACGGAAACACATGATGCTGATCCACGGCCATCCTCGTAATTTTCGGCCAACCACGATAGAAAAATATTTTTTTTCAGAAAATTTTCCAGGCGTAAATTTAATCAAATTAGCCTATTTAGATTCACTGGCTACGATTCCTAAAAACGGCCCGTTAGAATTTGACTTAATTAACGCGTTGTTAAAAAGAATCAAAGCCATGAGTTCATTAATGAAAACCAAAAAAATACGCGCTCAACTGCCAGCTCCGTTGTTAAACGGTGATGAAATTATGAAATTATTAAAAATAAGCCCTGGCAAAAAAGTCGGCGAGCTTAAAGAGAATCTGCGAGAAGTTCAACTTTCTGGCCAGATAAAAAACAAAGCCGAAGCTAAAACATATTTGCGCAAAAACCACAAAATGCTAAAATAAAAAGTAGTTAAAAATAAAAAATTTATGCTAACCAAAGAAGAAGTCAAACATATTGCTGATTTGGCTCGCATTGAATTATCTGAAAAAGAAACAGAAAAATATCAAGCGCAACTTGGTAAAATTTTGGATTATATGGAAAAGTTAAAACAAGTTAATACCATTGGCACCCCTATTTCTGACGGAGGTATGATTGATTTAGAAAATGTTTGGCGGGAAGATGAAATTAGTGATAGGCAATTAGTGACAAGTGACAAGGAATTGATTAGTATGGCGCCGGAAGTAGAGAATGGGCAGGTGAAAGTGGAGTCAGTATTTTGATTATCTATTTTCTGTTGTCATGCTGAACTTGTTTCAGCAACTCATTTTAGACTTAACACAGAGATCCTAAAATAAATTCAGGATGACATTTAAAATATTTTTATGATTCAAGAATTGCATCAAAAATTGATCACTAAAGAAATCTCTGCCACAGAACTTGCGCGGGATTATTTGCGTCGTATAGAAGAAAAAAATCCAGTTCTTAATGCTTTTATTACTGTGGCTGAAAAAGAGGCTCTAAAACAAGCTGAAAAGGTTGATAAAAAAATAGCTAATGGAGATGAAATTTCTTTATTAGCAGGTATTCCAGTTGCCATTAAAGATGTGATTATGACAGAGGGCATAAAAACAACGGCCGGTTCAAAAATTTTAGAAAATTATATCGCGCCATATGACGCTACTGCTGCAAAAAAAATTAAAGATGCAGGCGCTGTGATTTTAGGAAAAAATAATTGCGATGAATTTGCCATGGGTTCTTCAACAGAAAATTCCGCTTTTGGTCCAACTAAAAATCCACATGATTTAGCGCGCGTGCCTGGCGGAACTTCTGGCGGTTCTTCTTGTGCAGTAGCCGCGGATTTATCTGTTTATTCACTTGGCACAGATACCGGCGGTTCTGTGCGCCAGCCAGCAGCTTTTTGCGGCGTAGTTGGTTTAAAACCAACTTATGGTTCTGTTTCTCGTTATGGTTTAATTGCAGATGCTTCGTCTTTGGATCAGATCGGACCATTAACAAAAAATGTGGCTGATGCCAAAATTGTTTTTGATATGATCAAAGGAAAAGATGAAAAAGACGCAACCTCTGTTTCATTAAAACATAAAAACATTAAAACATTAAAACAAAAAGATAGTTTAGCTGGTTTCAAAATTGGCATTCCTCAAGAATATTTTATAAAAGGCATTGATGCAGAAGTGGAAATTGCGGTGCGTGAAGTAATAGAAAAAGTCAGAGAATTAGGCGCGGAAATTATTGAAGTCAGCTTGCCATATACAGAATATGCTTTGGCTGTTTATTATATTATTCAACCAGCTGAAGCCAGCGCAAATTTAG
Source organism: Candidatus Kuenenbacteria bacterium CG10_big_fil_rev_8_21_14_0_10_36_11 (assembly GCA_002778535.1). Taxonomy (GTDB): domain Bacteria; phylum Patescibacteriota; class Patescibacteriia; order UBA2196; family UBA2196; genus 1-14-0-10-36-11. Next base: position 5,547 of record PFBP01000014.1, read on the forward strand.
CCAGATTTGACGGTATTCGTTATGGGAATCGCGGAATAACGCGGAATACTACGCTGAACTACGCGGACAAACTCATTGATGTTTATAAAAAAACACGGGCGGAATTTTTGGGCGATGAAGTTAAAAGAAGAATTATGCTTGGCACTTATGCTTTGTCCGCTGGTTATTATGATGCTTACTATAAAAAAGCAGGACAGGTCAGAACTTTAATTCGTAAGGATTTTAAAAAAGTTTTTGATAAAGTTGATATTTTACTCACCCCGACCACGCCCACCCCTGCTTTTAAGTTAGGCGAAAAAACAAATGATCCGTTAACAATGTATTTGGAAGATATTTTTACTGTGCCTGCGAACTTGTCTGGCGTGCCAGCTATGTCTCTGCCATGCAGTAAAACTAAAACTGGTTTGCCAATCGGCGTCCAACTTATCGCGCCGTGGTTTAATGAGGATGCTTTGTTTGAGGTAGGGGAGAGATTGGAAAAGAGTAATCTGTAATCTGTAATTCGTAATCTGTAAAATGATTTTGGAACCGTTTTTGATAATTATAATTACCGATTACTGATTACATATTACAAATTACTTTTATTTTTATCCTTGCTTAATCTGATATTTATGATAAACTAATTTTAGTTTTTTGGACTCGTGGTGTAGCCCGGTCTAACACGTCTCCCTGTCACGGAGAAGATCGAGGGTTCAAATCCCTTCGAGTCCGAATTAAAATTTAAATTATTTATTTGCCAATTTTTCGCCAATTTGCTATAATATAATTAAGTTTTGGCGCATCAATAATTTAGGGGTGTGCATAACTAAAAAATAAACTTTTAAAAAATTAATCGGTTTAGGCCTGAAAAACGGCTTAAGCTAAAACAAATTTATGGAAGAAATGCTTGTCGTAGGCTCTAAAGTAAAAGCCTATGTTAAATCCAAGAATCTTCACATGGCAGGCGATTTTGGCGAAGCATTAAGCAAAGAAGTCGCTCATCTGATTGATAAAGCGGCTAAAAGATGTGAAGAAAACAAAAGATCCACATTAAGACCAGCTGATCTTTAAAATGTTCTGGGTTTTGCACCCAGGCTAAAAAAGCAAAAACCCGCTGAAAAAGGCGGGTTTTTGCTTTTGTTCGCATTTGCAGTCTTTTGGCAAATCTGATAAAATAAACCTAAATGACTATTTCCAAATATCTTACTTTAATGATCTTGGCCACCCTGCTTTGCTGGGTTTCGTTTTTTGTTGTCATTAACGCGGTAGATCCTTTCAGCACCACTTTTTCTGGTTTTATTCTTTTTTATCTCTCTTTGTTATTTTCAGCAATTGGCACTCTTTCTCTTTTTGGATTTTTAGTCCGGCATCTATTTAATAAAAATCAGTTTATCACCACGCAGGTTATTGTTTCTTTTCGCCAGAGCATTTGGCTTTCAATTTTGATTGTGGTTGGTTTATATTTGCAAAGCCAGAAATTAGCCGCCTGGTGGAATTTATTGATATTGTTAATTTTGCTTTTGGCATTGGAATTTTATTTTGTTTATAGAGGCGATGATGAAGAAAAGGATAAATAAAATTAATAAATTGTAGCTGTTCCTTTTGTCATCCTTGCGAGCTTTAAGTTGCCGGTGACAAGTTAAAGCGGTGATCCCAGCGAATAAGCAATTGCTGTTTCCATGAGATTCCCGCTTTCGCGGGAATGACAATAAAAATAAAATAACATAAAAATATGAAAGAAATTTTACAAAACTTAAAATCAGAAATTGTTGAAAAAATAAAATTCATTAAAAATGAGGCAGATTTAGAAAATTTTCGTTTGGAGTACTTCAGTCGCAAAGGCAAGTTCACTGAGGCTTTAAAAAAAATTAAAGATGTGGCTGACGCAGAAAAACCAGTCATTGGCAAAATAGCTAATGAGGTTAAAAAAGAAATTGAGCATATTTTTGAACAGACTAAAAACTTTTTGACTGATGATGTGACTGTTAAAAAAGAAAAAATTTACGACCCTACTTTGCCTGGCCTTAAAAAAACAATTGGCACTTTGCATCCTACTACGCGCATGATTCATGAGCTCAACGAAGCTTTTCGTTCTTTGAATTTTGAAATTTATGAAGGCAATGAAATCACAACTGAAGAGCAGGCTTTTGATAATTTAAACTTTCCGCCTGATCACCCGGCGCGTGAATCAATGGATACTTATTGGATAAAGTTACAGAAAATACAAAAACAAAAAAATATAAAAATACTAAACGCAAGCGAGAAATATTGTTTGCGACCACATTTGACTGGCGTTAGCGTGAATTATATGAAGACGCACAAACCGCCATTTCAATTTGTTTATCCTGGCCGGGTATTTCGCAGCGAAGCCACTGATGCTGGGCATGAAAGATGTTTTTATCAATACGAAGCTTTGATTGTTAATCATGATGTTTCTTTTTCCGCGGGCAAAATTTTAATTAAGACAATTTTAGAGCGCGTATTTGGCCATGAAGTAAAAATTCGCATGCGCGCTGGCTTTTTTCCTTTTGTGGAACCTGGTTTTGAAATTGATATGGAGTGCCAGGTTTGCCATGGCCTTGGTTGCGGTATTTGCAAACATAATGGCTGGCTGGAAATAATGCCTGGCGGCGCGCCGCATCCAAATGTTTTTAAAGCAGGCGGTCTTGATCCGAAAAAATGGCAAGGGTTTTATATCAATGTAGGCCTTGATCGTTTAGTTATGATGAAATACGGCATTGATGATATCCGTTTAATGCATAGCGGGGATTTGAGATTTCTTCGTCAGTTTTAATTTTTATGTTTGTCGCAAAAATATTTATTTTAACTTTTCTCGCATTCGTGGGCGCTTTTTGCTGGGCGCCGGTTTTGGCGCGCAAATTAACTAAGTTAAAAATGTGGAAAAAGGCGCGCAAATATACGCCTGACGGCCACGAACTTATCACTTTTCAAAAAATAGAAAAAGATCATCTTGTTAAAACTTCCAGAGGCGGCGGACTTTTAATCTGGGTGACAATCTTGGTTTTAGCTCTTGTTATTTCTTTGTTTAATAAATTATTTAATGGCGTGTTTGAAGACCTTAATTTTTTAAACCGGGCCGAAACATGGCTGCCTTTGTTCACTTTGGTCGCTGCTGGTTTTTTAGGATTTTTTGATGATCTTTTAACAACAAGATTGGCTGGCGGAAAATATCTGGGCGGCGGCATGAGTTTGTCAAAAAGAATTGGCATTGTTTTTATTATTGGCATGGTAGGCGCGCTCTGGTTTCATTTTAAGCTTGGCTGGGACACAATTCATCTGCCTTTTTTAGGCGATTTTTATATCAATGGTTTTTATATTCCTCTTTTTGCCATTACTATGGTGGCTGTTTTTTCATCAGGTATTATTGACGGCATTGACGGCCTTTCCGGCGGAGTGTTTGTGCCTATTTTTGCCCTTTACGCCGTGATTTCATTTTTGCGCGGCCAGATAGACTTGGCTGCTTTTTGCGCCATGATCACAGGCACTCTGGCTGTTTTTTTATGGTTTAACGCTCCTCCTGCTAAATTCTATATTGGCGAAACAGGCATTTTAGCTTTAACCACCACCTTAACTGTGATTGCTTTTTTAACCAATTCTTTTGTGCTTTTGCCCATTGCCGGGGTTATGCTCGTGGCCA
>PFBP01000007.1 GCA_002778535.1 Candidatus Kuenenbacteria bacterium CG10_big_fil_rev_8_21_14_0_10_36_11
TAAAAATTCCAGTGTCCGGATGTTTCCCAGAGAGTTTTATTGCCAATGTGCGGGGTGCGCACCAATTCATAGCCGTTTTTTAAATGTTCCTTGTACCAAAAATCTTCAATCACCCGCCAAAGCAAAGCGCCTTTGGGGTGCCATAAAGGCAAACCTAAGCCCACCATTTCATCAATGTGAAACAGATCTAACTCTTTTCCCAGCTTCCGATGATCTCTTTTTTCCGCTTCTTCCAACATTTTTAAATAATCTTTTAATTCATTTTCACTCTCAAAAGCTGTGCCGTAAATTCTTGTTAACATTTTGTTTTTTTCGTCCCCGTGCCAATACGCGCCAGCGATTTTCATCAGTTTAAAGGCCTTTATTTTGCCGGTTGACTCCACATGCGGGCCAGCGCAAAGATCAACGAACGAATGGGGGTTATTCGGGGAACCAATCCAATAAACCGTGGCTTTTTCGCCGCGCGCTTCAATTTCATCCAGCCATTCTTGCTTATATTCATTATTTTTGAATAATTCTCGCGCTTCAGCCACAGAAATTTCTTCGCGTGTGATTGGCAAATTCGCTGCGATAATTTTTTGCATTTCCGCTTCAATTTTGGGAAAATCTTCTGGCGTGATTGTCAGCGTTTGTTCGCGTTCCAGTCCGCGTTCGTCCGCGTTTAAGTCAAAGTCAAAGTAAAATCCTTCACTAGTAGCCGGGCCCATAGCCATTTTAATTTTGGGATAAAGTTTCAATATTACTTGAGTCAAAACATGTTCAGTGCTGTGACGTAAAGCCAGGAGACAATCTTTTGATTGTTGATCATTATTTTTGTCCATATTTTTTATTTGACTTCAATAATTATTTTATCCGAGACAGCTGGCACGCTTCTGACCCAAAAAGGCCAGAATTTTATGGCCAGATCTTTAATGCCCGCGAATTGGGAAAAATAATATTCCACGCCTTTTTTATCAAAACCGGCAATTTCTTTTTTATCAAATTTTTTCAGATCAAACGAGCCGCCGATTTCTGCTGTTAATGACACACTCAAGATAGCATTATTTTTTATTGCGTCTGATGCTTTGATTTCTGCTACAAAAGAATTTGTCTGCCAATTAGCAATATTTTGTTTGGTGCCAGACAGCGTTAATTGTTCTTTATATTTTTCTTTAGCCGTGGTTAAAAGCTGTTCTTCATTAACAATAACTGCCTGAGCTAAAACTTTGGCTGTCAGAGTAAAATTTTCCACTTGGTCGCCTATTTTTTCTTTGATATTCTGTTCTTTAATTTCATACTTGATTAAACTGTCTGAGATATTTTCACCAGGAGCTAAAGCAAGCAGTAGTTGAGTTTTAATATTTTGTTTTAGATTACCAGTAAATTTTTTTTGCGCCTGATCTATGTCTGCCTGGGTTAAAACGCCTATCTTTTTCATGCCACCAGCCATTGGCTCGTCTGAAATGCCATAAATTTTTTCTTGCAGATTTTTGGCTAGGCCGGGAATAGTGAATTTAGTAGGCTGAATATTGTATTTAGCGCCTTCAGCATCAGCATAAATTTCAGCTGCGATTTCCTTGCCAGCCGGGATTGAGATATTATCTTTGAGCCGAAAAAGAAGATTGTCAGGCGTTAAAAATCTGGTGGTTTTTATGAGTTGCTGGCTGTCATTGTTGTTGTTGATAATTCTTATTTTACCAGTGGCCACGCCAGTTTTTTCTTCAAAATTAGCCACTTCAAATTTTTGAGAAATTTCTATTTCTTTGGTTATGATCCGTCCGGCCAAATCGCTTTCAGTTGAAGTTGAAGAAACTGTTAAATCAAATGTCTGGGTTTTTTGTTCACTGCCAAGGGTGATGATAATGGTTGCTTTGGCAAAGGAAAAATAAACAATAAACACTAAAAGCACGATCACAACCACCACAAAACTCAGCGTGATTTTTTTAAATGACGGCGAAGAGGGAATGGATTGGTTGTTTTTGTAAGGCATAATGTTGAGAATTTCTAAGCTTTAATTTCTAAATAATTAATCTTGTTTTATTTTTAGAAATTAGATATTAGAAATTACTAATTTATTGTTCCACTTTAATATTACCACTTCCCACAATAAGTTCAAGTTTTTGGCGGCAAAGCGCGTGATAAGAAATTTTGAAATCAGTTTCTATCTTTCTTAAAGATCCTGATTGATAGATTGAGAGAAAAACCTGCGTTGACCCGGGAAATTCATTAAAAACAGCTTTCAGTTGGTTATGGATATTGGAATTAAAAAATTTTGGCAAACTAATCCAGATTTTTTTAATTGGTTTGGCTGCCGGAGCCTGATAATTATTTTTTGGCGTCAGATTATTATTTTGCGGCCAGCTATTAGCATGATTATTATTTTTCCAGTTTTGTTTATTGATTATTTGTTGTTGGTCAAGTTTGGCCTGATTTATGACACTAACCAAATTGTCTTTAGTAATGATATAGCCAAAATCAACAATAATTTTTGGTTTATCATCTTTTTCAGAAATTTTGCCCAGGATTAAAACTTGGTTGCCTTCTTGCCAAATGTCAGGCTTATTTTTTAATATTTTAGGAAATACAACTGCTTCAATTTCCGCGGTTGCATCAGAAATAATTGCGAAAAGCATTGGTTCGCCAGCGCGCGTAATAATTTTTTGAACTTTAATTATATCGCCAGCCAAGAGCACAAACCCGTTGATTTTTTGTTTAACTTCATTCAAAGGGCAAGTGGTTTGATTTTTTAGCAAGAGAGACATTTCGGCAAAAGGATGGCCAGACACATAAAGGCCCAAAAGTTCTTTTTCCCAGCCTAACTTTGTTTTTAATTCAGCTGGTGTAGCAGGTGCCAGTGCTAATTCAGGCAGTTTGTTTTCATCCACAAGAGAACCAAAAAGAGAAGATTGGCCATTGTTTTTTTGTTTTTGTTTAACGCGGACAAAGTCTAATAATCTTTCTAAATTAGCCAGCATTTGTCCGCGCTCGAAAAGTGAATCCATTGCCCCGGATTTAATCAAAGCTTCTAAAGATTTTTTATTTAGATTTTTACTTTCTACCCTGATTAAAAAGTCGGTTAAAGATTTGAAAGTATTATTTTTTTTGCGCTCCGCAATAATAGTATTGGCAATTTCTTCGCCCAAGTTTTTAATGGCTAAAAGCCCGAAGCGGATTTCTTGGTCATTGATATAGGTAAAATCAGGCTGGGAAAAATTAACATCAGGCGGCAGAACTTTCAGGCCGATTTTTCTGCATTCTTCCACTGCTTCGGCAATTTTTTCCATGTCTTCTGCTTCTGCTGTCATCACCGCGGTCATAAATTCGGCTGGGTAATGCGCTTTAAGATAAGCAGTCTGGTAAGCGACTAAAGCATAAGAAGCAGCGTGCGCTTTGTTAAAGCCATAACCTTTGAAAGGGTCAAAGAGCTCCCAAAGCTTTTGCGCTTTTTCTAAACTCCAGCCACTGTGTTTCTGGCAGCCATTAATAAAAATTTTTTCCTGCTCAGCCATCAGTTCTGGAATTTTTTTGCCTACTGCTTTTCTAAATTTATCAACTGTTTCCCAATTATAGCCAGCGATATTAATTGCAATTAAAAGCAAGTCATCCTGATAAGTAATGACGCCATAAGTATCTTTTAAAATCGGCTCCAGTTTTGGGTCAAGATAAGTGATTGGTTTTCTGCCTTGTTTGCGGTCAATAAATTCTGGAATTGATTCCATGGGCCCTGGCCGAAACAAAGCCACCATAGCCATAATTTCTTTGACTGAAGTTGGTTTTAACTGCGTCAGCCATTTGGTCATGCCAGAACCGCCCAACTGGAACATGCCAAAAGTATGTCCGGCCGCGATGTATTGAAAAGTTTTTTTGTCATCAAGTGGTAATTTTTCTAAAATGATTTTGATGTTTTTAGTTTTTTCAATAATTGCCACGGCGTTGCCCAAAATTGATAAATTGCGAATGCCCAAAAAATCCATTTTAACTAAACCAGCTTCTTCTACTGCATGCATTTCATATTGAGTGATAATATTTCTCTGGCCTTTAGGATCTTTTTGCAGGGGCGTAAAATCTGTTAATAGGGTGGGCGAAATAACTACGCCAGCCGCGTGAATAGAAATATGCCTGGCGCAACCCTCTACTTTTTTTGCCAAATCCAAAACTTCTTTAGCTTGTGCGTTTGTTTCATAAATATTTTTTAATTCCGGCACTTCTTTTAAAGCCCGGTCAATGGTCATAGGAAATCCCTGGGCGCCAAAAGGAATCATTTTCGCGATTTTGTCGCCAAATTCATAAGGCAGTCCCAAGACGCGGTTCACATCCCTGACCGAGCCTCTCGCCATCATGGTGCCGAATGTTGCGATGTTGGCGACTTTATCATGGCCATATTTATGCCGCGCGTATTCCACTACTTCATCGCGCCTGTTATCAGCAAAATCCATATCAATATCAGGCAGTGAGGGCCGGAAAGGATTTAAAAATCTTTCAAACGGCAGGCCATAATCCAAGGGATTAAGTGTTGTGATATCAGTGGCATAACCGACAAGTGAGCCGGCACACGAGCCGCGTGTGGTCGTGACAATTTCATGACTTCTGGCCCATTTAATTAAATCCGAGACAATTAAAAAATACGGGGCATAACCTTTTTGATTGATAATTTCCAATTCATAATTTAATCTTGTTTTTTCTTCTTCAGTTGGTTCTGGAAATTTATTTTTAAAACCAGCTTTCGTAATATTTATCAGTTGCTGTTCTGCTGTGATATTGTCTGGCAATTCAACTTTGGGAAATTGCCATTGGCCAAGAGTCAGTTTTAGCTGGCATTTTTCCGCCACTATTTCAGTATTGGCAATTGCTTCGGGCCAGTCTTTAAATTTTTCTGCCATCAGTTCTGGTTTGATAAATGACAGGTCAGCGCCTGTCATATTGAGTCGTTTTTGATCTGCTAAAGTTTTTCCAATTTGGACGCAGAGCAAGACATCTTGGGCGATTTTATCTTCATCATTGATATAATGGGTATCTCTGGCCGCGATAATGGGCGCGCCTGTTATTTTTGACAGTTCATAAAGTTTTTGATTGGCTTCAATTTGTTCAGCTACTTCGCCAATATATTCCAGCTCTAAATAAAAATTCTCTGGCCCAAAAATTTCCTGGTATTCTTTGACTAAAGCCAAAGCTGTTTCTTGTTTTTTGTTTAGTAAAGCTTTAGGGATTTCGCCGTTTAAACAAGCTGAGGTGGCAATAAGCCCGTTTGATTTTTTTCTTAATATTTTTTTATCAATTCTTGGCCGATAATAAAAGCCGTCTAAGTGCGCCACGGTTGAGAGATAAATCAAATTTTTATAACCTTCATAATTTTTCGCCCACAAAATTAAATGTCTGGTTTTTTCATCAATGCCAGCATGTTTTAAATGTAAATCTCTTGGCGCCATATACATTTCACAGCCAATGATTGGTTTAATGCCAGCCTTAACGCATTTTTGGTAAAATTCAATCACGCCATACATAGTGCCGTGGTCAGTTAAAGCCAAAGCAGGCATGCTATATTCCTGGGCTTTTTTAATGTAGTCATCAATTTTTGGCAAGCCGTCCAAAAGAGAATAGTGGGAGTGGTTATGAAGAGAGATGAACATAAAGATAACTCAAAACTCAAAATTCAAAAGTTAAAACTAAAGGTTTGACACCCTTATCTTACCAAACCGCAATCTGGTTGACAAATAATGTCAATTAAACTCAAAGCCCTGCTTAAAAAACAGGGCTTTTTATTTTTTTGTTTTGTAGGGACAGGTTTCAAACCGTTTAAAACTTCCAGTGAATGTTTTAAACCCTATGAGATAAAAATTTGTTTATTCTTCCACCACTTTAACTTTCTTGCCAGATTTTTTCTTGGGTTTTTCTTCCGGCTTATCTTCATCATCCTGATCCTGCCAGTTATTTTTTTTGTCTTTAAGATAACCAACTACTTTGGCAATGCCTTCAACAAGGAGTCCTAAATAAGTGGCTGAATGTTCTACTTTTTCTTTGACCAAATTTAATAACGCGTCAACTTTTTCAATTTTGTCCTCAACTCCTTTGATAATTTTTTTTACGCCACCGATGATGGCAATAAAATAATACAAAAGCCAACAGATAAAAACAGTGATCCAGATTAAGCAAAAAGAAATAACCAGGTATAATAAATCTTTTGAGGTGTCTAACATATTAGTATGGATCTCCTTAAAAGGGAGAAAATTAATTTGTATTTATATTATACCACAAAACAAATATTTATGATATAATCTAATTATGAACAATGAATCACAAACTCAATGGTATTATAAAATCGTTTACTTTTTTATTGCCAATCAGGTATTGTTCAAACGATTGGCTGTGGTTTTGTTAATTTTAATTAATATCGCTCTTTTTTGGTTTGCTGGCGTAAGGTTGGTAAATTATTCAGCTGACACAAAAAATTATCAACAGATTTTAACAGAACTTACTGCACTTGATACATCGTTAGAAAAATATCGCGATACGCACAAACCATTTGATTTAGAAATAATTTCTGTGGATAAAATTAGTCTGGGCGATAATAAATACGATTTAGTGGCTAAATTATCTAATCCTAATTTAAATTGGCTTGCGGATTTGCAATATGCTTTTATAGTTGATGGCCTAATGCTTGATTGGCAAAGCACTTTTATTTTACCAGGAGAAAGTAAATATTTTTTTAAATTCAATTATTATTCGCTTAATTATCCAGTGAGTATGGAGTTAAAATTAGGGGCGAATAATTGGCAAAGAATTAAAGCCAAGGACTTGAGTCGTGTTTTGCAAGAAATAGTTATTGGCGAGCCAGAATCTTTAGCGCAAAATAATTACACGGAAATTAAGTTTTCAGCAGAAAATTTAAGCCATTTTAATTTTTGGCAAGTTGGCTGGCAGGTGGTCGCATATAATGGCGCTTATCCAGTAGCTATTAATTATGTGACAATTGATAAATTTTTAAGCGGACAAAAAAGAACAGTCAGCGCAGCCTGGAATTATAACTTTGGAGTGCCATCTAAAATTGAAATCATACCTGATATTAATATTTATAATGATAAAAATTATTTTAAATCAGATGCGCCGGCTGTTAATTTAATCAGAGGCGCGCGCGATGAGAAATAATGTATGCTGTTTCCTAAAATCACTATTTTTAAAAATATTGACTGGCTGCTTTTGGTAGCCGTTTTTCTTTTAATTTGCTTTGGTTTGTCAACTTTATACAGTCTGGCTTTGGGCTCGGAAAATAAAAGTTTTAATTTGCTGGAAAAACAAATCATCTCTTCTTTACTCGGTCTGGTTTTTATGTTTGTTTTTATTGTGCTGGATTACCGCGTCTGGCGGTCGGTTGCGCCATGGCTTTATGCGATAGCTTTTATTTTATTGCTTTTGGTTTTGTTTTTCGGCAAAAATATTCAAGGCACAACAGGCTGGTTTGTTTTAAGCAAGTTAAGTTTTCAGCCGATTGAATTAGCCAAAATTGTCATAGTTATTGTGCTGGCTAAATTTTTTGCCCATCGTTCTAAATTAGACGTTCAAATTTCTTTGTGGTTGAAATCTTTTTTAATTATCATTCCTTTTTGCGTTTTGGTGCTATTGCAGCCAGATTTTGGTTCCATGGCCGTGATTTTTCTTGTCTGGATAGCCATGCTCTGGTTTCATGGTTTTAATAAAAAATATTTTTTATTTTTTTTAATAATTGTTTTGTTAATGGCCATTGTATCTTGGCAATTTTTATTAGTGCCATATCAAAAAGAAAGAGTGTTGACTTTTTTAAATCCGCAGGCTGATTTGTTAAAGTCTGGTTATAATGTTCATCAGTCAATGGTCGCTATTGGTTCGGGCGGGTTTTGGGGCAGAAGACTGGGTCTGGGTACGCAAAGCCAGCTGCATTTTTTGCCGGTTTCTGAAGCTGATTTTATTTTTGCTGCTTTGGGAGAGGAGTTAGGTTTTATTGGCGCTTCGGTCTTATTTGTTTTATATTTGATTGTTTTTTATCGGTTGTTTAAAATTATTAAAAACACTAAAGATGATTTTGGGACTTTTTTAGTTTTTGGTTTTGCCATGATATTTTTTATTCAACTCGTTATCAATGTGGGCATGGCAGTCGGCATTTTGCCAGTGACTGGTTTGCCTTTGCCTTTTGTCAGTTATGGCGGCAGTTTTTTAATCATGAGCTTGATTGCTGTTGGTATGGTTCAGGGAATAAAAATCAGGAGTTAATTTAGTTTATTTCGTTATGATTTTATGTATATCAACTCGCAATTTTTTCAGCGGAATCAAATCTTGCGTTCAATTTTAACATTGGTTTTTTTTATTTCGCTATTGGTGATTTTCTTTCTGCCTTTGGCTGACAATGATTTTGGCTGGCATTATCGCTGTGGGATGCAGATTATGCAAAGCCGCGGCGTTTGCCAGGGCGGCGAGTTTTTATATTTTTTGTCTGATTATCAGTGGGCTAATCCCAATTTTTTATATGACATTTTTATTGCTAATGTTTTTAATCATTTTGGTTTTTTAGGCCTGAGTTTTTTAGGCAGTTTAATTTTAACCTTAGTGATCATTTGGATTTATAAAAGCAGCCCGGCCGGCATTTTTATTAAAATACCTTTAATTTATCTGGCTATTTTTTTATCCTGGCCAGTTTTATCTCTCGGCTTTAGATCGCAAATATTATCATTGCTTTTTGGCGCGCTGACTTTTTATTTTTTAGGCGCGAAAAAGGAAAGCCATTTGAAAAAAATTATTTGGTTGGTGCCGCTCTTTGGCGTTTGGGCCAATACTCATCCTAGTTTTTTTCTCGGACCGCTTATTTTTGCGCTTTATCTGATTGGCCAATGGCTTGGTTTTTTAAGAAAAAAAGTTTTACTAAAAACAGTTGCAATAACTTCAATTGTTTTTTGTCTGTCCAGCATAGCAACTTTGCTTAATCCATTTGGTTATTACATTTACGAAGAAGTCTACCGCCATTGGCAAATGCCATTAAGTACTTTAATTGCCGAATGGGTGCCGCCGTTGCTTTGGCCATCAGTAATAATTATTGTCCTTACTGGAATTTTTATTATCTATAATGTGCTTAAAAATAAATTTGATTTTTTTGCCACGGCAGTTTTGTTAATCGCCGCGTTTTTCAGCCTGAAAGCGCGCCGCAATCTGCCGTTTTTTTATTTTTACTATCTTTATTTGGTTTTAAAAAATTTGAATTTTAAAATCAATGAAAAATGGGGCCGTTATTTTGAATACTTTTTAA
>PFBP01000037.1 GCA_002778535.1 Candidatus Kuenenbacteria bacterium CG10_big_fil_rev_8_21_14_0_10_36_11
GAGGTTATGGGCCTCGCGAGCTGCCAGACTGCTCTACCCCGCGGCAATAAAAATTATACAACAATAAAATTTATAAAACAATGGTAGCTGGGGAGAGGATTGAACTCTCGACCTTAGCGTTATGAGTGCTACGCTCTAACCAACTGAGCTACCCAGCCAAAAATATTTTTTGTAACTCCTGTCTTTAGACAGGATGAAATTGCCGCGAGAGAGAATCGAACTCTCATGGAGAAACTCCACACGATTTTGAGTCGTGCGCGTCTACCAATTCCGCCATCGCGGCTTTATTTTGTTTTTAATTATAGTCTGAAAAAAGTTTTTGTCAAAAAAATCCGTTTTTTAAAAAGCGGACTTTTTGTGTTTTTATATTTACCCAAATTACTCAATCACTTTTCCCCCAAAACTTTTCGCGATTTCTTCAATATCCGCTGGCGGCAATTCTGGCGCTGATAAATTAAATTCCTGTTTTAGTTCCTCTGCTTTTTCATGAGAAAAAGTTATGGGTTTTAAACGGACAAAAGAATTAAGAACTTGAGAAAAAATTTGTTCAGCATTATTTAGGCAGGTATTGCTTTTTAATTTTTGGATATGAATATCAAATTCAGAACCAATTTCTAATAGATTATTAGTAATTGTCAAAGGATATGATGCTTTTAAAATCAAAGGCAAAGAGTGATTAACATTTTGGCTGGCTTTAATAATTTCCTGCCAGGCGGATTTTATTTGCTCCAGAGTGATATTTTTAGATATGGAAGTATTTTCTTTGCTGCAGGTAGGTTCAAGGTGCAACCTTGAACCTACCTCAATATCTTCATTTTTATTCTGTGTTTCTGCATTAACCTTATTTTCTTCATTTCCCTTAATTTCTTTATTTTTTTGTTTCTCTATTTCTTTTTCTTCTTCGCATAATTCCACCACTGCTATTTCCAAAGGTAGCTGGGGAATTTCCGCATCTTTCAGCGCGTTTTGGATTGAGATTAACTTGTCTAAAATTTTTATTAAAAAATTTATTTCAATTTTTTCTGCTTGCTCTATTAATTTATTAACCACTTCTTCACTCAGACCAGCGATATTTTCACTCTGATTTTTTAGACCCAGTTTGATTAAAATCATTTTTCTAAAATAATCAAGCGCGTCTAAATTAAATCTTTCTAAATCAACACCGTCAGCCACTAATTGATTGATTGTTTCTAAGCCAGCTTTAGCGTTTTTATCAATTAAAGCCGCGGCCAAATTTGCCAGAGCTAAAAAATCAGAACGGGGGATGATTGCTTCCACATCAGCAAGCGTAATTTCTTTTTTATCAGGCGTAATAATGGAAGTAATCTGCCCGAGCAGACTTTCTGCATCGCGGATAAAACCGCCGCTTCTAAGTGCAATCGTGGCTAAAACATTATTATGAATATTTAATTTTTCTTCAGCCACTATTTTTTTAAGTTTGCCAGTGATTAGTTCAGCTGAGACTTTTTTAAAATCAAATCTCTGACAGCGGGAAATAATGGTTTCCGGCAGTTTATACGCTTCAGTGGTGCAGAGAATAAAGACGACAAAAGTCGGTGGTTCTTCCAAAGTTTTTAAAAGCGCGTTAAAAGCGGCGGTGGAAAGCATGTGCACTTCATCAATAATAAAAACTTTGTATTTGCCATGCGGCGGAAAATTTATGTTTTCAATAATATTATCGCGCACTTTATCAACCTGCGTATGAGTGGCCGCGTCAATTTCAATAATATCAAAAGAGTTGCCTTGAGTAATGGCAACGCAGGAATGGCAGGTGTTGCACGGTTCGGTTTCTTTTTCTTTTTTTGTTTCGCAATTTAATGACTTGGCTAAAATTCTGGCTAAGGATGTTTTGCCAATGCCGCGAGGTCCGGTAAAAAGATAAGCATGAGCAACTTGTTCAGAAATGATTTCATTCTGAAGCGTGATTTTAATATGATTCTGGCCAATCACATCAGCAAAAATTTGCGGCCGATATTTGCGGTATAGAGTTTGGGACATATAGTAAAAAATTCAAAACTCAAAATTTAAAACTCAAAATAATGATAAATTTATTTTAGTTTATATTTTATGTTTTGGCAAATTTGCTCTTTTTGATTTTTTATGGTAAATTAAAGCCAAGATTTGACGAGGTGTTGATAATTAGATAGAATTAAATTATCTAAAAATTAATAAAACCAAAATTTTGAGTTTTGAATTTTGAGTTTATTCCTTATGCCAGTAGAAGTCAAACGCAAACCAAACGAATCAACTTACAGTTTACTGCGGCGCTTTCAAGACCGAGTTAAAAAAGGTCGCGCTGTTGTTTTGGCTAAAAAAAATAAACATTTTGAAAAAGCCAAAACTAAACATCAGACAAAAAAAGACGCTCTGCGCCGTTTGGAATTGCGCAAAAAAAGAGATTTTTTAATTAAGACAGGCAAGATTACTGAAGAAATGTTAGAGCAAAGTTTTGGCAAAGGCAAGCACAAAAAGCGATAATTATTATGCTCACAGTCCAAATTTATACTGACCTTAAATTAGCCATGAAAAATAAAGATGTTTTAAAAGTGTCTGTTTTAAGAATGCTGATTGCGGCTTTTAATAATGAAGCAATAAACTTAATGAAAAAAGATGAAGGATTGTCAGATGAGGAAGCGATTAAAGTTTTAAAAAAAGAAGCGAAAAAAAGAAAGGATTCTATTGAACAATTCACTGCTGGCAATCGGCCGGAACTGGCAAAAAAAGAAAATGAAGAATTAAAAATTTTGTCTGTTTATCTGCCAGCAGAAATGAGCGAGGAGGACTTGAAAAAAATTGTAGCCGAAGTAATCGCGGAAATGGGTGAAGTTTCACCAAGCCAATTTGGAATGGTGATGAAAGCTGTTATGGCAAAGACCGCTGGCAAAGCTGATGGGGGAATGGCGAGTAAGGTGGTGAAGGAGGTTTTAAAATAAATTTAATACCTTATGATTATTAAAGAAATAATACAAATCGGTAATCCGATATTAAACCGAAAGTCTAAATTTGTTGCTAAAATTCATTCAGAAGATGCTCAAAGAGTTATTAAAAATTTAACCGACTCAATGCGTTTTCATAATTTAATAGGAATAGCGGCTTCGCAAATTGGCGAAAAATTTAGAATATTTGTGACTGAAGTGCGGAAAACAAAATATCGCAACCTTAAAAAAGATCAGCTTCGGATTTATATAAATCCCAAAATTATTTGGTCATCAAAAAAACAAGTTGTAATATGCGAAGGTTGTGGTAGCGTTGCTTATGCCAAGCTTTTCGCTCCCGTCAAAAGACCTGAAAAAATAATTATTGAAGCTTTTGATGAAAATGGCAATAAGTTTAAACTTAAAGCAGGTGGAATGCTTGGGCGCGTAATTCAGCACGAATATGACCATTTAGATGGCGTTGAGTTTACAGAAAAAATTACCGATATGAGAAAAACCATGAGTTTAGGAGAATATAAGAAAATGGCGTCTATAAAATAGAACAAAAAAATGGAAACTCTGCCGAAACACATTGCCATCTTTAAGGGCAAAGAAATCACATATCAACATGAGTAAACGATTATCAAAACAAATTATCGTTCAGGGATCAAAAATATCCTTATTATTGCGGCCCAATGATGATGATTTTATCTCTCTGACAGATATGGCTAAGAAGTTTGGAGATGATGTTTTGATTTATCAATGGATGCGCAATCGCAATACCGTAGAATTTTTAGGAATTTGGGAACGCCTGCATAACCCGGATTTTAAAGGTATCGAATTCGAGACCTTTAAAAAACAGGCCGGGATGAATAGTTTTTCGCTCACACCAAAGAAATGGATTGAAGCAACAAAAGCAACAGGCATTATTTCAAAGGCAGGCCGATATGGCGGCGGCACTTACGCCCACATTGATATTGCTTTTGAATTTGGCGCCTGGTTATCAGCCGAATTCAAACTTTATTTGATTAAAGAATTCCAGCGTCTCAAAATTGAAGAAAACAATCGTTTAATTTTGGGTTGGGATGTAAAAAGAACACTGACAAAGATAAATTACCGTATCTATACTGATTCAATAAAAAAATATCTTATTCCAAAGCGTGTTTCAAAAGAACAAGCAAATTTCATCTATGCCAATGAAGCAGATTTATTAAATGTGGCTTTGTTTGGAATAACCGCTCAAGAATGGCGCGCAAAAAAATCAGATAAGTCCGGAAATATCCGAGATTATGCCGATGTTTCTCAATTAGTTTGTCTGGCTAACATGGAAACATTAAATGCCGAGTTTATTAGACAAGGAGTGCCAGCGGCAGAACGATTGTTGCGGCTAAATGAAATCGCGATTATTCAAATGCAATCATTACTTGGCAACCCCGAAGTAAAAAAATTAAATTTGCTAAAATAAATAAAAAATAATTTATTTACAAAATGCAAACTCTGCCCAAGCACATCGCCATCTTTAAGGGCAAAGAAATCAGAAAGACTATTTAAATTAATTTTATGAAAATAACCGAACAACAAAAAACACAATTAGCAGAAATCGCGGAAAAACATCAAATAAAATTGATGACAGTTTATGGTTCGCAAATAAATGGCAAAACGCACGCCAACAGCGATTTGGACATCGGCATTTTTTTAAAAGAGAACCCCAAATCGTTTCAGACATTGCTCGCGGCGCAAAGCGAATTGGAAAAAATTTTTGATAATTACAGATTAGATGTTCGCTATCTAAACAGTGCCAAACCATTTTTTCTTTTTGAAGCGGTTTATAAAGGCAAACTTCTTTATGGTTCTAATTATGACTATGCCAAACTTTGCGCCAAATCATTTAAACAATTTATTGATACAAAACCACTAAGAGATCTTCGTGATAAAATGATTAAAAACAGACAATTAAAATTATTAAACAAAAATTATGCTTGATAAAAACTTTGTTAAAGAAAATATCAAAGGCATTCAGGAATTATTGGAAAAAATTAGATCGTTTAAAGAATATAGCATTGAAGAAATAGTCAGAGATTTTCATCTTTATGGCAGTTTAAGGTATAATTTTATGGAATTGATTGAACGGGCAATTGATATTAATCAGCATTTAATTAAAGAAAAAGACGGTGAAGTGCCAAATAATTATAAAGAAACATTTAAGGCGTTGGCAAAGATGGATATTTTAGAAATGAAATTTTCTGAAGAGATTGCCAAAAGCGCCGGCATGCGCAATGTGGTCGTGCATGAGTATGATGAAGTTGATGACAAACTTTTGTATAATTCTATTGATGTTGCTTTGGAACAATACCCAAAATTTTGTGAAGCAATTTTAAAATTTCTGGCATCAAACTAAAATCATTTTAAAAAATAATCCATGCTCAAAATTTCTAAAAACCCTCAAAAGTTTTTTATCTTTGCCTTTTTGGCCAGCATATTTTTTGCTGTCTTTTTTATTTTTGGCTCGCCTGCTTTAGCCCAATACGGCGAAGAACAATTAACAAATATCAATGTGCCAAAAATTGAATTGATAAGATCAATTATCAATATTATTAACTATGTTTTAGGTTTTCTTGCTTTAATTGCCATTATTATTGTGCTTTATGCCGGCTTCCTTTGGATGACAGCTGGCGGCGATTCTAAAAAAGTTGATAAAGCAAAAAAATATCTGATTAACGGTTTGATTGGCCTGATTATAATTTTAGCGGCTGGCGCTATCACACTTTATGTATTTAATGTTTTAGGTGATAAAATCGCTGGTGGAGGCGGTCCTGGCCCAGGCCCTGGCCCAGGCCCTGGTCCTGGACCATGGGATCTGCCAACTAGTATTTTTAAAATCAATGCCATTGTCACTGATTGCGGCAATCCTAATGAAACCAATAAAGATGTCTATTTATGCAGTGCCATAATTATTAATTTTAATAATTTTGTTGGCAAAGAATCTGTTAAAGAAGCAGTGGGAAATCAGACATTAAAAATAGAAGATTGCACTGGCAGTAGTTGCGCTAATGTTGTTGAACCAGATTTTTATCCGGCTAAATTTACTGACGGCAAGCCAACCGGTGCTGGTAGCGAATGGACCCTAAGCGGCCGTTCAGTTGTTTTTTATCATCAAAAATTATTCCAGGCAAACCATTATTACCGCTTGCTTATTCCCAAAACCATCAAAGACCAGACAGGCGAAGTGATTGATCCAGATGATGGCTGCGGCACTGGTTTGGAAGCGGTGCCAGGATGCGTAAGCGCGGCTATAAATTTTCGCTGGATTTTTGCCACTGGCGATAGAACAGATAAAACAGCGCCAGCGATTACTTCATCTTATCCGGTGGGCCCGACTGAAAACGGCTATCCTGATAAAAATGTTGGTTTAAGATCAACTCTCCGGGTTAATTTTTCAGAACCAATTGATCCGGCTACTATTAACAAAGATAATATTAAGTTAAAAAAGGTTACCGGCTCTGTCAATGCCAATGGCGTGGGCGGCACAGTGGCTATTATGCCAGAAAATTATGCCTTGTCTCTTAAATCAAATGGCAAGAGTTTTGAAATTTATGATTTAGTTTTAAGTCCGTTTCAGTGGTATGAAATTTCTGTGGCAGGCATTAAAGATTTATGCCAGAATACAATGGTTGGGGAACAAAAATGGCGTTTTGAAACTAATGACCAAGCGCCCAAAGTGACTTTGGTTTATCCGCGCGATGGTTATGAAAAAGCTTGCCCTGATACAGCTGTTTATGCTGTGTTTAATACCACTATGTATAATCCAGTGACTGAAAGCTGTACCGTCACTCAAAACGGCCAAGGCGGCGGTTTGGTTACAAGCGGTACTTTAACGCCAGCCAATCATGGCCGAATTTTACAGGTAACTGACGATTATACAGATCCAACATTAAATCCGAATAATTTTTGCAAACATTATGAATTTTTGCCTGCCAGTAATAATTTAACAGCCAATACTGATTATACAGCTGAAATTAAAACAGATTTAAAACTAAACGCTGATGCTGATAAATTAGAAAAAAAATGGCAATTTAAAGTCGTGCCAGAAAATATTTGCAGCCATGAAAAAATTAACTGCGGCGCAGATGTTAATAATTGTCCTTTGAATAATAATTTGTGCCCAGCTAATTATGTTTGCAGTCAGTCCGGCAATGTTTGCCAGTGTGAATCATTATCGCAAAATAATTCTTTTTTAAGAGTGAATGGCGCTTCATGTAAAATAGACAACGCAAATAATATTGTTACTTATCCATCGCCCAATCCTTTGCGCGGCCAGGCAGATGTTTGCCGTAATGCTGTTATTTCAGTTGAGTTTAATAAATTGCTTGAAAATAGTTCTGTTTTTGGTAATGTTTTGGTTTTTGAATGTAGCGGGGTGCCTAATGGCGCTAATTGTGCCAATAACTCTATTGCCGGGCAAACCTCTGTTTTTGTAATTGATAATCAAAATGGTGCGCGCGAGGGTTTAAAATTTGCTCCAGCCAATTTTTTAAAACGGAATCAATACTATCAGGTAGTTTTGAAAAAGAATGAAGCTATCAGACCCGGCATTAGAGCCGAAGACAATACTACTTTGCAAAGTGATTATATCTGGTATTTTAAAACTCAAGACTCTGAAGAGTCCTGTGCTTTAAAATCTGTTAATGTTGAACCTGCTAATTATAGCACCCGCCAAAGTAATAGCCAGGTAAATTACAAAGCCTCATCATTTACAAACAATTGTCAGGAAATTGCTAATAATTATCTTTGGCAGTGGCAATCTTCAGATGTCAATATCGCTTCTGTGGCAGCTGACCCGGCAGATTCAAGCCAAGCAATCGCCATTGTTTCTTCCGGCGCTATTGGCGGCACCACTAAAATCAGCGCTTCTGCTTTAGGCAAATCAGATTATGGCAATTTAAATTATCATCCCGATGCTTGCGCCAGTGATATTGATTGCCAGGATTATTATGGCGATGGCAGTTACCTGTGTCCCAATAGTACTTGCGATATTGCGACTAAAAAATGTACGCCAGTGATCAATAATTTAAGTCCGAGCCAGGGTCCGGTCGGCCGTTATATTACTGCAGAGGGCTGTTATTTTGAAAATGGCAAAGGCAGCGGCAAATTTATGTTTGGTAATGTGGAAGCAAAATACCCTTGCAACACCTCATGGAAAGATAAGGAAATTATTGTGGAAGTGCCAGCCAATGCGGGCATTAAAACGCAAGTTATAACTAAACGCAATTTAGCCAGCAATAAAAATAAATTATTTACCACGACCGTCGAATGTGCCACAGGTGCGCCAGTGCCAGTAAGCGGCGTGCCAGGCATTTGTTCTTTAAATCCGACTCAAGGCAAAGAAGGAACAATGGTAAATATTAGCGGCACCAATTTTATGAGTAGCGCGGCTGGAACTGTTTTTTTTAAAAATAATTTTAATCTTTTTCCAACTGCCAAAGCTGCTGTTACCAATCCTAAAATAAATCCGCCAGCAGGCAGTGAAGTGACATTTAATAATCTTAAAGCAATTGATTTTACCAAATGGTCTTCAAATTTAATTACCACTTACGCGCCCAACGGCGCCACATCTGGCGAAGTCATAGCGAGCGTTAATAATTGTCCAAGCAATGGCATTTATTTTAATGTGATTGGCAATTCTTGCGATAATGATAATTCTTCTCCTGGCTGTCAGGTTAATAATAATTTATGTGGCTATGGTTTGGTTTGCGAGCAGTCATCTTGCACTTGTCAATTGCCAGAATCGCCTCCCCCTCCAACAGCGCCAATTATTAAAGAAGAATATAATAATCCAACTGGCAGTAATGTCTGTCCCAATGCTTTGGTACAAGTTTATTTTGATAAAAAAATGGCGTCTGTTGGTTTGAGTGAGAATTTTAAAGTTTATGAAAATACATCAAGTGCGTGCCCGACTGCTGGCGTAGTGAAAAAAAATATTTGGCAAAAAACAATTTCCTTTTTTAATAATTTAATAAAAAAAGTAATAGCCGCTCCTGGTCAGCCAGCTAACTGGTGCAAGATTGATGGCAGGGTTTCGCTTTACAATTATACATAT
>PFBP01000035.1:0-8753 GCA_002778535.1 Candidatus Kuenenbacteria bacterium CG10_big_fil_rev_8_21_14_0_10_36_11
ACTTTTAAATTTTTAGATTAAATTTTTGGAAAAGTGCAACTCTCAGCTTTAATTGAGAACAAACAAACTCCCATTGTCAAGGAGTTTTTTGTTTTTGTCATTTTTTTCAATATTAGGATTTTAAATTTATTAGAAATTAGAAATTATAATTTAGTAATTATCCCCTTTTCCTCCCCATTCTTTCAACCTTTACATCATTGCAAGTATTTTATATTGCTGGTAGAATAAAAATGAAGTAAAAAATAAAAACACAAATATGGACAACAAACAACTTTGGCAGGCCATACTTGGAGAATTAGAAGTGTCTTTAACTAAGGCTAATTTTACCACCTGGTTTAAAAGTACTTTTATTTTATCTCAGGAAAATAATAAAATTTTTGTGGCTGTGCCAAACGCTTTTACCAAAGCCTGGTTAGAAAACAAATATTGCAAGGCAATTGTTTCGGCTTTAAAAAAAATCACTCACAATCAACTAGGCGAGATTTATTATAAAGTAGCCAACAAGCCCGAAGTCCCACAAAAACAAATTTCGGATTTAAAACAAGCCATAAAAATATCTTTAGCTCCGATAGAAGCGCCGGAAGGAAAAGATTCTTATGGATTAAACCCAAAATACACTTTTGAAAATTTTATTGTTGGCAAAAGCAATGAATTAGCGCACGCTGCCAGCCAAGCGGTGGTTAAAAATCCTGGCCAGGCCTATAATCCGCTTTTTATTTACGGCGGTGTTGGATTGGGAAAAACCCATCTTTTGCAGGCTATTGGACATGAAATAATTAAAAAAAATCCTGATAAAAAAGTTCTTTATGTGACATCTGAACAATTTACCAATCAATTTATTTTTGCCATCCGCTCGCATAAAAACAAAGAATTCCAGCAAAAATACCGCGAATTGGATGTCTTGATTGTTGATGATATTCAGTTTATTTCAGGCAAAGAACAGACCCAAGAACAATTTTTTCACACTTTCAACGACCTGCATCAAAACAATAAACAAATAATTTTTTCTTCTGATCGCACTCCAAAATCAATTCCAGATTTAGAGCAAAGATTAGAATCAAGGTTTGAATGGGGTATGATTGCAGATATTAACGAACCTGATTTAGAAACCAAAATAGCCATTATTGAAGCTAAATTATTGGAAAAAAAATTCTCTTTAGACAAAGAAGGAATCATTTTTTTAGCCGAACATTTGGGCAAGAATATACGCGAATTAGAAGGCGTGATTAATAGAATTATTGCTTATCATAATTTAAGAGGACAAAAAATTGATCTTAATGAAATCAAAAATATTGTCCAGTCAATAAATTTGCAGGTGCCCAAAAGCTCCATTACCCCAAAAAAAATTATTAAAATAGTTTCAGAATTTTATGATATAAGCATTGATGATATTATTGGCGAATCGCGCAAAAAAGAAATGGTGGAGCCAAGACAATTGATTATGTATTTAATGCGCGAAGAAACAAGAGCTTCCTTCCCAAATATTGGCCACGAATTAGGCGGCCGCGACCACACAACAGCCATGCACGCGTATGAAAAAATTAAAAAAGTTATCAAAGAAAATGATAAAATCAGACAAGATATTGTTTTAATTAAACAAAAAATGTTTAATGAATAAACAGTGATTAAGTGATTGGGGAATTAAGTAATAAAGGGTTAATAAGGTGTTAATTATTAAAGACAAAATTGTTGACAAAAATCTGTATTATCCACAAAAACAAAATTTTTAAAACTTAAAATTATTTTTATCCACTTAATTTTTCTTTTTATCAACACCTATATTTTACAACAAACAAGTCCACACCCTCAACAATAAACCATTTAAGAATTTTTTATTAACTTATCAACAAATATTATTACTGTTAAATATTTTTATTAAATAAATCTTATAACAATATGAAATTCACCTGTATTAAAGAAAATTTAATTAAAGGCCTTAACGCGGTAGCAAAAATATCTGGCAAAAATATCAGCCTGCCGATTTTAAATAATATTTTAATCGTGGCCGAAAATGAAGGAATAAAATTTTCAGCCACTAATTTAGAAATTGGTATTAAGACAAAAATCAGGGGTAAAATTGAGGAAGCTGGCAAAATAACAGTGCCAGCCAAAACTTTAGCCGGCTTTGTCGGGTATTTGCCAGAAGAAAAAGTTAAATTTGAATTATTAAAAAACAGCAACGAAATTAAAATTACATCAGGCACATGGGAAACAAAAATTAAAACCCAATCAGCTGATGAATATCCATTGATTCCTGAAGTAGCCACTGAAAATGTTTTAAAATTAAAAACCAGTCAATTAAAACAAATTCTTTCAGAAACAATTTTTGCCGCTATTACCAATGAATCAAGACCAGAGCTTTCCGGCGGGTATTTTAATATATCGGAGCAACTATTAACTATGGTTGCCACAGACAGCTATCGGTTGGCAGAAAAGAAATTTATCACTGAAGAGAACAAGAAAAAGGCGCATTTTATTGTGCCGATTAAAACTTTGCAGGAATTAGAAAAAATTTTGTCAGAATCAGAAGAAGATGAAGAAGTAAAAATTTATTGGGAAGAAAATCAGGTTCTTTTTTTAATGTCCCAAGCTGAGCTTAATTCGCGCCTGATTAATGGGGAATATCCTGATTATACGCAGATAATTCCAGATAAACACACCACGCGCATTGCGTTTAACAAAAATGTCGCGGTCAATGCGATTAAAGCCGCTAGTTTGTTTGTTAAAACAGGAATTTATGATGTGATTTTTGAATTTAAAAAGCCTGATAAAATGTTTATTAAAGCGGCTAATAGCCAGTTGGGTGAAAATCAGGCAATTATTGATTGCGAAATTGAAGGCGAGGAAAACAATATTGTTTTTAATTATCATTATATTTTGGATGGATTATTAAATTTAACTAATGAAAAAGTGATTTTAGAAATGTCTAACCCTAATAGTCCAGCTGTGCTTAAGATAGATAAAAAAGATGATTATTTGTATTTAATGATGCCGATTAGACAGTAAAATTCAAAACTCAAAACAAATTCAAATATTAAATTTTAAAAAACTTTAACATTTGAATTTAAACTATATGGATTTTAAAAAGTATATTCGCGAAATTCCAGACTGGCCAAAGCCAGGCATAAATTTTTATGACATTACAACTCTTTTGGAAAATAAAGAGATTTTTAAGAATGTAATTGATTGTTTGTGTGCTCCGTACAAAAATCAAACAATGGATAAAGTAGTAGGAATTGACGCGCGTGGTTTTTTGTTGGCTGGCGCCATAGCATATCAGCTTGGCGCCGGAATTTCAGTGATTCGGAAAAAAGGCAAATTACCATATAAAACAAAATTGTGCGACTATGTTTTGGAATATGCGTCTGAAACAATGGAGATACATGAGGACACAATTAAGCCAGGAGAAAAAGTAATTATAGTGGATGATTTGGTCGCCACAGGCGGCACACTTTTGGCCGCGGCAGAATTAGTAGAAGAATTAGGTGGAGAAATAATTGGTATAAGTTATGTGATAGATTTGCCATTTTTAAAAGGCAGTGAAAAATTAAAAAAATATCAGTTAAATTATTTGGTGAGTTATAATTCAGAATAAAAAATAATATGTCAGAACAAAATCAGTTGGCAGAGATTGGAATTTTTGGCGGTTCTGGTTTTTATGATTTACTGGAAAACGCGGAAGTGGTGGAAATAGAAACACCTTTTGGAAAACCATCTGATAAAATAATAATTGGTGTTGTTGGCGGCAGAAGAATCGCATTTTTACCAAGACATGGCAAGTCTCATCAATATCCGCCGCATAAAATTCCATACAAAGCTAATCTTTGGGCGTTTAAAAAATTAGGTGTGCAAAGAATAATTTCTCCTGTGGCAGTTGGCAGTTTGCGGCCAGATATTAAACCAGGCGATTTTGTAATTTGCAACCAGTTTGTTAACTGGACTCATACACACGGTTTAAACCAAAGAGATGATACATATTATCATGGTGAAAAAGTGGATGGAATTAAACATTCTGAAAAAGTGGCCCATCTTTCATTAGCTGAACCATATTGCAGTGAATTAAGAAAAGTTGTGAGCGATATTTGTGAGCAGGAAAAAATATTGCATCACAAAAATGGCACAGTGGTTGTGATTGAGGGCCCAAGATTTTCCACTAAAGCAGAATCAAAATTTTTTGCCAGCCAAGGATGGGACATTATTAATATGACAGCTTACCCAGAAGTGGCTCTAGCCAGAGAATTAGGCATGTGTTATGTTAATATAGGTTTGGTAACTGATTATGACGCTGGTTTAGAAGGAAATCCATCAATTAAACCAGTTACTACAGCAGAGGTGATAGAAGTTTTTAATAAAAATAATGAAAAAATTAAAGAATTAATATTTGTAATTATCAAAAATTTGCCAGTTGAAAGATCTTGTGAATGCGAAAAATATTTAGAACAAGCAATAATATAAAAATTTTATGTCCACTTTAACTGATATTAAAAAAGGAATTATTTTAAAATTTAACAACGAGCCTTGTGTGGTTCAGGAAGCCAAATTTTTGCGCATGCAGCAAAGAAAACCAGTGATGCAGACCAAAATGAAAAATATTAAAACAGGACAGGTTATTGAATATAGTTTTAAACAAGGCGAGCCAGTTGAACTGGCTGATATGAGCCGTAGGAAAGTTAATTTTTTGTATAAAGAAAAAGATAAATATTGTTTTATGGACGCGGATTATGAGCAAATATATTTAGCTGAAGATTTGATCGGCGAGGCAAAAAAGTTTTTAAAAGAAACACAGGAAGTGGATTTAATATTATATGAAGATTCTATAATCGGCGTTAAACTGCCGCCGAAAGTTGACTTAAAAATTATTCAGGCACCACCTGGTGTGAAAGGCAATACTGCTACTGGTGGCAAAAAAGCCGCTGTTTTAGAAACAGGCGCCACAATCAATGTGCCTTTGTTTATTAACGAAGGAGAAATAATTCGCGTGAACACAGAAACAAAGGAATATGTAGAAAGGATAAGTGATTAGTGATAAAGACAAACTATAAAAGGTTTGTTTTTAAAAATTCGCAAAATTTGCAAATAATTTGTAGTAATTCGTATTATAAAAAAGCCCCGAGCAGGCGGAGCTAGATTAAAATAATATCTAATTACTAATATCTAATTTCTAAAAATAAATTATTTATGTCTGTTTTTCTTTCACAACTTTCCAAATTTCTTTTTTAATTTCTTCAGATAATTTTTTATCTTCTTTTAACATTTTTTTAGCTGTTTCGCGGCCAGCGCCAAGTTTAATGTCTTTATAGAAAAAAGTGGTGCCAGTTTTTTTAATTAAGCCAAGATTTGACCCCAAATCTATCAGATCCCCGGTTAAAGAAATTCCTTCATTATACATAATATCAAACTCCGCGGTCCTGAATGGCGCCGCCACTTTGTTTTTGACTATTTTTGCTTTGACCCGATTACCAACAATTTCTTCAGCCATTTTAATCTGGGCTGCGCGCCTTAATTCTATTCTGACTGAAGAATAAAATTTTAAAGCCAAGCCGCCTGGCGTGGTTTCTGGATTGCCAAAAAATACGCCTATTTTCTGCCTGATTTGATTGATAAAAATAACACAGGTTTTTGTTTTAGATATAATAGCTGTTAGTTTTCTTAAAGCCTGGCTCATCAGCCTGGCTTGGAGAGCCATGTGTGTGTCGCCCATCTCGCCCTCAATTTCCGCTCTGGGTGTCAGGGCAGCCACTGAATCAATAATAATTACATCAACGCTGTTTGAACGCACCAAAGTTTCCACAATATCAAGCGCTTGTTCCCCAGAATCTGGCTGGGAAAATAATAATTCGTTAATATCAACACCTATTTTTTTTGCGTATTCAGGATCAAGTGCATGCTCTGCATCTACAAATGCCACGGTGCCGCCCATTTTTTGCACTTCAGCCGCAATATGCTGGGCAATGGTTGTTTTGCCAGAAGCTTCAGTTCCGTAAATTTCAATAATGCGGCCTCTTGGTACACCGCCCACACCCAAAGCAATATCTAATGACAAACAGCCAGTTGGAATGGCATCTACGCGCATGGCTTTGGCTTCGCCAAATTTCATAATGGCGCCATCGCCAAATTTTTCCTTAATCTGGTCAATAGCAGACGCGGTATTTTCTTGTTTAATAGTTTGTTCTGATTTTGGTTCTTCTTTGGTCATATAAATTTGTGGATAACTAAACTTATCTTATCAGATAACCTGTTGGTGTCAAATTATTGTAGGGACAGGTTTCAAACCTGTCCCTACGGTTCGTAAATAATTTTTTTTTCAATAATTTTTGTTTGAGAATATTTTGTCTTAGCTTCAATAATAATATTATTTAGGCCTGGCAATAAATTTATTTTTTGCTGAAAATTATTATTGGTGTCTAAAATAATATTTTCATGGTTGATTTTTACGCGCGCCTCTTTGTTGATTTGGCCAGTGATAATCAGACTGCTTTCCTTTGTTGTCAGGTCGCTTGTCGGATAGTAAATGATAATTTCTGGCGCGTGTGTAATTTGGATTATTTGCCAAACAATATAGGTGAGAATCAGCCCAACAATAAAGATGATAAAAATATTTCTTAGTAAGCGTGGCAAATTAATTAAATCTTTAAAGTTTGTTTTTTTATGAAAAGCGCGGTTTGAGGCACGATGTGTTTGAAGTGTTTTTTGAAGATTATTTTTTTTAATTTCGTTTGGATCTATTTTAAGAAATTCACAATATTTTTTCAGAAAATTTTTAGCGTAAATTTCACCAGGCAGTTTGGACCAGTTATTTTTTTCCAAAGCTTCCAGATAATCAGCGCTAATATTTATGTGTTTGCTGATCAGTTTTAAAGAAAGCCCTGTTTTGTAACGGGCTTGTTCAAGCTGTTGGCCAAGATTACTGGCTGAAGTGATTTTTTTAGTGAAAAAAGGCATATTTTGTCATTCCCGCGAAAGCGGGAATCCAGTGATTAGTGAGATAGTCCAAATTATAGGTTTCCAATCATGCCTGGAATGACAAATACAGAAGCCATAAGTTTGATTGTATTATAGCATTGGGTTTATAAAAAATCAAAATTTATGCATAAAGCATAATTTAATTTATGTTAATCTTAGCCAAGATAGAGAGTTATTCACAGATTAGTCATTGACAAACTTTTTAATCTGTGCTATTATTATTTATTCAGGAGAAGAGATAAAAAAGAAAATCTTTAACAATTTAATATAACAATTTTAATTGGAGAGAGTCAGCTAGATAGCGGCTGTTCAAAGCTATCATATAATTGTCATTAAAACGGACTCTCTTTAAATTAAGTGGGTCTGTTTTAATTAGGAAAGTTGTGGAAGAGAAGAGGGACAGCAGATATAAACAATATTTAATAATTGATCTGCTAAAACTTCGCTTCCGCTACTTTCCTTGGAAAAACAAGGAATAGAGAAGAGAAAACAGCTATGTAATCCCGTTTATGCGGGGCGAGATAGCAAACACATTATAAATTTAAAAAATATGATGATTATGTCTAAAGCTTTGCGGACGAGAAGGGTGTAAGAGCTTTGGAAATAATTTCATAAAAAAGTTCTTCTGGCTTTGTGAAAATGTTGCCGGTGCGCTGGCGGTATAATCCTGCCTTAAGAGCTTTAAGAGTGCCCTTCGCGCTATCCGCCCAAGGCGGAATAGCCGAAGGTTTATTTAGAAATTAGATATTTAAATTAAAATTTTTCTAAATAGGCCTTTGGCTAAGAGCTAAAAAAGAAAAACAAAAAGGTTCTTTAATAATTATTTACTGAGTAGCGAATTGAAGATAACTTTTTTGTCTTTATTTTGCTACTCAGTTAGAGCGGCTATCATCAGCGCCACCTATGTTGGTGTGCTCAAAGGGATTACCACAGATGAAACCTCACAGGCGCAGGCCTTAAGTGGTCAAAGCCAAGGAGGAACAAATGGAAGATTTAGCAAAAGTTCGTCGGCAGGTGGAAGACCACTTGCGCAAGAACACTGCGGCCGTCCTGCCGGTCGCAGCAGAACTGGGAATTGTTCCCGGTGACAGGAGAAATCGAGAAAATTACATCAAGGAATTTTTTATGTTTCTTGATAACAGGGAAAAAATTTCCCTGTTGGACAGATATTTTCGTCTCCTTTTTGAGGAGAGGAAAATAAAAGTTTTAAAAAAAATAGGGGCCGAAGTTCCGCTCGATGCGGAACTCGAGAAAATTAGGGAAATAAAACGGGGGTACGACGAAGGGAAAGTATATTTTTATGACTTTGCTATTTTTGGGATCGAAATGGTCCCTCGTTTTATACCACTGTCCCAGGAGGGGGCTAGGTGGTATTTTCTTTTGGAGGTCTTTAAAAGAATTGAGGACCTCCACATTTCTAAAAATCTCCGGCTTCGTCAGAAGCTGGAGACCCTGGTATCTCTGGAATTCCCGTGGGATTTTACCACCACGGGAAAAGAAGTATTCTTGGCCACTTTCCATTATCTGTATCTAATGGTATATGGTAAGAAAGGGCCAGGGCCGGGATATGGGGATTCCATGTCCCGAGGATAACAAACACGTTGAGCATAGTTGAGATTTGCACTTCTCAGCTACGCTCTTTTTTATTCAAAATTTATATTAAAATGGCTTTATAAAAAAATCATTTTATTTGTTCCTTCCTTTTCCGAGCCCTGTAAAAATTTTTGCAGGATTCAGAAGAGGAAAAAATAAAAATAATTTTAAAACCGTTCCGATTGTTGTCGGAGCGG
>PFBP01000035.1:8770-9108 GCA_002778535.1 Candidatus Kuenenbacteria bacterium CG10_big_fil_rev_8_21_14_0_10_36_11
TACTGATAGTGGTTATTAATATCAATAATTTCAATTCTATTATTGCCCGTATAAATAAAAATTACCCGGTATTTATGGGTAAGGCGAAAACTGTAAAATTTAAGATATTTTGGTTCCATAATTTCAGTGTGCAAACTTGGATGAAGCGGATTTTGTTTAAATAATTTTTCCTGCTTGGTAAATTGCTTTTGCAAGCGGTGTTTAATTAGATATTTTTCTAATCTTTGGGAAAGTGGCATTATATCCATAAAATTTTTAATTATAAGCATCAAAGTAGGATGATTTTTTTAAACCCTGTGCTAAACTTTTTAAAAATTTATCATTGTAAAGGCCGGTTT
>PFBP01000058.1 GCA_002778535.1 Candidatus Kuenenbacteria bacterium CG10_big_fil_rev_8_21_14_0_10_36_11
GAACCAAAACTACCCCAACCCGTTCAACCCAACTACCACCATTAGTTACTCCCTGCCGACTGCCAGTCATGTAACACTGACAGTTTATAATCTTACCGGGCAGGAGGTGGCAACTCTGGTTGATGGGCAAAAATCCGCTGGACAGTATGAGGTAGTGTTTGATGCCTCAATTTTACCGAGCGGAATTTACTTTTACAACTTGCAAACAGACGAGTTTAATCAAATTCGCCATATGCAGTTGGTGAGGTAAATTTTTTGTATAAAAAACTTCGACCCCGAGCTAATTAAGCACGGGGTTTTTATTTTTCAAAAAATTGACACCAAATTGTTTTTGCTTTATAATTTACTATGTAATCCGACCTGAAGGTAGGAGTTACAGAAATAATTTATAAATAAAAATAATAGCGATTAGTGTATTCGCATAATCCCTTATGCCTAAAAGAACATTTCAGCCTTCTAATCTTAAAAAGAAAAGAGAGCATGGATTTTTAAAAAGGATGGCTACTAAAAACGGCCGCAATGTTTTAAAACGCCGCCGGTCCAAAGGCAGAAAAAGGCTGGCAATATAGGGTTTGGTGTTTGAGATTAACCAGCCTAACTTACATGCAATGTAATTATGTTTTACAGTTTGTCTGATAAATCAGATTTTGAAAGGGTGGCAAAAAACGGCCAGCCCTTTTTTGCTACTGAATTTGGTTTCAAAATTATTAAAAACAATTTGAGTTATAACCGTTATGGCATTGTGATTAGCACCACAATTGATAAAAGAGCGGTTGTTCGCAATAAAATCAGACGCAGAATTAAGGAATCAATAATTTTATATGATAAAGATCTTAAAAAAGGTTTTGATTTGATGTTTTTGGTGCGTGAAAGTGTTAAAGAGCTTAATTTTAGCCAAATTAAGGCAAAAATTGAGTATTTATTTAAAAAAGCACGGTTATTATTATGAAACAAATAATTTTAAAACTGATTAAAATATATCAAGCCACATTATCCCCAGATCATGGTTTAATGCGCTATTTTAAGCCATTGGGCACATGTAAATTTAGGCCAACTTGCTCTGAATATATGTATTTATCTATTGACAAATATGGAATTTTATTGGGTTTTTTAAAAGGTTTTAAACGAATTTTACACTGCCACCCATTTTCTTCTGGCGGCTATGATCCTGTAAGATAACTTTTTTGCTAATAAACATTGTTTGTATTATAATAAAAACAATTATTTTATGTTATCGCAAATTTATCACACTATTTTATACCAGCCGCTTTTTAATCTTTTGGTTTGGTTTTATAATATTATACCTCTTCATGATATTGGCTTGGCTATTATTGCCATTACCATTGTTATTAAAATAGTGTTATATCCTTTTTCTTTAAAAAGCATTAAAGCGCAAAAAGTTTTACAAGAACTACAGCCAAAAATCAATGAATTAAAAATTAAATATAAAGATAATCCAGGAGAAATGACCAAAGCCACCATGGCTCTTTATAAAACAGAAAAAGTTTCCCCGTTTTCTTCCTGCTTGCCTTTGCTTATTCAGTTGCCGTTTTTTATTGCTGTGTATAATGTTTTTAGAAAGGGCTTAACCAACGGCCAAAGCCTTGATATTTTATATTCTTTTATAAAAAATCCAGGGAGCATTAATCCAATGTTTTTTGGTTTAGTTAATCTGGCACAGCCGAATTTTGTGCTGGCTATTTTAGCCGGCTTTTCCCAATATTGGGTTTCTAAAATGCTTGTAACTAAAAAGCAACCAGCAGTAGCAGGAGCCAAAGACGAAGACATGGCCGCGATGATGAATAAACAAATGTTGTATTTTATGCCTTTAATCACAATTTTTATTGGTTTATCATTGCCTGCTGGTCTGACTTTATATTGGTTTATTACCACCGTTTTAACAGGCGCCCAGCAAATATATATGTTTAGGAAAGTAAAAACGCAATCCGTTTAATTTTTTTTATGAAAATATCCAACAAAAAATTAATTGGCCTAAAAGTAGAAACATTGGCCGGAGAAAAAATCGGCCAAGTTAAAGAATTTAATATTCAGATTGATTCGCAAAGCCTTGTTGAATATCTTATTAAACCAGCCAGTCTTTTAAAAAGTTTTGTCGTTGGTGAGCTTATTGTTAATCGCGGACAAGTGGTTGATATTTCAGCAGAAAAAATGATTGTTGATAATAATGTTATCGCGCCTGAAATGAAGGAAAAAATAAAATCTCCGGCTAAAGAAAAAATGGTCGCAGGCATGCTCACAAAAGATAAATAATAATTAGAAATCTGTTAAAAATAAAAACCAAAACACGGGCATGTTCTGGTTTTTTATTGCCTTAAAAATGTCTTTCTTTGCCCACAATTATTTTTAATTTTTTGTCTGAAACACGAATATTAAGAGGTGTTTTCATAACTTTGAAATCATCAACCACAACTGAACCCGATTTTTGTTCTGTGTTTTTGATAGAGATTTTTTTAACTCTAAAAACGCTTTCTGGTAGTTTATTTTTTTCTTTTTTTAATAGGGAATAAATAAAATTATTTAATGTTTTTTCGTCTTTTGGTTCCACCACAACTTCCAAAAAATTATCCTGGGGGTTGAAAAATTTTTTTGATTTTAAATTCATATCTGTGCCAGGAGAAAAATTATAAATACTGATCAAATTTTTTTTAGACAAAGTGGTAATTTTAAATCTATCATTGCATTCCAAAGTTAGTTTGTGGTCATGAATTTTTATTGAATTGATAAAATATTCGCTGTTGACTTCACCTAAATTTATAGTTTCCACTTTTCTGGCTGAAATTATTTCACAAGCAGAAAGCGGATTATTAATGCCTAAAAATTTCGCGATAGAATTGTTATCACCAATAGGAATAATGCCAAAAACCACTGGTTCAGCCACGATTAAATTAACCACTTTATTAACAGTTTGGTCATTGCCAACCGCCACAATAGTTGTCGCGCCTTTTCTCAGCGCATCCATTACTAATTCTTTAACGCTTTTTAAAATTGACATTTTGATAATTCTGTCTTTAATACCCAAATCAGTGATCTTGCCTTCTATTTGCGCTATAATTTTATCGTATTTTTTATGGCTTAAAAATTGGTCGTAGATGTAGTAATACATAAAAAATTACTAATTTTTAATTTATAATTTCTAAAAAATAGCCAATAAAAACCAATTAAAACATCTCTTTTATATTTAGAAATTAATATTTAGAAATTAGAAATTTTATATTTTTATTCCTCTATTATTTTAACATTATCTGCATTCTCCCCCATCTTTACCGTGCCATTGATTTGCGCGCCTGTTTCCATGGTAAGAATTTGAGCTTCAATATCGCCTTTTACACGAGCGTTTGATGAAAGTTCCAGATGATTTTTAATAATCAAATTACCTTCAACTTGTCCGCCTACCCAGGCATTTTCCGCTTCAATCGTGGCTTTTATTAAAGCACCTTCACCCACACGCAAGCCTTTTTTGGTTTTAAAAGTGCCTGATATTTGGCCTTCAATAATTACATTGCCGTCAGCTTTAAAATCACCTTCCACTTTTACTGTCGGACCAATAATTGTTTCCACCTCTTTAAAATTTTCTTTAGACATATAATTTTGAATTTTAGTTTATTATCTTATTTCTGATTTTATTCTATTATTCTTTTGTTTTCTTGTAAAGCATGATTATTTATTATAAACTTAATGATAATATATAAGCCCTTGTAGCTCAATGGATAGAGCAGGCCCGTCCTAAGGGCAAGATGGGGGTTCAATTCCCTTCAAGGGTAAATTTGGGCCAGTAGCTCAGTTAGTAGAGCGCCACATTCGCATTGTGGAGGTCAGGGGTGCGAGACCCCTCTGGTCCATAAGACATAAAAATATTGTTATATCTTAATTTTGTTTATAATTAGACAAAATTTATAAAAAATGTCTACATTGGTGTAGACATTTTGTGTTTAGGAAATAACACAGATATTAAAATATGTCAAACGATGGATTTTTTTGGCAAAAATGACGATTTCAGCTAACATTAGCAAAAAACAACAAGAAACGGTCATTTTTCATAAAAATCGGATTTTTTTGGCAAAAATGAGTGTTTTGGCTAACTTAAGCTAAAAACATTAAAAAATGGTCTTTTTCCATAAAAATTGAATTTTTATGGAAATAGGTATTTAGCAAAAAATGTCTTAATTTTTTTATAAATTATTCCAAATGGAACAAAAAATTTATTTTGTTATCATAAATAATTACTTAATGTTTTGCGACTCGCTGTGCGGCCTTCTGTCCGCACACAGCTCATCACCATTTTGTTATTTAAAGCAAATAAATTTACTTCAAATTTATTGTAAAATGTCTACACTGGTGTAGACAAATTGTGGAAAAAGTAATTAAAATAGCAGTTTTGGTGGATAACTTTATAAAAACAATTTCACAAGGAACAATTTAAGTTTAAAATTATAAAAAATAAAATTGTCCAGACCTGTGTAGACAAATTGTGGATAAGGACTTTAAAAACAGGGTTTTGGTGGATAAGTTATTAAAATGCAAATCATAAATAATTAACTTAAACAATGATTTTTTTTGCTACTGTCAAGATATTATATCCGTTCCACCAACGCGCTTTTTGTCCCTGCTTAACATAATAATTTTCTAAGACTTCAAAATTTGTTTTTTGCAAAAGTTTTTTTAACTCGCGCTTGGTAAAGGCATGGTAATAAAGTGGAAATTGATTTTGCCAGAGAGTAATAATGTCTTTTATTGCCATTTCCGATCTAATTTGGGATCTCGTGTTTATAAGACGGGATCCTCGCTTACGCGAGGATGACAACAAAGAAAGTAGGGATGACAATAAAGAAGTCCAGACGTTTTTTTTTGCGCCTATTTGCCACAAATTCCAGTTAGTCATAATTAAAAATCCGTTTGGCTTTAAAATCCTTTTTATGTCTTGCAATAATTTTTCTCTTAATTCTTGGCTTGGAATATGATGAAAACTTGCCATCATAAAAATAATATCAAATTCATTGCTATTAAATTGGTCAAGATTTAAAATATTATCGTTGATAAAAATAATGTTTCTGGATTCCCGTTCTATTTGCCACTGGCAAATTTGAACTCGCGGGAATGACAATAAGGAATTTGGAAATGACGAACAAGAAATGTCTGACGACAAAAAAATGGCTTGAGCTTTTTCAATTAAAGAGCTACAATTATCTAAACCTGTATAAGAAAAATTTTTTAGTTTTTCAAGTGATTTTAAAAGCCGGCCATTACCGCAGCCAAGATCTAAAATTTTGTCGCATGGTTTAACATATTTCCGCACAACATTTTTAATTTCATGCCAAGGAAAATTACGGGAATCAGAAAAAACTTTTGCGATTTGAGAATAAGAGTTTTGATTAAGTTCTATGAGTTTTTTAGCTGTTTCTGAATTCATATAAACAATGCAAAAAAATTATAAAAATTTAATTTATGATTTGATTAAAAGCGCGCCTCAAAGTGAAGCTGATATTTTGGTTTTGAAAAGGAAATTTGCCAAGAAAAACAAGACACCTTTGGCCACTAATTCAGAATTGCTGTCATTATATCGTAAAATGTTGAAAAGTAAAATAATCGCGGGTAATAAAACTTTAGTGCAATTATTGCGCAAGCGTCAAATCAGAACTTTATCTGGCGTAGCGCCGATCGCTGTTTTGACTAAGCCATATAAATGTCCGGGCAAATGTTTGTATTGTCCTACGGAAAAAAATATGCCCAAAAGTTATTTATCTAATGAACCAGCAGTCATGCGTGCCAAGTTTTGTGATTTTAATCCTTTTAAACAAGTGGCTTTGCGCATTAAAGCTTTGGAAGCTAATGGCCATGAGACAGATAAGTTGGAATTAATAATTATGGGAGGCACCTGGGATTATCTGCCGGAAAAGTATAAATTATGGTTTGTTTATGCTTGTTTTAGAGCGGCGAATAATCCAGAAATAAAATTCAAAAGTCAAAATTCAAAAGTTAATAAAATAGAAATAAATAATAAAGTTAATTTAAAAGATGTTAATAAAGTTACTTGGCAGGACTTGTATCACGAGCAAAAGAAAAATGAAAAAGCTAAACATAGAATTGTGGGTTTGACTTTGGAAACCAGGCCTGATTTTGTGACTGAAAAATCAGCTTGGCAAATGCGCGAACTTGGCTGTACGCGCGTGGAATTGGGCGTTCAGCAGATTGATGATCAGATTTTAAAATTAAACAAGCGCGGGTGCTTAACCTTGGACGCAATCCGCGCCACAAAAATTTTGCGCGAGCTTGGTTTTAAAATTACTTATCATTTAATGCTTAACTTGTCAGGCTCAAATTACCAAAAAGATTACACGATGTTCAAAAAAATATTTTCTGATTCAGATTTTCAGCCAGACCAGATTAAAATTTATCCCTGCGTGGTGAATGAGCATGCAGAATTGTATGATTGGTGGAAAGCTGGGAAATACAAACCGTATTCTACTAAAAAACTAACAGAGCTTTTAGTTAAGATTAAAAAAATAGTACCATATTATGTCCGAATTATCCGTGTCATCAGAGACATTCCCAAAGAATCAATTGCGGCTGGCAATAAGGTGACAAATTTGCGCGATTTGTTAAATGTCCAATGCAAATGCATAAGGTGTCGGGAAGTGGGGCATGTTGAGAAATTTCTAATATCTAATGATAAATGTCTAAAAAATAACAACAAAAAGCAAATAAAATTATTTATTCAAAAATATAAAGCGGGAGAGGGAACAGAATATTTTTTGAGTTTTGAATCTGCAGATAGAAAAATTCTTTATGCTTTTTGCCGTCTGCGCCTGCCCAAAATTATCCCCTCCTTTTCAAGGAGGGGTGAGCCGATAAATAGCGGCTCGGGGTGGTTAATTAATATCCCAATTATCCGTGAACTCCACACTTATGGACAATTAGTGCCAATTAGTGTTAATATAAAATCAGCCAGCCAACATAGGGGCTTAGGCAAAAAACTTTTAGGCCAGGCGGAAAAAATCGCGCGCCAAAAAAGTTTTGATAAATTGGCTGTCATTGCCGGGATTGGAGTCAGAAAATATTATAAAAAGGTTGGTTATAAAATTGAGAATACATATATGGTAAAAGAAATAAAATAAAAGGAGAACTTTGTTATGAGTTTAATAAAAAATTTCAATCAAGGCATTGAAAAAGGTGTTTTTAAAACAATGATTGCTTCAGGACCTGTTATTATTCAAGAACGTAATGAAGTGTTAAAAACTCTTTTAGTTAAACATGGCGATAAATCATTAGATGAGCTAAAGTGGAAGTTTTGTGGAGGGAAACTTTTACAAGGCAGTAGTTTGGAAGAAAATACTATTAGAGAAGCTCATGAGGAAATTGGATTAGATATAAAAATTGTTGGATATTTACCGACTTTGGGCTTATGGCAGGAAGTTCCTGAATCAGGTGAAGAAAAACCGGAGTTAATTGTTTTAGTACACTATTTGGCAGAAATTTATGGAGAACCGGTTCGGGGTTTAGAAATCAAGGCTATGGATTGGTTTGATATTAATAATTTGTCAGCTGACATAGCGCCGAATGTAAAACCCATTATTGATGCTTACAAAAAAATGTATTTAAAGAAATAAAATCATCAATCCATACTCAATGCCAGCTCTCTAAACGCTGGTTTTTTCTTGAAAAAAATATCAGTTATGTTAGAATAACTTTAAGCTAAATTTATTATTAAAATTAATTTTACGGACCAATTGCAAACACTTTTAAGCAACCAGCCATTATTTCTGTTGGTTTTGGTTTGGAGTTTGGTTTGGAAAGGATTGGCTCTTTGGCGCGCGGCCAAAAGAGGAGACAAAGTCTGGTATATTGTTATTTTAGTGGTTAATTTATTAGGTTTAGTAGAGATTATTTATTTGTTAGCGACAAATAAAAAAGAAGAAAAGGAAGTTTAGAAATTAGAAATTATTTTTCCGCCTTAGGCGGGATCGTGGTGGCTATGGTGTAGCGGTAGCACAGAAGCTTGTGGAGCTTTTAGTCTGGGTCCAACTCCCAGTAGCCACCTGGGTCTGTAAAGTCATTTGTAGCCCCAGGAAAAGACATCTCCGATTTTACATCGGAGGTGTTTTTTGTTTTACGGAAATTTGATTAAGAGTTTGTTTTGTGTTAGAATTAAATTATCTTATTTTAATTATCTTATTAATATGCTTAAAAAATATCAGGAAAAAATTGAAAAAATAATTGCCACTTCTCGGCAGGTTTTTAACGACTGTGCTTTGGAAAACGGCGCTATTATCGCGGCTAACACTGATTTGCGCTATTATCCAAAAAGAGCGGCTAATTACCATTTTGTCTGGCCCAGAGACGCGGCTTTTGTCTGTGTGGCCGGACAGAAAATCGGTCTGAACAATATTCAGGAAAATTTTTTTAATTGGCTTGGCGACCGGCCGGAAAGATTTAAAAAAGAAGGTTTGTTATTTCAAAATTACGCGCCGAACGGAATCATGGAAAAAGACAATTTTCAGCCAGATCAAGCCGGCACGGTTTTATGGGCGATTTATGAATATTTTAAGGACAATTTAAATGAAACAATAAAATATGAAAATCTAATCCGCCGTTTGGCAGACGGCTTGGCGCATGACTGGCAGGGCACGCATTTTTTTCATCACACAGTTGATTTGTGGGAAGAAAGCAACCGTCACACTTCCTCGGTTTATGAAAATAATCACACTT
>PFBP01000011.1 GCA_002778535.1 Candidatus Kuenenbacteria bacterium CG10_big_fil_rev_8_21_14_0_10_36_11
TATGCACAGAGTAGGCGAACGTTTAGAGGGTTTAGCAAAAAAGAAGGGTGATTCAAATGTTAAAAATCCAGAAACAGGGAAATTTTATAATTATTTAGATCTTTATAAAAAATCTGATACTGGTAAGAATATAAAGGACATTGGAAGTAATTTTGAAGATTTTGCTAATGGCAAGATTGATTATGATTCAATGTCAGAAGATGATCAAAAAAAATATCGTAAATATTTGGAAAATATAGTTGATTCCACTATAATGGATGCTCAACGGGCTATGGCTACTCCGCCAAGTATGGAAATTGGGGGCTATCAAGAAATTGGTGAAATTATCCCAACAAAAGAATTGATGGACAAAAGAGTCAAAAACAGGACAGTCAATAGAAGTAATTTGGGATTAACTATTAATGCAATTACAACTTTAGAAGGGACTGATCTGACACAACGCGATAGAGAAAAAATAATCAAAAGTTTAAAAAATTATTTAAAGCAAGCCAGAAAGCATTCGGAAACACATAACAAAGATAATATAGAATTTAATACCGAATTAAAAGATATTGAAAGCGAATCAAAAAGTATTAGTAATTATGATGCCACAAGATTAAATGAATACAAAGAAAGAATTCAGCATTTATTAGGTACCGTTGAAGCTAAATAATAATTTATGAATGATCTAGGGCAAAAAATTCAAGAATATTTTAATCAAGAGGATGTTAAAAATAATCTAAGTATTTTGGTTCAAAAATATTTTATTAATGAAAAACAAAAACAGGGTTTTTTAAAAGTTTTTGAATTAGTAAAAAAAGGAGAGTTTGATTGTGTTGATATTGCTGATTTTTTAAACGAGATGTATAGGATTGAAATTGAAAGGGCTTTAGAAATTAATAAAGAACTTTTTGATCAGGTTTATGGAGATGTTTATGACGAGCTTCAGCAATTATATGAAGAAAATAAAAACAAAGGAAATGTAGAAATTGAAAAAGAAAAAAGCAGTCAAGCCGCGCCACAGGAGTCTGATATCAGTCAAACCGAACTTCTGCGGAAATACAACATTTTTATCAAATTATCTTTATTCCAAAATATTTTAGCCAGCCAGGAAATGCTGATGGAAAAATTTATGTCCGTAGGGGCAATTCATGAATTGCCCTTACAATCAAATCACGATTTACCCACGCAATCAATACAGAACGAATTTTATCAAGCTATTAATGCGGGCGACAAAATTAAAGCCGTGGCTGTTTTGCGGGTATTATGCGCCAAAGGAAAATTAGGCAGTTCGTTTTTAAATGATAAAAGATATCTGGATTTCTGGGCAGGATTTTTAGAAAGGCATTATGGCCCGGATGTGAAACAAAAGTTTTTAAAAAATCCGATTGAGAAAAAATATTTACTGGAATTTCTGCGGTTTATTTTAGAAAAGCGCTTAGATTTTAATCTGGAAGAATCAGCCATGATCGGGACTGGTTTGGCTGCTTTATGTCAAGAGAGCGGGGAAAAAGAGTTTGAGGAAATGGCCTTTGGCGATGAGGAACAGGGAAAATTTGTTTGGGCAGAGTGATAATGGTATAATAAATAGAGATTATGCTAAATAGTAATCAAATTTTAATTAAAGATAAAAGCGGGAGGATAAGGCCTGTAAATTTAGATATGCAAGCAAAGAGTGTGCCAAGCGCGCCAAGAGCGCCGACACCAGTAGCGACTTCAGAAAAAAAAGAAACAGAAACAGAAGAACCAAAATCAAATTTAATAGCCAAAGAAATGGCCATGCCCGCATTTTACTTTAATCTTGAAGATGAAGAAGAAGCAGCGCAATATAAAAATCAGGATAAACTGAAAGCCAGGGCAAAAAAACAAGTGATCATAGAATACGCGATTGATGATATTTTTAAAAAAAGCGCTTTAATAATTGATCAAGGCGCTAAAGATCGCCTGAGAAGGATTGTTGAGTCGCGCCTAAGAGATATCAGAGATTTAATAGAAACAAAAGATGCTTTAATCAAGCCCAGAGTTTCAGGCGGGACTGGTTTAAATGAAGAACAGACTAAGCGAGTTTTGAAAAACATTGAAGCATACAGATTAAAAATTTATGAAGGCAAGGACATGGAAGAAGAGATAATATTAGAGAGCAGTCCGCAACCAAAAATTGCTGATTGGCATTTATCACCGCGGCCAAGAAATAACGGGCAGACATTTGATATAATAAAAAAAGAAAGTTCAACATTAAAAGAATTGCCGGATTTAAGAAATGTCAAACAAGTGTTTGATGTTAAAGCGCCTGTGAGTCCTATAGTGGCCCAATCGCGGTTAAAATCAGTTGCTGATTTAAGAGATATTGCAACATCACATGACAATTTTAAAAATTTATATCAGCCCAAAAGCAATGTTTTTATTCAGCAGGAAAGAAACAGGCCGATTTATGGGCCAGTGGAAGAATTGGCGCATTTATCTTTGGACGATTTAAGATGTCTGGGCAAAAATTTATCAGATGCTTTTGTCAAAATAAAACATAAAATAGAAATGTTGCAGGATGAATCTTATGAAAAAAGAACCTTAGGGCTTCAGGCCTGGCGCCAGTCGCCAGTTTATCAGAATTATTTGATGATTGGCCAGCGAAGCGTGGAAAAAGGTTTGGATGTCAGCCAGGTGATACAACAAAAACAGGCAGCCAACGAGCAATGTTTAACTTTGGAAGAATTTATGGCCGTGGCTGATTTTAATGAAGAATTGAGTTATTAGAATTTTATGAAACAATTTATTGTGCCTCAATTTATTGATGTGGAAGATAAAATTTTAGGACCCATCACAGTCCGGCAGTTTGTTTTGATTGTCATTGGCGGAATTATAGAATTTTTGTCATTCCGTTTTGGCGATCTTGGTTTTTTTATTGTGATGACTATTGTTATTCTGGCGTTGGTCGGGCTTTTTGGCTTTGTTAAAATAAATGGCGCGCCATTTCATTATTTTTTATTA
The DNA here is from genome assembly GCA_002778535.1 of Candidatus Kuenenbacteria bacterium CG10_big_fil_rev_8_21_14_0_10_36_11. Classification (GTDB taxonomy): domain Bacteria; phylum Patescibacteriota; class Patescibacteriia; order UBA2196; family UBA2196; genus 1-14-0-10-36-11. Next base: position 2,965 of record PFBP01000011.1, read on the forward strand.
AACATCGCGGCCAGTTTTAAAAAACCAGCTCTGAGAGTCTGGAATAAAAATTTTCGCGAGGAAGTTTTATTAGAAGCCAAAACAGAAGCGCCTAAAAAGAATTACAAGCCCAAAAGTCCGCTTTCAACTTCTCGCCTGTCAGAATTATCTTTGATTGTGGATACGCATGGGAAGTATAAGGGGGAGGAATAAAATTTTAATTTCTAATATCTAATTTTAATATTTTAAATAATTAAAATGTCTGCTAAACCAAGCCTTCCTTCAACCCAACAATATCTTGATATTGCGGAAATACGCGATGGAGTGGTCGTGATGCGCGATGGCTCTATGCGCGCCGTGCTTTTAGTTTCATCCATAAATTTTGCCTTAAAATCAGAAGAAGAACAGGAAGCCACTATCCAATCTTATGTCAATTTTTTAAATTATCTTGACCATCCTTTGCAAATTGTGGTGCAGTCGCGCCAGTTAAATATTGAAAAATATCTTAATGATTTATCTGAACGAGAAAAAAAGCAGACCAATGAATTATTGCGCATGCAAACAGCAGATTATCAGCAGTTTGTGAAAGAGCTGGTGGAATTAGGCGAAATTATGTCCAAGAGGTTTTATGTGATTGTACCTTATTCTCCCGGCGCTGATAAGACGAAAAGTTTTTTGGATCGTTTGGCCGCGATTTTTTCGCCTCTTTCAAGCCTGCATTTAAAAGAGAAAAAATTCAGGGAATTAAAACAGGAGTTAGATAAAAGAACAGAAACAGTTTTGTCAGGATTGACTAATATGGGACTGTCGGCCGTAGTTTTAGATACGCAAGCTTTGATTGAATTGTATTATAATTCATATAATCCAGAAGTGGCAGAACAGGAAAAATTGGCCGAGGTGGGGGAATTGAGGATAGAATAGAATTTTTAATTTCTAATTTTTAATTTCTAAAAAATAATAATCCAATAAATCAAAAATTTTTAGTAAAATTATTGCTCAGTTTAGAAATTAGATATTAAACATTAGAAATTTTAAAAAATTATGTTCGGACAAAAAAATAAAAATTTAGGCATTTTGCCGCCTCAGGCAACAACTCAGGAACAATTGGCTTTTGAAGAATCAGTGGTTGAAAAAGGCAAAGCTTTTGTTTCAGAGGAAAAGATTTATCGCCAGGGCGTGGCAACTATCCGCGATTTAATTGCGCCGGCTGCTCTTAAAGTGGCGCCGGAACATTTGGAATTGGGCAGTCAGTGGCTGCGCACGCTTTTTGTTGTCACTTATCCGCGCTATATTAGCGTGGGCTGGTTTGAGCAGGTTATTGATTATGCCGCTGCTATGGATGTGTCAATGTTTTTTTATCCCTTGCCATCCAATATTATTTTAAAACAGATGCGCAATAAAGTCGGGGTGCTTGAAGCCCAGCTTTCGGCTGATCAGGAAAAAGGTGCGCCCAGAGACCCGATGAGAGAAGTGGCCTTAAGGGATATTGAACAATTGCGCGATGATATTACTCAAGGCATTGAAAAATTTTTCCGCTTTGGACTTTATGTCACTCTTTATGCGGAAGACAAGGAAAAATTAGACCATTTAACAAAAGTTATTGAAGATATTATTGGCACAAAAATGGTTTATACCAGGCGGGCAATCTGGCAAACTGAACAAGGTTTTAATTCTACTTTGCCTTTGGGAAATGACGAATTAAACATTGGCTTTAATATGCAAAGTTCGCCTTGCGCTTCGTCATTCCCATTTATTTCCGTTGAACTGACTTCTGATTCAGGCGTGTTATACGGCATTAACCGCCATAATAACAGTTTAATATTATTTGACAGATTTAGTTTGCAGAACGCCAATTCAGTTGTGTTCGCGACTTCTGGCGCTGGCAAAAGTTATGCGGTTAAATTGGAAATTTTAAGGAGTCTGATGCTTGGCGTGGATGTGATGGTGATTGATCCAGAGCGGGAATATCAATATCTGTCTGACGCAGTCGGTGGCACTTATGTGAATATTTCTTTGAATTCATTAAGCAAAATCAATCCTTTTGATTTGCCAACGCCATCTGAAGAAACAGTCAAAACTGGCGATATTATCCGCTCGGCTGTAATTATGTTAAAAGGTTTGATTAGAATTATGATTGGTGAAATTTCTCACACTGAAGATTCTGTTTTAGATCGGGCGCTTTTGGAAACTTATGCGAAAAAAGATATTATGCCTGACACTGATTTAAAAACTGTTAAGGAAATGCCCTTGATGAGCGATCTGCAGGAAGTTTTAAGCGGCATGACTGGCGGCGAGGATTTGGCGGCCCGGCTTGATAAATACACCAATGGCACTTTTGGCGGCCTGATCAATAATTATACTAATGTTGATGTGAATAATCAATTAGTGGTTTTTTCAGTCAGGGATCTGGAAGACGAACTCAGACCCATTGCTATTTATACCATTATCAATTACATTTGGAATAAAGTCCGTTCTGAACTGAAAAAAAGAATTTTAGTCATTGACGAAGCCTGGTGGCTGATGCAGCATGAAGACTCGGCCAAATTTATGTTTGCCTTGGTTAAAAGATGCCGCAAATATTATTTAGGCATTACGACCATTACGCAGGATGTGAATGATTTTTTGGGCTCGCCTTATGGCCAGGCAATTTTAAACAACAGCGCCATGCAGTTATTATTAAAGCAGGCACCAGCCGCGATTGACCAGATTGCCAAGATTTTTAAATTAACGCAAAGTGAAAGATATTTGTTATTGGAGTCCAATGTGGGCGAAGGCATATTTTTTGCCGGGGTCAAGCACGCGGCTATTAAAGTCGTGGCTTCCTATACTGAAGACCAGATTATCACGACTGACCCGCGTCAATTATTGGAAATTGAAGAAGCCAAAAAAGAATTTGAAGAAAGTGTGGGAGAGGAATAAATTACAAATTCAAAATTTCAAATTTCAAATAAATTTTAAATCATAAATTCAAAATAACAAAATTTTAATTTATTTTTTAGATTTTAATTATTGGTGCTTGTTTGGAATTTGGAATTTGTAATTTGTCATTTTAACTATTATGTCTAATAGAAAAATTTATATTATTTTAATAATTTTGTTACTGATAGCTCTGGGATTGCTGGGCGTATTTTGGTATTTATCAAATAATGCTAATAAAAATAATATAGTGGCGCCTATAGACAACAATGCGCTGATTGCGGAAGAGAATAAAATAGCTACTAAAACTCCAGTTATCATACCTGAAAATAAAAACACTTTGCCGCCTGTGTCTTATGAAGAAAAAGAAAAAGCTCAACTGCAGCAATTAGTCAGCGCTTTCGTGGAAAGGTATGGCTCTTATTCTAATCAAACGGACTTTGAAAATTTAACTGATTTGATGCCCTTTATGTCGCAGAGTTTGAAAAGATGGGCTGAAAATCTTATTGACTCTAAAAGAGTAAATAGCAATAGCCAAGCGCCTTATTATGGCGTGACAACCAAAGTTTTAAAAACTGAAATTATTGAGTTTACTGACGAGCTGGTAAAAATAAAAGTGGCTACTCAAAAAAGCGAAATGTTTGGCACAGATTATAATTCCAAAGTGTCTTACGAAGATTTAACAGTTTCTTTGATTAAAGAAGAAGGGGTGTGGAAAGTAAATGAAATTAAGAAATAAAGAAATTAAGGGAAAATAGCGAAACAAAAATAATATATTTTTTAGTAAAAGACGACTAATTGTTTAGCAGATCAACCATTCTTGTCATTAAAGAAGGGAGATAAAATTTATGACAGAAGATAGTCAAGAGTCACAAGAAATTACAGAAACTGGCGCAGATGATGGCGAGGAGGATTATGATCAATGGCAAAGTGAATTAGAGCAAGAGAAAAGACAGACTATAGTTGCAAACGCAGAGCAGGAAAAAGAAAAAGGACAGAGTTTGGCAAGTAATGTGGCTGGCAACTTGTTAAAGAACCAGCTTAAAAAACAGGTGAAAGCAATAATTTTAAAAGCTTTAATTCCTGCCGCGCCGTATATTATTCTCGCACTTTTAATTCTGTTGATAGTTTTTATTCTTTATTATTTTATTACTAATCCTTGCGAATTAGCGCGGATTGTGGGTGAATGGTGGGCAACCGCAGTCGGGGCAATGTGCACGGCGGTGGGGAAATAAAGGAAAATTTCTAATTTCTAATCTTTAATTTCTAAATAAAAAACGAAGACAATCTCTATTTTCTAATTTCTAAATAAAAAAATTAATTTTTAAAAACAAAATGCCGCAACAATCATCTAAAAAATTATTCTTTACTTTTTTTTTAGTGTTTGTTTTTTTGAACGCGTTTTTTTGGATGGCCAGCGCGAAAATAACACAAGCCCAGGATGATTCTGGCAAGGCCTGCCCTTGCGGGCCAGTAGAGAGCGCTGGCAATAGAAATATCCGTCTGCAAATTGCGATTCCTGGTATTACAGATACTTGCACTTATAAAGTTAAAACAATACAGAATGGAACAGAAGGCGACATAGAAAAACAATGCCATTATGTGGCTTCAAATTTGCCTGCGTTTATTCAAAAAGCGTACAGTTTTTCCATTGGTTTAATAGCGATTATGGCTGTGATTATGATTATGATTGGCGGCGTGAAATGGATTTTAGCGGCTGGTAATCCTGGCTCAATTGGCGACGCGCAAAAAACCATTACGGCGGCTGTGTCTGGTTTGGTTTTGGCCTTATTGTCTTACGCGATTTTAAACACAATCAATCCAAATTTAACTAATTTGCAAATGACTCAGCCAAGCCAGATTAAAACAATTCAGCAATCAACTAATTGGTGTATTGCCACTAATCTAATTCATCCTAAATTAGACAGCTCACTTCAAGGAGCTCCAGAGGATTTCAAGCAGTGGTCAGGAGAATGCGGTATTGAATATGAAATTAAGGATACAAGTGATGAAAATGGCAATTTGAAAAGATGTTGGGGTAATGGAGGATGTACAGGTAAAACAATTTGTTATCAATATGCAGACGGTGTCAGGCCGTTTTGTTATGATATAGAAGCTACCTGCAAAAAACAAGATGATGAAGAAAATGAATCTGGCAGAGTAGAGGGAAAAAACGGAATTTATTATTTATCTAAGAGAACTAGTGGGTGTGATTTAGTTGACGCGGTGTTAATAGAACAAAATTCTAATTATGTGTGTAGTAAAAGAAATGATGTTGGTAGTGCTGATGAGTGTGTGCTTGGAGAGCAAATATTTTGTCCGGATGGATACATGAGGGTTCCTTGTGAATTGAGCAATAAGTGTTCTATTAAAAATAAAGAAGGGGCTACTGAAGCGGTTGACTGCAGCGGTACTTTTGCCAGTTACACGAGGCATTTATGCATTGATGAACCAAGAAGGGCAGCCAAAGGAGCAGTAGGAATTTGTTGTAAGAAAAAAGGAGTTGAAGAATATAAATGTGAATATGAAAATACCATCCCTCCGATTGACAATTGCCATTATTATGATTCAGTTGGCGGTCGATTCCAGTGCGAAGCTGCACCGGCCAGTTATGGTATATATGACAAGGGCTGTGTGTGGAATGA
>PFBP01000006.1:0-8324 GCA_002778535.1 Candidatus Kuenenbacteria bacterium CG10_big_fil_rev_8_21_14_0_10_36_11
TCATAACAAATTTGCATTATGGATTATGAGTTCATATGAGACTCATAATACTTTTCGCAACATTTAGTCATAATCTTTTTGACTCCTTTCTCGCCTAATCACAAGTTGCCCTGTTTTTGGCTCGACCTTTGAGGAGAATAGGATTTAATAAAAAATTACTAATTTCTAATTACTAAAATTTAAAAGGCATTTCTTTTACTTATTATTTTTTAGAAATTAAAAATTAGAAATTAGAAATTTTATTACTCCAACTTCACTTTAAACTCTTCTTTGGTTGTAGTCTCTTGTTCAATAATCAAAGGCAAAATATATTCTGAACTGGTATTTGTTGAAGTTGCTGTTTTTTGTTCAATTATTGTTTCTGGCGTGCTGGTATTATCAGTTTCTGATTGTTCATTATCTGTCATATTTTTTTTATTATTATCATCCAAAACAGCCAAGGCCACGGCGCTGGCTTTTTCTGCTTCTGCTTCAGCTAACTGCACTTCTCCAGATTCCTCATCACCCATAATTACGCCCACTTGATTTAATTCGTTTTTGACTGCTGATAGTTTAACATCTATTTCTTTAATAGTGGCTGCTTCGCTCTCTGAAACATCTGGCGCGATATTTTGCAATTTATCAGCCACTAAATTCAAATTATTTTTTACTTCAGCAGCGGCTTTGGCAATTTTAACTTTCTTTTTGCGCTTGCTTAAAGCCGGCTTTTCAGTAATCATTTTTAATTCACCCATTCTGTTTTCCGCCATAGTCATCGCTGCTTTGGCTCTGCCTTCAGATGAAAACGATAAATTATAGCGCAAATTTTCCGCGGTTAATTTTAATGGATACAATGTATCGCCTGGCAAAGAATTTTTTGAAGCATTAACTGATGCAAATGAAGTGATTAAAAATAAACCAATTATCAAACTGAACACCGCGGCCGGCTGCATGACAAAATTAGCCGGCACTAAACTATTAGCTAATTTCAGCCAGACAGGAATTCTTTCTTCCTTGGCTGGCAATTCGCTTAAAATTTTTCCCATGACAAAATTTTCCAGCTTTTCTTTTTCTTCAGCGGTCATGTTTATCTGATCAGCTAAACTTGATAAATTGTTTAAAATTTCTGGTTTCATATATCGTCCCCTCCTTTTAAAGGAGGGGTGAGCCGATGAACATCGGCTCGGGGTGGTTAATAAAACCTTTTCACTTTCACTTTTTATAAATCTCTTTTAATTTTTTTAAAGCCCGGTGCAGAATAACCCGCACATTGCCAGAACTTTTGCCCACAACTTCCGCAATTTCATTATGTGACAAGCCGTCAAAAAATTTTAATTCAATTATCCGCCTGTCTTCATCGCTCTCTAAAACCTGGAGCTTGCTTTTTAATTCTTTGATTGATATTTTCAAATCAAATTCCTGACCCAAATCAATTGACACGCCCAATTTATATTCTACCTCTTCCAAATCAACTTTCCACACTTTGTTAGCATCATAATAATTATTGATCAAATTTCTTGCAATCTGGTAAGTTAACCCGCGTAAATTTGTAATCTCTTTTTCTTTGTCACTCAGATATTTCCACAAGGCAAGAAAAACTTCCTGGGATAATTCTAAACTGGCTTCCCGATTGCTAATGCGATAATAAATAAACTTATAGATTTTATCAGCAAAGATTTGGTAAATTTTTCTAAATGCTTCAGTATCCCCTCTTCTGATTTTCAAGATTAGAAGCCGTTCTTTTAAAATATTTAAATTGTTATTATTGTTTAACATTTCAGTTAAAAGATAAATTTAAATAATGTTACAAACAGACAAAATTGTCTTTGATTATACCACACTATACTAACTTAAAAAATATGATTTGACAAGGCAAAAAAGCAGTATTATACTTAATTTGTCAGGACTAACCTGGACAAAACACAAAAACACCAAAACACAGAAAGCACAAAAAAATTATCAAAAATAGATTTTTGTCAGGACTATTCTGGACAAAAAAGGCAGAAATGGGCTTTTTATGCACTTTGCCAATTGGCTAACTTTAGCATAATTATAATATTTTTGTCAAGGATAGACATGACAAAAAAATTACTAATGTCTAATATCTAATTAATTTTTTTATTAGTCATTAGAAATTAGAGTTTAGAGTTTATTTATGAACATAATCCGCCTCTCCCCTTCCCAAGCAGCGCAACTTTTTGGCGTTAATGAACGCTCTGTTCGGCGCGCTATTGCGGCTGGCGAATTGCGCTATATTGTGGTGCAGGGCAGGTATAAAATAAACTTTGAAGATGTGGTTAAGTGGTCGCAAAGAATGCCCAGCCGCGCGAAAAAAAGAGACGAGATTGGCATTGGCCAATATGTGGAAAAATGGCGCATTAAAAATCCCAAGTTTTCTCCGAGCAAAAAACTTCTGGAAAATGAGGAAGAAAAAGAGGAGAAATAAAAAAGGAACAGGAGTTCCTTTTTTATTTCTATTAGATTTCCGTTTCTTTGTTTAAGATATCTCCAATCACTTTTAAATTTTTTATTATATTTTTATTTTTACAAATTTCTTCAATATTATTTTTCACAATAAATTCTATTTCGTCTTTAAATTTTATTTCTGCTTTGCCGGCAGGATTAAGCCCTAATAAATGCAATAATTTAAACCCAGCGCTGATTTTTACTATATCATAATTTTTACTCTCTTTTTCTAAAAATGTCAAGAATTTTTGAGTAAGCTGAAATATACGCGAGTCTGCGTGGTTTTCCAAAGTCATCTGGTCAAGCAGATTTAAAAGCCAGCCAGCGGCCGCAAGTTTATCTAAATCATTTTTAATCGCGCTAAAACATTGAATCATTTCCGCGCCAATCAGCTGGTCAATCGCTCGGCCGTCAACCATATTTAAATAAGACAAAGAAACCGGCTCAAGGTGGCCGGCTAATTTGGATAAGACCTTTTTCGCGCCACGGGCCAGTAAAACCAATTTGCCTTTTTCTTTAGAATAAACCGTTACCAATAAATCATCTTCTTTAAAAACCCGGCGCTTGAGAATGATGGCGGTGAGATTATAGTACATAAAAACGCAGATGTCATTCCGACCCCGCAAATGCGGGGGAGGAATCTCTTAATCTACTTTACACAAAAATAATTTTCAAACCAATTTCAACTTCATTAATTTTTACTTTTTCCAATTCCTCTTCTGTTTTAGAAATTTTTTCAGCTAAAACAGATTTTTTTAATTCGTCTGAAAATTTATTAAACACCTGACTCAATAACGCGTCATCGGTCTGCCATTCAAGTATAATCTTATTTTGAATTGTCAATTTCATTTCTTTGCGCAGATTATTTATTGCCCGAACAAGTTCGCGCAAAATTCCTTCTTCTTTTAATTCATCATTTATGTTCGTATCAAATTCCACAGATAAATCTCCGTCTCCAGCTTCAAAAATTACTTCCTTCACATTAAGCTCGTCTTTAATTAAATTAAGATATTCATCTTCTAATTTTGATTTTTGATTTTTTCCACCAGAGGCGGATCCGCCTTTGGCGGAAATTTTTGATTTTGCCAACGGCTGCCTGACTTTAATACCAGCTTCAGCGCGCTTGGCCAAACCTAATTCTACAATTTTGCGAGTCATGGCCATATAATCTAAAACCTTTTGATCAATCATTTCATCAACAGCCATTGGCCAATTTTCCAAATGCACTGATTCTTTCAAACTGCCGCAATTTTTGCCTAATTCCTGATAAACATATTCTGCTGTAAACGGAGTAAATGGCGCCAAAAGTTTTGATAATTCAAACAAGACTTTGCCTAAAGTAAAAATAGCCTGATTTTTATCTTTCATATCCGAACTTTTGAATCTGTCTCTGGAACGGCGCAAATACCAAGTGGATAAATCATTAATAAAAAACGGCAACTCGCGCACAGCGTGCAAATCATAGGCGTCAAGTTTTTCCGTCATTTTTTTAATTGTTTCATAAAGACGCGCTAAAATCCATTTGTCCAAAGTATTTTTTGGTTTAGTATCAGCTTGCAGAAGTTTGATGCCAGAAAACTGATTTTCATATATTTTGTAAAAAGACAGAACATTAAAAAGCGTGTGGAAAAATCCGGTTTGTTCTTTCATCTCTTTTTCAGAAAAACAAAGATTGTCAGCTTTCATTACCTGCGAAGCGCAAAGATAATAACGCATAGCATCAGCTCCGGATTTTTCCATCAAAGCCATCGGGTCTGGATAATTGCGCAATCTTTTTGACATTTTTTTGCCATCTTCAGCTAAGACAATGCCATTGGCAATGACATTTTTAAAAGCGTTAGTTTTTAAAAGTCCGTTGGCTAAAATATGCGTATAATAAAACCAAGTGCGCGTCTGATCCACGCCTTCGGCAATAAATTCAGCTGGGAAATTAGCTTCAAATTTTTCTTTATTTTCAAACGGATAATGCATCTGAGCATAAGGCATAGAGCCGGATTCAAACCAGCAATCCATCACTTCTGGCACGCGCCGCATTTTTCCTCCGCACTTGTCGCACTGCAAAATTATTTCATCAATAAACGGCCGATGCGGATCAAAAAATTTCTGATCAGTTGCTTGAAACATCTGACTAAATTTCTGCAAGCTGGCAATTTCTGGGTAATTATTGTGCCAGGCTTCCAAATCTGTTTTACCCAACGCGACAGCCATTAAAGCCGCAATCGTATCGCCATGGCTCACTAATAATATTTTTTTATTATCATATTTATTTTCTGTCTCTCTTAAAAATTTTTCAGCTCTCTGCCTTAAATCAGCAATGCTTTCACCTTCTGGCCAGCCAGTTTTTAATCTTGTTTCCAGATTACCAATGTTGGCTTCAACCCAGTCATCATTTTTACCTTCAGCCACGCCCATCTTAACTTCAGAAAGCAAATCATTTTTTTCTGTCACTTCCAAACCTAAAGATTGAACTACCAGAGTTGCGGTTTCTGTGGTTCTAATAAATGGCGAATGAATAACAACATTGATGCCTTCGTTTTTAAAATACTGCATCAAATTCTCAATTTGCTTTTTTCCGTTTTCAGTCAGATAATAATGGTCATTTTCTATAACACCGCATAAAATATCTTTGACATTATTTTCCGCTTCGCCATGCCGCAATAAATAATATTGATTTTTCAGATTTTTAAAAACAGGCAATTCATCATAACTGCCAATAACTTTTTTTTCGCCGCATTTTTCACAAACCCAAAGCGGAATTACCGAACCCCAGAACCTTTGGCGAGAAATTGACCAGTCTCTCGCTCCTTCAAGCCATTGTCCAAAACGGCCTTCTTTTAAATGTGGCGGCACCCAGTTAATTTTTTTCGCTGTTTTTAACGCTTGCTCTTTTATTTTTTCCACTTTTACAAAAAGCGAGCCAGTGGCGTAATTTAAAAGCGGGCTGTCGCAACGCCAGCAAAAAGGATAACTATGGATGTATTCTTCCGTAGCAAAAACTAAATTTTTGTTTTGTAAAAACTCTATAACTTTTCTATCAGTGGCAACCGGGTCATCTTTTAACTTAACCTCCAGACCAACAAAATCTTTAACTTCATCTTTAATTCTACCATCCATGCCCACATGTTGAATAAAGGGCAAGTTTTTAGTGCGGCCCAAATTTAAATCATCTTCGCCAAAAGCCGGAGCAATATGCACTACGCCCGTGCCATCTTCAGTTGTTACAAAATCTGCTGATTGAATCGTATAAAGATTTTCTTTATTTTCTAAATTTTTATTTAAATAATAATCAAAAAGCGGTTTGTATTTTTTACCAACCAAATCTTTACCGCGTATGTCATCCTGAACCCCTTTTGGGGTGAAGGATCTATCTTTAAATATTTTTTCTACTAAATCTTTTGCCAAAATATATTTCTCCTTGTTTTCTTTATTTTCTACTAACACATAACTAATTTTTTCTCCAATCGCCAAGGCTACATTTCCCATCAAAGTCCAAGGCGTGGTGGTCCAAGCCAACACAAAAGTTCCAGGCTCATCAACCAACTCAAATTTCACTGTCACAGAAACATCTTTGGCATCGCGATAACCTTCTGCCACTTCTGATTGCGAAAGCGTGGTTTCGCAACGCGGGCAAACATGCATGGACTTATAGCCTTCATAAATTAAATCTTCATGCCAAAGTTCTTTAAAAACCCACCAGATTGATTCCATATAATCTCTGTCCATGGTTTTGTAATCATTGTCCATATCAACCCAGCGGCCCATTCTTTCTACAACCTTACGCCATTCTCCAGCATACATTAAGACCTTGGAACGACAGGCCGCGTTGAATTTATCAATGCCAATTTTTTCAATATCTTTTTTGCTTTTGACACTCATTTCTTCTTCCACAATATTTTCAATCGGCAATCCATGACAATCCCAGCCCCAGCGACGCTCCACACAAAAACCTTTCATTGTCCAATATCTTGGCACAATGTCTTTCATTAAACTGGCGACAATGTGACCGTAGTGTGGAAGTCCTGTGGCAAATGGCGGGCCGTCGTAAAAAACAAAATCGCCTCGTGGGCTTTCTTTGTCCAGAGTTTTTTTAAAAATATTTTTTTCCTGCCAAAGTTTTAAAATTTCTTGTTCTTTTTCTGGAAGGTTAAACATAAAAAAATTTGCGATTTATGAAATATAAGTCAAAATTTTTTCATTTATTTTCTTATTCTTAAATCTTAAATCATAAATCATAAATCAATTATAATTCATTCTACTAAATCCGCGGATTTTTAGCAAATTTTAGAAAATAAAAAAACAAGCATAAAAGCCGCCAATATTTTGTAACTCCGAACTTTAGCTCGGATAAATCCTGACTAAAATCAGGAGCTACAATTCAGCATTTCCTCAATTGTTTCATGTTTTGATAATCTTTCATAATCAGGCAATTCTTTGGTATTGGTGAGTCCTAAATAGCGCGTAAAATCCAAAGTGACTTCATAAACATTAGCGCCGATTTTTCTGTCTAATTTGCTTTCAATTAAACCGCGCATAGCCAAATTTCTTAAAATCAAAGAGCAATTCACACCGCGGATTTGTTCCAATTCCATTTTTGTGATTGGCCCTCTATACGCGATAATTGTCAATGCTTCCAGTTGCGGCCGAGTCATTTCGCCAGTTAATTCCTCTTTTAAAAATTTCTCCACCACAGCCGAGGATTCCTGCGTGGTTGTCATTTGCACCCGGTCATCATTAAATATTATTTTTATACCGCGCTCGCTTTCATTGTATTCTTTTTTTAAAGTTTCCAAAACAGTTTCTATTTCTGTTTTAGAACGCTCGGTCAATTCGGCCAGTTTTTTGATTGACAAAGGCCGGTTGGACAAAAATAAAAGAGATTCAATTTGTTTTCTGATCATAATTTTTCTATGATAATTTCCTCAAACATACTATCTTGTTTTACTATGACCACTCTTTGCTTTACCAATTCCAACACGCCTAAAAAAGTAATAATTACATCAGTGCGATTTTTTGATTCGGCAACTAAATCTTTGAAATTCAGCGAAAGAGCGCTGAAAATTCTATTTCTGATGTTTTCAATTTTTTCTTTGATGGAAATCGCGCGGAGCATTGATTTTTTCGGCAGTCGAATAATCGGCTCTATTTCTTTCAATATCTCTAAAAATATTTTCTGAAGTTTTTCGCCTGTTAAACTTTCCGGCGGATTAAAAATCACTTCCACATCCACAGGAATTTTTTCGCGCGTGAACAAAACTTTTTTTTCAGCCAATATTTTTTCTATAATTTTTGAAGCATCATAATATTTTTTGTAAATCTTTAACTGGCTCTCCAAATTTAAACCGTCATCTTCGTCGCCTAAAGATAAATTTGGCAAAAGCGCACGAGATTTAATCAAAAGCAGTTTCGCCGCCACCACTAAAAAATCAGCCAATTCTTCCGGATTTTTCTCTTCCACTTGCTCCAAATAAATCATAAACTGCTCTACTACTTTGGCGATTGACACTTCAGTAATATCCAAATCAGCCTGCTCAATCAATTGCAAAAGCAAATCCAAAGGCCCTTCAAATTTTTCCAGTTTGACTTGATACATTATTTTTTATTTCTTTTTATTTTCTTAATCTTTTTAGCAACACTAAAATTTCCCGCCTTAACGTTTTCCAACTTTACAAAATCCACTACTTTCATTTTTATGCTTTCGGTAAATTCTCCTGAAAAAAAAATCACTTCATTTTTTAAAGATTTGTCAACAAAAACAGAAATTTTATAAAGCGAGCCAAAAGCAGACATCGCGCCTGGCTTAACCTTAAAATGCGTTTTCATCGCACTTTCTTTGGGAATTTCTACTTTGGTAATCCGCAAATCTTTGGTAGTCATGACTT
>PFBP01000006.1:8359-9924 GCA_002778535.1 Candidatus Kuenenbacteria bacterium CG10_big_fil_rev_8_21_14_0_10_36_11
CAATCACAATAGCATAAGGTTTTTTGCCAGACTCCAAGGGTTTGTTTGTTTTTACCAGCAAACTTTTTGCAATCTGATTTAATTTAACATGCAAAGTCGCGGCCGCGTCATAAGCAGTAAAAACTTTTTTGTGTTTCACAACTTCGTATTTTAATTTTGATTCAGTTAAAAGTTTCAGGATTTTTTTAGTCATATATGTAAAGTTATTTAATAAGCTCTTGGATATAATTTCAATGTAATCATAGTTAAAATTAAATTCACGCTAAGTAAAATTAAAATTTTGCAATTTTAGATTCTTTGGGCGGCCGCCAAGTAGGCAGTTTAGCTGCCCAGCCATGTTCGCCTTCAATCTGAATTTCCAAAATCGCCAGAAAGAAACCAATCAGATAAAAATAAACGACTTTAAATAAAAATTGGGTTAACATAATTTTTTATAGTTATTTAATATTTTTCTGTTTTCTGTGTTTTAGTATTTTAGTATTTTTTGTGACCTAAATGGCAGCTTCATTTGCTCGCCTAATAATTTTTTCGCTTCTCGTTTTCCTTTAACTGTTAGTTTTATTTCTTTAATAAACCATTTGTATTTCGTGCGCTCGCCAAAGCCAATCAAAAGTTCCTTGCCAATAAGGCGTTCCATACTTTGCGTAATAATTTTTGTCAGCATTTCAATTTTCGGCTTCTTTTCTATTTTATCATAAAATCTATTCAGCCGTCCACGCAAAATCCTGCCTGATTTTACACTTAGACATTCTAGTAAAATATGTTTTTGTAAATTAGAAAGCCGCATATATTACAAAGGATTTTTAATATTTTTCAAAAGCGGCTAATAATTTTTCAATTTCTTCTCGCGATAAAACCTCTGGCAGTTTTTTACTGGTTTTAGAAAATTTTAGATCTATTTTCTCACCTGATTTTAGAATTTCACGATAGAAAAATTTTATGGCGTTGAGATAAACATTCAATGTCTGGCCAGATTGGCCTTTATTTTGCTTAACCGATAAAAATCTCCGGACTTTTTCCGCAGAAGTAATCGCTTTGGAGTTGTTTAAAGATTTTAAAAAATTAAAATAGTCATTAAGGCAAAGCAAGTAGCTTCCAATGGTTTTTTTGCTGTAATTTCTTAAAAGCAGTTCTCTTTGGGTCAAATCCAGATACTTTTGAAAATCAGTTTGCATAATTTAAAAATCTAGTCTAAAATTAACTTATTAACAGATGTCTTAATTATACCAACAATTCGTATAACAAACAACAAAAGGTCGCTTATACGAAATGTTTTCGCATAATAACCAGTTAGGCGTAATTGCAGGCACTATTCCCACCCCACCCTTTAATTGATGGCAAGAAAACAAAACATTTATTTATCCTAAAAATTTAATCAATGAATATCCCAAAATATAAAACTTGGCAGGAACAGGTAAAGTACACGATTACTTCGGTAGAAGAATTATCAAAATACTTTCCTTTGAGCAAGAAAGAAAAAGAGGAATTGCTAAAAATTACAAAGAAGTTTCCTTTGCGTATTACTCCTTATTTTTTGAGTTTAATCGATCCCAAAGATAAAAAAG
>PFBP01000049.1:0-8049 GCA_002778535.1 Candidatus Kuenenbacteria bacterium CG10_big_fil_rev_8_21_14_0_10_36_11
AGTTGACGGCGCATACCAAGAAGATGAGAAAGAAATAAAAATGAAAATTCCTCATGCAGTTGGCGAAACAATAGAATATAGCGAACCGAAATGGCGAGGCATAAACGACGAAGAAACAGTGCGAAGAATGACCGATATTGAATTTTGGGGAAAATTGAGAGAACAGGTTAAAGAGTTGGTTGAAAAAACTTAAAAGCGGCGTGCCAACTTCGTTGGCACGAAATTCGGCGGCGGCGGAAAGCGAGGGCGGGCAAAAGCTTGTCCCGTGCCGCGACACGGGGTTCCTTCCCCCCCAACCCCCCGCCCGCCTCGCTACGCGAAGCGTTGCGGGCAGGCCTTCCTTTTTGCCCGCCCGAGCGATTGGATTTCAGAATTCGCAGTCCGGATTTTGCTCAAAGAAAGTTCGGATTTTAACCAAAAGACACCGAATCTATATTTTATATTTTATTTTTAACTTCTAATCTTATGACCCCAAACATTTTATTATCCTGGCGGTTTCCAGAATATAGCGCCTACAGCCGGAAAAAATCATGGTATGTCTGGGCCGGTATATTTTTTCTCGGCCTATTATGCTACGCGATTTTCACTGCCAATTTTCTTTTTGGCCTAATTATTATCATGGCCGCAATTATTCTTTTTGTGAATCAAAATCAAAAACCGCAAAATTTAAATTTTTCCCTGTCAGAAAAAGGGCTTATCATTGAAGACAAAATTTATCCTTACGCGGAAATAAAAAAATTCTGGCTTTTATACGAACCGCCAGAAGTAAAAAATATTTATTTTGAATTTAAATCATCATTCAAACCGATTTTAATGATTCCTTTAGAAAATCAAAATCCGCTTAAAGTCAGGGAAGTTTTAAAAAAATATTTAGCCGAGGATTTGGAAAAAGAAAATGAATCAACAAGCGAAGCATTGGCTAGAGTGTTGAAATTGTAAAACAAAATTACAAAATAATATTTTTGTCATTCCCGCGAGTTCTAATTTGCCAGTGGCAAATAGAACGGGAATCCTAGCGCTTTAGCAATTCCATGGGATCCTGACTTTCGTCAGGATGACAGAAAAGGCATTTTTAAAAGACGAATTTGCTGAAAAAACATTATATTTTCTAGTCCCCATAGTTCAATGGATAGAACATGAGATTGCGGATCTCAAAATCCAGGTTCGACTCCTGGTGGGGACAAATAAGCCCAAAAACTTGACACTTTTAATTTTTATTAGTAGTATAGAATTGAAAAATTAAGAAACTTTAAAATTTTAATTTTGATTTTTGAATTTATATTCTGGGGGTGTTTTAATTTGATAGCTGATTTTTTTAAATCTCGCAAGCAGAGCTCTAAAAATCTCTTTAAACTTTTTAGGCATCATATAAATGCCAACATTTTAGGCAAGGCAAAACAAAGTTTGGTTAATTTAGCCAACGCTTTTAATTTTGCGCCTGCTTACGCAGTAGCTTAAAACCTATTGCCATCCAATTAGCTGATTCTTGCTTGAGCTAAATTGGGTGTTATATTCAGCAAGATAGTTAAACAGACGCCCGGCTGTTTAATGAATTTATGGGCTTAAGCCAAGGCTGTTTTGTTAGTTTTTTAGGCCTTGGCTGAATCTTAAAAGCTAACTAAACTTGTAGACAGATTTAAAATTATTTGTTAGACGCCGGTGAAATTCCGACCACCTCCACCAACCTATGCAAATCAGAAGATACAAATCATTTAGAAAACCAGTTTTAGAAAAGCGCACTCGCTATAATGAAATGATCAGAGTGCCGCAAATTCTTTTGATTGATGAGAATGGCCAAAATGTGGGGGTCAAAAATAGCAGGGCGGCTTTAGCGCAGGCCAAAGAATTGGAATTGGATTTAGTAGAAGTCAATCCGGTGGCAAATCCGCCCGTGTGTAAAATAATGGACTTTGGCAAATTTAAATATGAACAGGAAAAACTGGCGCACAAACAAAAAGTAGCCAGCAAAAAAACAGATCTCAAAGGCATCAGGTTATCATTTAAAATCAAAGGCGGCGATTTGGAAAATCGGCAAAATCAGGCGCAAAAATTCTTAACTGAAAACAATCAGGTAAAAATTGAATTGATTTTAAAAGGCCGGGAGCGCGCTTACGCTGATAATGCCAAGAAAATAATTGAAGATTTTATCAGATATTTTGGCGAGAATGTCAAAGTCATGCAGCCTATCCAGCGCCAGGGTGGAAAGTTTTCAGCTGTCATCGCGCCAAAATAATTTTATTTTTTAAATACTATGAAACAAAAAACTATCAAATCATTGACCAAAAGATTTAAAGCCACAAAAAAGGGCAAACTTTTAAAACGCAAAGCTGGCCAGAATCATTTGAACAGCAAAGAATCAGGCAAAACCACGAGAAGCAAAAGAAATGACTGGATTGTGGCCAAGGATTCCACAAAAAATATTTTAAGACTTATAAAATGACATCTTCTTTTAAAAAAGATGTCATCCTGAACTTGATTCAGGATCCCCTATAATTAAAATGAGTCTTGTTGGTTATTTTATCACCAGTATGTTGGTATTATTAACTGATTACTTTTACTATTATGCCAAGAGTTAAACGAGGCAATGTCAGGACAAAAAAACGGCGCGCTGTATTAAGCCAAACCAAAGGCTATATGTGGGGCCGTAAGAATCTAATTAAACAAGCCAAAACAGCCATCAATAAAGCCGGAGTGTTTGCTTTTCGCGACCGCCGGGCAAAAAAAAGAGTCAGGCGCGGATTATGGCAGATTCAATTGGGCATAGCTGCAAAAAATCACGATCTATCATATTCTAAAATTATTCATCTGTTTAAATCAAAAAACATTGCTTTGGACAGAAAAATTTTAGCTGATTTAGCCGTCAATGAGCCAGCCTTATTCACCAAAATGATTGAACTAATTGGCAAGCCCGGCAAATAAAATTGATATAACTAAAAACCAGGGCTATTTGGCCCTGATTTTTAGTTTGTATTCATGGGGAGTGACATTAACCACGCGAATTTTCATATTTTTAGGGTATTGCGCTATCCCTATTTGCTATAAGTATAGCATACTTTTTAAAAAAAGTCAAAATTCAAAATTTATTCACAATTCAAAATTTATTCGCAATTTATTCGCACTATTATTATATTCGCATAATTCGCAATAATTTAAAATTTGCTTATTTTTTAAAAAAGTGATAACCTAAATTTACTTGTTAATAATTAACCAGAGCCAATCGCTCTTTTCAAAATATGGCAGAAAAAAAAATCACTATCTATTCCACCCCTGTTTGCGGCTATTGCAAAATGACCAAACAATATCTGACAGATAATCATATCAACTATGAGGATACTGATGTTTCTAATGATGAAGCCGCGGCCGAACTAATGATTAAAAAATCAGGCCAGATGGGCGTGCCAGTCATCATAATTGAACAAAACGGCCAAGAAGAAATCATTGTCGGATTTCAAAAAAATAAATTAGCTGAAATATTAAATATAAACTAAAATTATAATCTTATGTCAGAACAAACCTCTAACAACGCACAAAAAAAATTTATCACTGATTCGCCAAAATTAAATTTTTTCTTAGGTTTAGTTTTGGGAGTAGCCATTATTTCCACAGCCGGTTTTTTTAGCTTGGGTTTGGCCAAAAAATCAAACAATAATCAAGCCAACAACAATCAAAATAATGGGGAGCAGGTAGCTGGCGAACAAGCCGAGCAGCCAGAGATAAAAGTTGATTTAAAAATAGCGGAAACCGATCATGTGCTTGGCGATAAAAACGCACCCATAAAAATTTTTGAATTTTCAGATTTTCAGTGCCCTTATTGCGCCAGGCATCATGAGACTTTAAATAAAATCGTAGCAGATTACAAAGGCCAGGTGGCCTGGATTTTTAAACAGTTTCCTATTCAATCGCATCCTTTAGGTTTGCCAGGCGCTTTGGCTTCAGAATGCGCGGCTGAACAGGGAAAATTCTGGGAAATGGCTGATATGATTTTCAAAAATCAGACAACTTTAACAACAGAAAGTTTTGCCAAATTTGCCCAGAGTTTAGGCTTGGACACGGAAAAATTTAATACTTGCTATAAGGATGAAAAATATAAAGAAAAAATCGCGGCTGATTATAATTTAGGCATTGACAGCGGGGTCCAGGGCACGCCTTCTAATTTTGTTAATAATCAGTCAGTGCCAGGCGCTGTGCCTTATGAAGAATTTAAACAAATTATAGAACAATTATTAAAAAAATAATTTTATGCCCGAAGAATTTATTGGCAAAGCGACTCATTACTTTGACAAAATTTCAGTGGCAGCCATCAAATTAACAGGCGATTTAAAATCTGGCGACCAGATTCATCTGGTCGGCCATGGCGCTGATTTTACTCAAACCGTTGCTTCTATGCAAGTAGACGGCCAGGAAGTGACAGCGGCCAAAGCTGGTGATGAAATTGGTTTAAAAGTGGATAGCAAAGCCAAAGAAGGCGTAGATGTCTATTTGGTCAAGGAATAGTCAAAATAATAAAAATTCTTAAATAAATTATTTGAAAAAATAAGAGACTGATTTGTGATAAATAAAAATTCCGTAGGGACAGGGCTAGACCTGTCTTTTTTTGTTTATTTTGTAAAGGCAATTCATGCCTGCCCGCCGAAGTGGCGGGAATTGCCCCTACAATTTAATTGCAACAAATTTTTAAACAGATACGCCACGGTCAGAGGGCCAACCCCGCCTGGCACTGGCGAAATGTATTTTAATTTTTTAAAACAATCTGGATGAACATCGCCAAAAATTTTTTTGCCAATTCTGTTAATGCCCACATCAATAATAACAGCGTTTTTTTTAATCATCTCTGGCTTAAGAAAATGCTTTTTGCCCAGGGCGATAATAATAATGTCAAACACATTTAACATCGCTGTTTGTAGGGGCAATTCATGAATTGCCCCTACAAAAATTTTTACCAAAATTTTATTTTTTTCCAATTCTTTTGTTAACGGTTCGGCAAATTCAAAACTATTAGCGAGAATAATTGCTTTTTTACCAGCGAGATTTATTTTTGTCATTTTGATTAGATGAAGAATTGCCTGAATCGTCGGCGGTATAATTTGTTCTCGTGTTCTCGTGTTCTCGTGTTCTCGTGTCTTAAACCCATCCACATCTTTTTTCACATCAATCGCGCTAATTATTTTTTCCGTATTAAACTTTTTTGGCAAAGGCAATTGCACTAAAATACCTGTTATCTTTTTATCCTTATTCAATTTATCAATCAAATTTAAAACTTTTTTTTCAGACACGGTCGCTGGCAGTAAAAATTTCTTAAACCCGACGCCGATTTCAGCAGCTTTTTTTTCTTTTAAAGAAACATAAAGTTTTGAGGCTGAATTATTACCAATTAAAACAACAGCAAGTGAAATTTTGTTTTTTGCTTTTATGTTTTTATGCTTTAATGCTTTAATAATTTTTTCAGCTTCAAATTTGCCATTTAAAATTATTTTACTCATAAATCTTAAATCATAAATCGCCTTGTCATTTTCTTCACTTCTCTTAACACCTCCTTCGTATCTCGCCCGTCTATCAAAACCTCTTTTATCCACTTCGCAATCTGTTTCATTTCTTTTTCTTTCATTCCGCGAGTAGTAAGTGCTGGCGTGCCAAGACGAATGCCAGATGGCCGGAATGGGGTGCCTGTTTCAAATGGCACTGTATTTTTATTACAGACAATGCCGGCTTGATCCAAGAGAACCGCAGCATCATGACCGTTTAAATCGTTTGGGTTAGGCTGGGTTTTAAAACCCAGCCTAACATTGTGTCGTAAATCAATCAAAATCAAATGTTTATCCGTGCCGCCGGAAATTAAATTAAAACCGTATTTTTTCAATTCATCAGCCAAGATTTTAGCATTCTTAATTATCTGTTTGACATAATTTTTAAAAGCAGGATACATTGCTTCTTTCAAACAAACTGCAATAGCGGTAATCACATTATCAAACGGACCTCCTTCAAGCCCAGGAAAAATAGCGCGGTCAATCTTTTCTTTAAATTCATTTTTACAAATAATAATTGCGCCTCTGGGACCGCGCAAAGTTTTTTGCGTAGACATAGTCACTACATCAGCGTGTGGGAAAGGAGATTTTAAAACCTTGCCAGCAATAAGTCCTGCTTCATGCGCCACATCAGCCAGATAATAGGCACCAACAGCGTGGGCAATCGTTGCCATTTTTTTATAATCAATATCTCTGGCATAAGCAGTACCGCCGGAAATCAATAATTGCGGTTTTTCTTTTTTGGCTAATTTTAAAATTTTATCATAATCAAAAACTTGTGTGTTCTTTTCCACGCCATAATAACTGATATTAAAAATTTTTGAAGAAAAAGCTATTGGTTTGCCAGAAGAAAGTTTCCAGCCATGGGAAAGATGCCCGCCATGGGTTAAATCCATGGAGAGAATTTTTTGGCCCGGCTCTAATAACGCAGTAATCACTGCCAAGTTGGCAATACTGGCGGAAACAGCTTTACAATTAACATGCCATTTTTCTTTTGACAAGCCAAAAACTTTTAATGCCCGCGTATTAGCTAACTTTTCCATTTCATCCACAAATTCATTGCCTTGATAATATCTTTTGCCTGGCTCACCTTCAGAATATTTATTAGTAAAAACAGAAGCCAAGGCTTCGCGCACCGTGGGCGAAGCGTAATTTTCCGAAGGAATCATCGTCAGTTTTTCTTTTTGACGTTGTTCTTCTTTTTTAATTAAATTAAAAATCTCTGGGTCAATAATTTTTAAAGACATAAAAATTTTGGTCTCTTCTTGTTCATCATAATTTAAAAGCGTTTTTTTAGCAAACATTTGGCTTTTAATTACTTTCTGATTTTGATATAATTTAAGCATGGAAATAGAAAAGTGGATAACAGAAAATTTGAAAAAAAAATCCAATTGCATTATTTATCCTGCTGTCGCTTTATGGCTAATAGTTTTTGTTGGCATTTTTTTTAATTTTTTAAATTTAATTGGTTTTAATCCTTGGTTAAAAAATAAATTTTCTGATTATGTTTATCAAGATATAAAAAATGAAAAAGTAGCTGGGGAGTATGCGGTCAGAATAGCGGCCTTAGCGTCTCCATATGAAGAATTTATGCGCACCAATGGCGGCGGAACAACGACCTTTGATCAACGCAAACAGCAATATCTGAATGACGATGGCGCTTTTTTTAATGTACATTTAGATCATGAGTATCAAGGCTTGTGGTCCTGGCTGGAAAGAAACGAAACAGTCAATATAACCAACGGGGTGAACCTGCTTTTGGGATCCAATCCTTCTTTGGGCTGGGCTGATCATTCCTGCCAGGAAACTTGTGAAGTCAATGCCGCGGCTTACCGAGCTATGAAACATCCGAATATCGGCGCGAGCAACCGCGATAAAATTTATCAAAAATATGAGCAGGAAGTAATCCTGTTGCGCAATGATCCAAAAAATTCTGCTTTTAACGGCATTGGTGGTAATCGTGATGACGATGGTGTGACGAATTTTAATCAGGTCTTGCAATATACAGCCGGACTTTATCTTTTTCTACAGGACAACCCGTCTCTTAATGGCGGTTTTATTTATAATCATTATGACTATGGCGGGGCTGAACCTTGGGGTTGGAAAAATTTTACTTACAATGGCCGCAGTTATACTCAAGGCGGCAGTTATCCGAGCTTGTTTCAGTTTTTGGAAGATTATTTAATGTACCATACTGATTGGTATGTTAGAAATAATTTTGAAGACTATGAAGGCGACAGCCGCAATTATGGCTGGGCGCATATCAATGCTTACATTCAGCTTTATGATTTTGTCACCAACACGGCTGTAAAAAACAGAGCAAAAATGCTTTTGGATTTTATGATTTTGGATCAGGGTATGGATTTTTCCGCTGACCAAACCGGTGGCAAAACCGGCCGCAAGGATAATGATTCAGCTGGCAAGCCTGATTATTATGTCCGCAAAAAAGATGAGCCCAATTACCATTGTATTTTAACCGGCCTCGGGTGCTCTTATCCGGCGGCTTACAAGCCAGATTATAATGTTT
>PFBP01000049.1:8097-8274 GCA_002778535.1 Candidatus Kuenenbacteria bacterium CG10_big_fil_rev_8_21_14_0_10_36_11
TCAGTGACGAGCCGGACAATTATTGGCATGAGCAAAAAGAATATAACCAGGAAACTCATGATGCTAACAAAGGCAAAATGACTTTTGTGACCAAGTTTTACAATTTAGGCGGCGGCGACAATCAGGGCGGGCAAAGATACGGCTGGTTATTAAATGTAAAATCAAACGATAAAGATG